>NZ_JBZAJE010000003.1:0-472161 GCF_058215695.1 Nocardioides sp. Z38_18
AGGTTGTGGGAGAGTAGGACGTCGCCGGACATATTCTTTCTAAGGGCCGCCCCATCTGGGGCGGCCCTTAGTCATTTTCCAACCAGTTACCATTGAAGCGAACAGTTTTAGTAGGAGAACCCCATGCCCCAGGACCGCAATCCCCGCAAGCCGCGTACGGGTGGTCGTCCGGGCTCCTCGTCGGGCTCGTCCTCCCGCTCCACCGGCTCAGGCCGGGACAAGACCAAGGGCTTCGACCGCGAAGGTCAGCGCAGGGACGCCCCCAAGCGCGACTTCAGCCGTCCCCGCAGCGGCGAGCGCTCCGCGGAGGACCGCAGCGAGAGCCAGGCGAAGTACGACGGCCCGCCGTTGCCCGAGGAGATCACCGGCAAGGAGCTCGACCGGTCCCTGCAGGCGCAGCTCCAGTCGCTTCCCGACAAGCTCGCCCAGCGGGTGGCCCGTCACCTCGTGGCGGCCGGCCAGCTGATCGACTCCGACCCGAAGACCGCCTACCAGCACACCCTGGCTGCCCGCGCCCGCGCGAGCCGGCTGGCGATCGTGCGCGAGGCAGTCGGCGAGGCCGCCTACGCCGCGGGGGAGTACACCGAGGCGCTGGCCGAGCTGCGTGCCGCCAAGCGGATGAACGGTGTCCAGGACTACGTCGCGATGATGGCCGACTGCGAACGAGCCCTGGGCCGTCCGGACCGCGCGCTCGCACTGGTGCGCAACGCACCCAAGGAGAAGCTCTCGCACGCGCTCCTGGCCGAGCTCACCATCGTCGAGGCCGGCGCCAGGCGCGACCGGGGCGAGATCGACGCCGCGCTGCGCACGCTGGAGACCTCGCACATCAACTCCAAGTCCCGTGAGCCCTGGGTCGCCCGGCTGCGCTACGCCTACGCCGACACCCTGATCGAAGCCGGCCGTCCCACCGACGCGCTGGCGTGGTTCCACCGCACCGAGGCCGTCGACGCCGAGGGCATCACCGATGCCGGCGAGCGGGCTGCCGAGCTCGAGAAGAAGCTCGAAGCGGAGTCATGAGCGGTCTCGGCCGCACCAACGAGCCGCTGTCCGCGGCGTACGACGTGGCAGTGCTCGACCTCGACGGGGTGGTGTACCTCGGGGCGGATGCGGTCGAGGGTGCACCGACGGCGCTGAACAAGGCGCAGTCCAACGGGATGCACCTGGCCTTCGTGACCAACAATGCCGCCCGTCCTCCGGGCACGGTGGGGGAGCACCTGCGTGAGCTCGGGGTCGACGCACGCGACGAGGACGTCGTGACCAGCGCCCAGGCCGCGGCACGGCTGCTGTCCAGGCAGCTGCCGGAGGGGAGCAAGGTCTTCCTGATCGGAGCCGAGGGGCTGGAGCAGGCGCTGCGCGAGCGCGGCCTGGTGCCGGTCACCGAGGTCTCCGACGACGTGGCTGCTGTTGTTCAGGGCTACGGCCCCGACATGCCCTGGCGCCGGGTGATGCAGGGCGCGACCCTGGTGCGCTCCGGGCTGCCGTGGGTGGCGAGCAACACCGACATGACCATCCCCACCAGCGCGGGCGTGAGCCCGGGCAACGGTGCCGTGGTGCGCCTGGTGGCCGAGTTCGCCGGCCGGGAACCGCAGGTGGCGGGCAAGCCGATGTCCCCACTGTTCGAGGAGACCCTCACCCGGGTCGGTGGTGAGCGTCCGCTGGTGGTGGGCGACCGCCTCGACACGGACATCGAGGGCGCGGTGACGATGGGCTGGGACAGCCTGCTCGTGCTCACCGGGGTCAGCGGGCTCGAGGAGCTGGTGCGTGCGCGTCCGCAGGAGCGGCCGACCTATGTCTCTCCAGACCTCGGCGCACTGGCCGAGGCGCAGCCGGCGCCGGAGCTGACCGAGGCCGGCGCCACTCTGGGCGGTTGGACCGCCGCCGTCGGCGACGGAGCACTGAGCGTCACGGGCGAGGGCAGCACTGCCGACTGGTGGCGGGTGGTGGCCGCTGCCGCCTGGCGCCATCTCGACGAGGCCGGACAGCCTGTCGTCCTCGATGGCGTCGAGGCTCCCCGGTAGCCTGCCGCCATGAGCGAGTCCTTCGTGAACCCCCTCTTCGGCCGCACGGTGCACGCCGTGAACGACGACGAGGTCCCGGCCGAGGGGACCGGCAACCAGCAGGTCGATGCGGTGGTCGCCTCCCTCGAGTTGCTCGACGAGCTCGACGTGAGCGAGCACGTCGCGGTCTTCGAGCAGGCCCACGAGTCGCTGCGGCGTACGCTCGCCGGCGCCGGGCCCGGCGCCGGGCCCAGCCAGGTGGCCGCCGCGCGGGGCTGACCCGCCCGCCCGTCTTCGCTCCCACGCCTGTGGGCACGTAACCTTGGCTCTTGTGGCAGCCACCGATTACGACTCCGAGATCAAGCAGCTCCAGGCGACGATGAAGACCATCGGTTCGGTCATGGACATCGAGGAGATGCGGCGCGAGATCGCGGACCTCGGCGAGCAGGTCGCGGTCCCGGACCTGTGGAACGACCAGGAGAACGCACAGCGGGTCACCGCTCGGCTCTCGTTCCTCCAGGGCACCCTCGATCGCTACATGTCCCTGCAGGACCGGCTCGAGGACCTCGGCATGATGGCGGAGCTCGCCGCCGAGGAGGGTGACGAGGACGCCGCCGCGGCCAACGAGAAGGAGCTCGCCAAGCTGATCAAGCAGGTCGAGCAGCTCGAGGTCCGCACCCTGCTCTCGGGGGAGTACGACGCCCGCGAGGCCATCATCTCGATCCGGTCCGGCGCCGGTGGCGTCGACGCCGCGGACTTCGCCGAGATGCTGATGCGGATGTACACCCGCTGGGCCGAGCGCAACAACTACCCGGTGGAGGTCTACGACACCTCCTACGCGGAGGAGGCCGGGCTGAAGTCGGCGACGTTCGCGGTGCACGCGCCCTACGCCTACGGCACGCTGAGCGTCGAGGCGGGGACCCACCGGCTGGTGCGGATCAGCCCGTTCGACAACCAGGGCCGCCGCCAGACCAGCTTCGCGGCAGTCGAGGTGGTGCCGGTGCTCGAGCAGACCGACGCGATCGAGATCCCCGACGAGGACGTCCGCGTCGACGTCTACCGCTCCAGCGGCCCCGGCGGCCAGTCGGTGAACACCACTGACTCCGCTGTACGGTTGACCCACATCCCGACCGGCACCGTGGTGTCCTGCCAGAACGAGAAGTCGCAGCTGCAGAACAAGGCCTCGGCGATGGTGATCCTCAAGGCCAAGCTGCTCGTGCTGAAGAAGGCCGAGGAGAAGGCGCACCTCGACGAGCTGCGCGGCGACGTGCAGGCCAGCTGGGGTGACCAGATGCGCAACTACGTGCTGAACCCCTACCAGATGGTCAAGGACCTGCGCACCGACTACGAGTCGGGCAACCCGCAGGCCGTGCTCGACGGGGACATCGACGGCTTCCTCGAGGCCGGCATCCGCTGGCGTATCGGCGCCGAGACCAAGGCCTGACGGGTACGACGGGCCTGAGCCAGGTTCAGCGGCCGACCGCTTTCTCCAGCTCGGCCTTGCTCATCGAGGAGCGTCCCTCGATGTTCTTCTTCTTCGCCTCCTCGTAGAGCTGCGCCTTGGTGCGGCCGCCCGATCCCTTGTGGGAGCGCAGACCACCGCGGCGGCTCGATGAGATGTCGTCGGTCGAGGTCTTGCTCGCCTCCTTGGCCTCGCCGGCCTGGGCGCGCTCCTTGTTGACCGTGCGGGCTGCGATCTGCTCGGCGGTGCCCTCGCTGCGGCCCTGGTCCTCGAGACCCTCCTTGATGTGCTCGAACTGACGCTCCCGCTTGGCGCTCCAGGCCTTCGGCATCGTTGCCTCCTTCGAGTCGGTTGCTCTCCCCACGAGCCCTACCCGATCCGGCGTACGTCAGTCGGGATCTGCGGCGCGGATCGCCCCGAAAAGCGAGCAAAGTCCATTTGTGTCTATTTTGTGGAACTAGTGTGCATCTGGTGTTCCTGCCCGGTGGAGCGCGTCTTGGGAGTGTTGAGGCATCAACTTCCACCACAGGAGAAGCAACCATGAGCACCACCTCGAACACCAAGAACAAGGTCCTCGTCCCGCTGGCCACCCTGCTCGTCGCGGGTGCCGTCGCCGTCGGCTCCGGCGCCAGCTTCACCTCGCAGTCCACCTCCGCAGTGGCGGTGACCTCGGGCACCCTGTCGCAGGAGAACAACCAGGACGGTGGCACGCTCCAGATCTCGAACATCAAGCCCGGTGACGTCCGGACCGGCACCCTGAGCATCGAGAACACCGGCAGCCTCGACGCGACCCTCTCGCTCCAGGAGACCACGTCCTCGTCCACGTTCACCGCCGGAGCCCTGCGGCTCAAGATCACCAAGACCGGCGAGACCACCCCGCTGTTCAACGGCAACTTCGGTGAGCTCGACGCGGCCACCAAGGTCGACCTCGGTGCCCTCGACGTGGGCGCCAGCACGACGGTCAACTTCGAGGTCTCCATGCCTGCCGACGCCGACAACGCCAACCAGGGCAAGTCCGCCGCGGCGTCCTACACCTACGTGACCACCCAGGCGGAAGGCGGCGACAGTGGCCTCCTGAGCTGGGTCAAGAAGCCCTGACCGGGTAGCCGTACGGCCCCTGTGGAGGGGGGCCGGCCGGCGTCCAGCAACGGGCGCCGGCCGGTTCTGCACACACTTCACGACCAGCTCGCCAGCACCTCCACCCAACAGCACCGCCCAACAGCACCACCAGGCCAACAGCACCCACGAGAGGAGGATCCCGATGGAGTTCACACCGCAGGAGCAGCCCGCCAAGGGGCGGCTCGGCCGGATCCTCGTCAACCTCGCGTGTGCGGCCGTCTCGCTCGTCGCGATCGGGTTCATCCTCCCGGCCGCCTTCGGGCTCGAGCGCTACGTCATCGCCGGCGGCTCCATGGCCGGATCCATCAGTCGCGGGTCGGTCGTCTTCGAGGAGGTCGTCCCCGTCTCCGACCTCGTGGTCGGAGACGTGATCACCTACCTGCCTCCTGCCGAGTCCGGCATCACGAACCTCGTCACCCACCGGATCGTCTCCATCGACGGGGACGCCTACCGCACCAAGGGGGACGCCAACCCCAAGAGCGACCCGTGGACCTTCCGGCTCACCGGCGCCTCCCAGCCCCGCGTCGTGGCGCACGTGCCGTACGTCGGCTACGCGCTGCTCGCCCTCCAGGACCCGGACACCCGCAAGCTCGTCATCGGCGGCCCCGCCGCCCTGGTCGCGCTGTTCGCCCTCAAGGACCTCGTGCTCGCCCTGCGTCGTCGCAAGGTCGCCGAGCCCGCCCCCGAGTCCGCCCCCGTGCCCGCCGTGTTCATCCCGGCCCAGGCCGGTCCCGAGTCGGCAGGCCAGGAGCGCGTCTCCAGTCGCGGCCGCCGTACGACGCAGACCGCGTCCGTGAACGAATCCGTGGAGGTGTGATCGCCGTGACGCCCCGCCGCCTGCTGATCCTGGCGCTCGTGCTGCTCCTGGGAGCCGGCGCGGTCGCCGGCGTTCGCGTGTCCGGGGCGACCTACGTCGACGACTCCCGCACGGACACCAGGGTGTCGGCAGCAGAGGACTGGACGCCCCCGCTCGTCTCCATGACCACCCCCGGTGCCTCCGTCTCCGGGAGCGTCCCGCTGAGCGCGACCGCCTCGGACGCCCGTGGTCGCGTGGTCTCGGTCGACATCGCGTACCGCGCCACCGGTGCCGCCTCCTGGGCCACGGTCTGCACCGACACCAGCGCCCCCTGGTCGTGCACCTGGGACACCTCGAACCTCGCGGACGACAGCTATGAGCTGCGTGCGAGCGCCACCGACGACTCCGGCAACACCGGCGTCTCCGCCATCGTGACCACCGAGGTGCTCACCGACCGCGGCTGGGTCAGCCTGCGCAACCCCGGGGAGGTCGTGGCCGGCAGGGTGTCCCTGACGGCCACCTCCACCCTGTGGTTCGCCACGGTCAGCTACGTCTTCGAGTACGCGCCGGCCGGCACCAACGCGTGGACCACCGCGTGCACCACCTCCTCCTACGGCCGGCTCCCCGGCATCTGCACCTGGGACACCTCGGCGCTGTCGGGCAACCACGACCTGCGGGTCCGGGCCTCGGCCACGGACAACGGCTCGGCTGTCTCGGTCGTCCGCGACGTCCTGGTGGACAACGTCGACCCGACCGTGACCCTCACAGTGCCCTCCGGCACGCTGAGCGGAACCATCCGCCTCGAGGCATCCGCGGCCGACGCGCAGTCCGGTCTGAGCAGCGTGGCCATCGCGTCGCGGGCCGTCGGCTCCTCGTGGGTCACCTGCGCGACCAGCGGCCGGGCGCCGGTCACCTGCTCCCTGGACACCACCGAGCTCGTCGACGGCAGCCACGAGTTCCGCGCCGTGGCCACCGACCGCGCCGGCAACCAGACGATCACCGCGACGGTCACCCGCACGGTGACCAACGTCCTCGGCACCGTGACCATCACCAGCCCGTCGCCGGGCGCCACCGTGCGCGGCAGGTCCGTGACGGTCTCGGCCGACGCCACGGCTGTCCGCGGGGTCGCCTCGGTCCGGTTCGAGGTGAAGCCGACCGGCAGCAAGAGCTGGATCCTGCTGTGCACGACCACGGCGGCGCCGTACCGCTGCACCGCGGACTCCACCACCGCCCCGCAGGGCGCCTTCGAGATCCGCGCGGTGCTGACCGACCGGGCGGAGGCGTTCTTCGTCTCGCCGGTCGTGACGGTCACGGTGGACAACACCCCGCCCAGGGCCCACGACGTGCAGGCCAGCAACGGAGGCGTCGTCGGCCGCGCCGACAAGGGGGACCGGGTGGTCCTGACCTTCACCGACCTGGTCGCACCGGGATCGATCCGGCGCGACTGGGACGGCCGGTCAGTGGTGTTCGCGCCCACGCTGCACGACCGGGCCGCGCAGGGATCCGCCAACAGCAGCCGGGACAACCTGGTGCTCACCGGCACCAACCTCGGGTCGGTGTCGTTCACGCAGAACTATCTGAACCCCAACTCCAGGGTCACCTTCAACGGCTCCACGATGGCGGCCTCCACCGCCACCGTGGGTGGCCGGACCGTCACCGTCGTGACGATCACGCTGGGAACCGGCAGCACCACGAAAGGCTTGGTCACCGACAACGGGTCCGCCGCGATGAGCTGGGCGCCCGGTGCCGGGATGCTCAGTCCGGACGGCCTCGCAGCGAGCACTGCGGCGGTCACGGAAACCGGCACGAACGACCGAGATTTCTAGAAATGACCGTTATGCTCAATTGTCATGACGAACCGCGTGCTGGTGGTGGAGGACTCCCCGGACATCGCCTACCCACTCGTGCGCACCCTCCAGCGTGAGGGGTACGCCGTGACCCAGGTGGAGACCGGTGCGGCCGCACTGGAGCACCTGTCCGCGGAGGCCGTCGAGCTGATGATCCTCGACCTCGGGCTGCCCGACATGGACGGTCTCGACGTGTGCCAGCAGGCCAGGGACACCGGGTTCGACGGCGGGATCCTGATCTGCACCGCCCGGGGGCACGAGATGGACCGCGTGGTGGGCCTGGACTTCGGGGCCGACGACTACCTGCCCAAGCCGTTCGGCCTCGCCGAGCTGCACGCCAGGGTCCGCGCCCTGCTGCGGCGTACGGCGCGCGCGGCGGTGACCAGCCCGGCCGCCGCGGCCCCACGAGCTCGCGGCATCACCGTGGACCGCAACGCCCGCCGGGTGCTGGTCTCGGGGGAGGAGATCGCCCTGACCACCAAGGAGTACGACGTCCTGGCGTTGCTCACGCTGAACCCGGGATCGGTGCTCTCGCGCGAGCAGATCATGGCCGAGGTGTGGGACGCGAACTGGTTCGGCTCCACCAAGACCCTCGACGTGACCATCGGCCGGCTGCGGCAGAAGCTCGAGGACGTCCACGCTCCCGAGCGGATCGTGAACGTGCGCGGCGTCGGGTTCCGGCTCGACAGCAGCCCAGGCCCGGGCTCCGGCGATGCGTAACCGGCTCGCCGCCGCCTTCCTGCTGCTCACCCTCCTCGTCCTGGTCCTGTTCACGGCCGTGCGGCTGACCACGCAGCACGATCTGATCCGGGCCCGTGAGGCCGCCCACGTGGACCACGACGCCATCGTGATGGCCCGGGTCCTGGCGGCCGCGCTCGCGGAGGGCAGGGCGCTCGGTGAGGCCGAGGTGGACCAGCTCCTCGGCCCGGAGCAGCAGGTGACCGTGGAGCTGCCCGGGCAGGAGGCGGTCTCCGTGGCCGGCAGCGACTACCGGGGGGGCGGGGAGGACGCCGTACTCGCTCGTGTCCGGAACGGCCAGGTGATGCTCACCCTGCGCCAGGACTCCGACGTGGTGCGCACCGCGTTCCGGGCGAGCGTTCAACCGGTGGTGGCGCTCACCGCCGTCCTCGCCCTGCTGGCCGGTGGCCTGGGGTATCTGCTGTCCGGGGTGTTGTCGCGACCGTTCCGCCGGCTCGCCGTGGCGGCGGCGGCGCTGGGCCGGGGGCGCTCCGACCTGGACCTCCCGACCTCGCGCGTCCCCGAGGTGAAGGCCCTCGCGGAGGCGCTGGGCACCAGTGCGGCCCGGCTGCGACTCGAGGTCAAGCGCGACCAGGAGTTCCTGCAGGACGCCTCCCATCGGTTGCGCACCCCGATGGCCGGGATGCGGCTCGAGCTCGAGGAGCTGCAGCTGGACCGCGACCTGGACCCGGAGGTCCGCTCCACGGTGGACCGCAGCATCCGTGGGCTCGACGACCTCCAGGAGCTGACCACCGGGGTCTTCGCCCTCGCGCGCGCCGCCCGCGGCGGATTCGACCACGTCCAGGTCACCGTGGAGGAGCTGGCCCAGCAGACCGCGAACCAGTGGGCCGCAGCCCTGCGGGACCAGCAGGTGGAGGTCGAGGTGAGGGCCGAGGGCGACCTGGACCACCAGCTGACTCCCGGGCCGTTCGAGCAGGTGCTCGACCTCGCGCTCGCCGACCTCGTCCAGTCCGCGCGGGGCACGGTGCGCCTGTCGTTCACGGCGTCCGGGCAGCAGGTCGCGCTGCACCTGCGCAGCGACGGTCCCGACACCCACAACGGCGTGCCCGGCGCGGGGACCGGACCCGACGGAGACCGGTCCACGCTCCAGTCCGTGGTGGCGATGGTCGAGATGATGGGTGGCAGGAGCACCGGGGACCCAGCCGGCCGCGGGCTCCGGGTCTGGCTACCGCTCTGGTGAGACCCGCACCAGCTGCTTGCCGAAGTTGGCTCCGCTGAGCATGCCCCGGAAGGCACTCGGCGCGGACTCCAGGCCCTCGGCGATGTCCTCGAGGTAGCGCACCGAACCGTCGGCGACCCAGCCCGACATCTCGCGGACGAAGTCCTTGCCGTAGGCGTGGGTGAACTCGTTCTGGATGAAGCCGCGGATGGTCAGGCTCTTGGTCAGCACGAGGTTCATCAGCCACGGCAGCCGGTCTGGGCCCTCGGGCGCGGAGGTGGCGTTGTAGTTCGCGACGAGCCCGCAGACCGGCACCCGGCCGTAGAGGTTCATCCGCTTGAAGACCTCCCGTGCGACCGGCCCTCCGACGTTCTCGAAGTAGACGTCGATGCCATCGGGCACAGCGGCCAACAGGTCGTCGGCGAACGTGGGGGAGCGGTGGTCGAGCGCCACGTCGAACCCGAACTCGTCGAGCAGCGCCTGCCGCTTCTTCTCACCGCCCGCGATGCCGACAGCCCGGGCGCCCTTCACCTTGGCGATCTGGCCCACGGCCGACCCCACCGGCCCGGTCGCGGCCGCGACCACGACGGTCTCGCCCGGCTTCGGCTTGCCGATCTCCAGCAGGCCGGCGTACGCCGTGAACCCGGGCATGCCGAGGACCCCGAGGGCCGTGGAGACCGGCGCCACCGACGGGTCGAGGCGGCGCATGCCGCGCCCGTCGCTGATGACGTGGGTCTGCCAGCCGGAGTAGGTCAGCGCGAACTCCCCGGCCTTCCAGTCGTGGTTGCGGGACTCCTCGACGACGCAGACGGTGCCGCCGACCATGACCTGTCCGATCTCGACCGGGTCGGCGTACGACGGGGCGTCGCTGAGGCGACCACGCATGTAGGGGTCGAGCGAGAGGTAGACGACGCGGAGCAGGACCTGGCCGTCCTCGAGCGGGGGCAGCTCGTGCTCCACGAAGTCGAACGTGTCGTCACCCGGCTCCCCGTGGGGGCGACGGGCGAGACGGACCTGGGTGGAGACGGTCATGGGACTCCTCGGGAGAGCGTGCAGGGACCTGCCCAGCATGCCCTCCCCGGGGAGAAAGTGCCTCAGCGGGAGCCGAGAACGGCCTTCTCCGCATTGACCAGCCCGTAGCCGTCGACGGGGGAGAAGCCCGCGCCGAGGCGGTTGGACATCATCCCGCGGAAGGTGGTGCCGTCGGTGCGCTTGGCGACGAAGGTGAGGCCCGAGGTGTTCGCGTAGCCGCCGGGGAGGAACACCGCCCCGCCGAGCTCGTCGGCGCCGTTGCCCTCGTTCGAGCCGCCGTACCCGGAGATGGCCAGGTCGCGGTCGACGCCGAACTTCAGCCCGGCACCCTTCTTGAGCCCGGACTTGAAGGTGAGCGTCATGTGGCGGAACTGGCCCTTGGCGGACTCCCCGCCGCCCGGCACCGCGTAGGAGGCGGACACCGCCGAGCTCGAGAGCCCGCCCGAGACCTCGCCGACCTTGAACGGGAAGCCGTCCTCGCGGAACGGGAACACCCCGTCGAAGGGACGCGGGTCGAACACGATCCCGTCCGAGCCACCGGGGTAGCGCTTGCCCAGGGCGGTCGGGCTGGCGGTCTCGCCGTAGAGCGAGAGCGACTTCAGGGGCACCTTCCCGTCGTACTTCACGGTGAAGAACCTCGGGTCGGTCATCGACCCGGGCACCTCCCACGACTCGGAACCCTGAGCGCCGTTGGCGGTGATGGACAGCCCTTGCGAGGCGCCCCGGGAGACCATGGGGTCGAGGTCATGGGCGTAGGTGGAGCCCTGCAGCCGGCTGCGCAGCTTGGCCGGGGTCAGCGACTTGCCTCCGCCGGCCTTCTGCAGCACCAGGGCAGCGATCCCCGCGACGTGGGGTGCCGCAGCGCTGGTCCCGAGGAAGTTCGGCAGGTCGTCGGCGTCGCGGTCCTCGTCGATGGCGAAGAACGTGGTGTTGCCCCGGTCGGCTCCGGCGACGTGGGGCACCCGGCGCACCTGCGGGGTGCGGAACCGGTTGCCGTCGGTGTCGAAGTAGACCGGCAGGTCGCCGCCGGGCGAGGTGTAGGGCTGGGGCAGGAACGGCCGGAAGTGGTCGTACGCCGCCACGGCGGTCGCGCCCTTGGCCAGGGTCTGGCCGTAGAACGCCGGCGACAGCGGGTCGGAGTACTCGGTGAAGTAGAGCTCTCCGGAGAGCACGTTGCGCAGCCGGGTGGCGCCCAGCCGGCCGGTCCCGTGCCGGGCCACGACCATCTGCACCTCGGGCTCGCCGCCGATCGCCGCGATCTCGAACGGCCGCCCGGTGTAGGTGTTCAGGTCCGCGGAGGCACCGAGGTAGGCACCGTCACGGTCGAAGAACAGGACGTTGAAGTCCGAGGTGACCTTCGAGAGCGCGGTGATCGGCCGGACGTCGACCGAGACGCGGCCGGTGTCGCCCTCGAAGCCCGAGACCGCGATCGTGTAGGTGCCCTTCTGGGTCAGCGTGGTGGCCAGGACCTCGGGCGAGGTGTCGGTGTCCACGATGCCGAGCTCGGTGCCGTCGGGGGCGTAGACGGCCAGCACCAGGTCGGTGGACCCGGAGGGGATCGCGTCGGTGCGGATCTGTACCAGCTTGCCGAGCTGGGCGGCAGTGGGCTTGAACCGGAACACGGCTTCGGGGCTGCTGTCGGTGATGGCACCGGTCTTCTCGAAGAAGGGTGCTCCCAGGGTGGACCCGTCGGCGTCGACCGGGTCGTCCCACTGCAGGCCGATCTGGCCGCCGTTCTCTCCCATGGTGAGGTTCTGGGCCACGTCGGTGCCGGGCCCGGGGTCGAGGTCCTGGAGCCCGCCGTCGTAGAGCGCCGGGTCGACCTCGCTGAAGTCCAGGTTGGCGCCCTTCAGGGCCGACTTCGCCGGCAGCAGCCGGACGGGGGAGTTCCACGACTGCTGGATGCCGTTGTTGCCGGCGGCGGTGATGTAGTGGACGCCCTTGGCGGCGACCTCGTCGATCGCGTCCGAGATGGGGTTGTCGCTGAACATCGCCGTGTCGTCGTATCCGATGTCGTCCACGATCACGTCGGCGCGGCAGGGTCCCTTCTTGTCGGCCAGGGCGCGGATCTTGTCGGCGAAGTCGTACTGGCCGAGGACGGCGGTGCCGAAGCACAGCTTGGCGTCGGGCGCGACGTCGTGGACGATCTGGAGCATCGCCCGGCCCTCGTCGGTGCCACCCCAGCCTTCCGGCAGGTCGTCGAGCACGACCACGGGGTTGGGGTTGCGCTTGTTGCCGCGGCCGGGCAGGTCACCGGACTTGACGTCCTGGGCGGCGTGGATCTCCAACGGCTCGCCCGTGGGGGTGGTGTCGGCGCTGTCGAAGGAGTCGGACAGGGCGGCAACCGTGATGCCCTTGCCCCCGACGCCCTTGGCGTGGACCTTGTCTGCTCGCTGCAGGGCGACACCGCCACCGGTGACGCGCCCCGCCCGGGTCTTCGGCTTCAGGGCCTGGGCGATCGTGCCGAGGTCGGGCAGTGCCGCGAGGGCGCGCACGTCACCGAGCGCTACGAACCCGCTGAGGGTCCCGCGCTTCTGGTCCGCCGACCTGACGACGAGGCCGAGCTTCTCCGCCTGCTTGCGGAAAGCGGCGCGGTCGACTCCGGAGCGAGGGGTGACGTCGACGAGCACCCGGCCCTGGTCGTCCCGGACGGTCAGCGACTCCTGGTCCATCCGGAAGCCGCCCTGGCGCTTCATCGAGGGTCGCTCCGACTGTGCGAGCAGTCGCCCGAGGCCGTTGCCCAGGGTGGCGTCCACGGAGGTCGAACCGGCGACGGCCGGGACAGGAGCGGCCGCGTTGCTCACCGTTGCCGGGACCAGGGAGGCACCCCCGGCAGCCACCGTCAACGCGAGCAGGCCGGTGGCCCACTGTCGTCGTGTCATCACGAACACCCTTCGCCGAGCCGGCACCCCACCGGCGCCGCATGCCCCGGAGGGTAGGTGCAACAGGCCCGACCGAGGCGCAGACATACCGCACTCCCGGCAGATGACTGGAGGCCGCGGGGGCGACGGGCCGACGAAACCAGCATCCGCATCCGCGTGCGGCGGCTCACCTATGCTCGATCTCCGGACCGGACGCGTCGTGTCGCGTGCACTTCCCATCCCCGAAACCGGCCCCCCCACACCTGTGATCAGATTCGAGAACGTCTCCGCGACCTACCCCGGCCACGCCAAGCCGGCGCTGATCGACGTGACCGCCGACATCGACGCGGGAGAGTTCGTCTTCCTCGTCGGCGCCTCGGGCTCGGGCAAGTCCACCTTCCTGCGGCTCGTGCTGCGTGAGACCCGGGCGACCCAGGGCAAGGTCTTCGTCATCGACAAGGAGCTCAACCGGCTCCGCAACTTCCGGGTGCCGGCCGTACGCCGGCAGATCGGCACGGTCTTCCAGGACTTCCGGCTGCTGCCGAACAAGACCGTCTCGGAGAACGTCGCCTTCGCTCTGCAGGTCATCGGCAAGCCGCGGTCCCACATCAAGGAGGTCGTGCCCGAGACGCTGGAGCTCGTCGGCCTCCAGGGCAAGGGGAGCCGGATGCCCGACGAGCTCTCGGGCGGCGAGCAGCAGCGGGTCGCGATCGCGCGTGCCTTCGTGAACAAGCCGAAGATCCTGATCGCCGACGAGCCCACCGGCAACCTGGACCCGACCACCAGCGTCGGCATCATGAAGCTCCTGGACCGGATCAACCGGACCGGCACCACCGTTGTCATGGCCACCCACGACGCCGGCCTCGTCGACCAGATGCGCAAGCGCGTCATCGAGCTGGCGGACGGTCGCGTCGTACGCGACCAGTCCCGCGGCGTCTACGGCTACCAGCACTGAAGGGCTGATCTCCACATGCAGTTGAGGTACGTCTTCTCGGAGACCCGTTCGGGGCTCAAGCGCAACCTCTCGATGTCGATCGCGCTGATCGTGACGATCTTCGTCTCGCTCACGCTGGTGGGCATGGGCCTGCTGCTGAACTCGCAGGCCGACAAGGCGGAGCGGTTCTGGGGCGACAAGCTCCAGATCACTGCGTTCATGTGCAACCAGAACAGCAAGGCGGAGAACTGTGCCGGGGAGGTCTCCGAGGAGCAGCTCGCCGCCATCAAGGGCGTGATCAAGGAGAACCCCGAGGTCGCCTCCTTCTACTACCAGAGCAAGGACCAGGCGTTCGAGACCTGGAAGAAGGTCTACGTCTCCAAGGACAAGAGCGAGCAGGAGATCTACTCCACGGTGACCGCTGCCGACATGCAGCAGTCCTACTGGATCAAGCTCAAGGACCCCAACCAGTTCCGCAGCATCGAGCAACAGCTCTCCGAGACCGCCGGCGTGGCCGCGGTCCGCGACCTGCGTGAGGTGCTCAAGCCGATCTACTTCTGGATCGAGGTGATGAAGTGGGGCGCGATCGCCGTGGCGGCGTTCCTGCTCGTCGCCGCGATCCTCCAGGTGGCCAACACGATCCGGCTGGCCGCGTTCGCGCGGCGCAGGGAGATCGCGATCATGCGGCTGGTGGGCGCCTCCACCCTCTACATCTCGCTGCCGTTCCTGATGGAGACGCTGGTGGCCGCCCTGGTCGGCATCGCCCTCGCTGCCGGGGCGCTGCTGGCGTTCATGTACTTCGTGATCTACGGCCGGTTGCGGCCCGCGTCGAACATCGTGGAGTGGGTCGACTGGGGAGATGCGTACCTGGCCGTGGGCGGGATCGCCGTGCTCGGCGTACTCCTGACGCTGGTTCCGACACTCGTGATGACCCGCAAATACCTCAAAGTGTGAGCTCGGTCAGTTAGCGTCAAACCGTCCACCTTCCCCGTTCATTGGACAACTTCCAGGTGCGTTCTCTTCCCCGACACACGCGCCTGCGGGTCCTGGCCGCGTCTGCGGCCATGGTCCTGGCAGGCGGCATGGTCGTCCCGCAAGCCGCGGCCGACGACCTGCGCGACCGGCAACGTGAGGCACGCGGCGCGGTGAAGCACGCCGCTGGTGACCTGCACGAGTCGAGCAAGGCGCTCGCGGCGGCCGCTCGCCAGCTGCAGCAGGCCCGCGCCGCCCTCAGCGCTGCCCAGCGCCGGCTCGTCAACGCCCAGAACGGCGTCGCCGCCGCCGCCCGGCTCGACGCCCAGATGCAGCAGCGCCTGCAGGCCGCCGAGCGCCAGCTCGCCGTCGCCCGCGCCGCGCTGGAGGAGGCCCGCGAGCGGGTGGTCGAGCAGCGTGCGGCGATCGGGAGGCTCGCGGCCAGCAACTACGCCAACGGCGATCCCAAGCTGATGGGTCTCTCGGTGATGCTCAACTCGCAGGATCCCGAGGAGCTCACCAGCCAGATGAACACCGTGGACGCGCTGATGGACAAGCAGACCACGCTCCTCGCCCAGCTCCGGGAGGCGCGGGAGCGGATGGTCGCCGAGGAGGCGAAGGTCGAGAAGGCCAAGACCGCGGTGGCGGCGCAGCGCAAGGCCGCGCGCGAGAACCTGGTCAACAAGCAGGGGCTCGAGCGCACGGCGGCCACGGCGCGCGCCGAGGTGGCGACCCTGGTGGCGCGCGGCCGTGCGGCCGAGGCGCAGGCCGCCCGGGCGCGCAGGGCTGACGAGGCCCAGCTGCGGGCAGCCAAGGCGCAGGAGGAGCGCATCCGCCGGCTGATCATCGAGCGTGCCGCGCGGCAGCGAGGCGGGTTCCAGGGCAGCACCGGTGGCTTCCTCTACCGGCCGGTGCCTGGGGCGATCACCTCGCCGTACGGCTATCGCACGCACCCGATCTACAGCTACTACAGCCTCCACGACGGCACCGACTTCAGCGCGCCGTGCGGTACGGCGACCCGGGCCGCGGGCGCGGGCACGGTGATCTCGCGCGTCTACTCCGACGTCTACGGCAACCGGCTCTACCTCGACCTGGGCCGGGTCAACGGCAAGAACATGACCGTGGTCTACAACCACCTCAGCTCCTACAGCGCCTCCACGGGGGAGCGGGTCTCGCGCGGCGAGGTGATCGGCTCCTCCGGCAGCACCGGCTGGTCGACCGGCTGCCACCTGCACTTCTCGGTGCTGCTCGACGGGAACCCTGTGAACCCGATGAACTACCTCTGAGGGCCGCGGCAGCAGTTCCTGAGAGGATGGCCGCATGGTCAAGGAGAAGGGGCAGAAGCTCGTCGCGCAGAACCGGAAGGCACGCTACGACTTCCACATCGACGACACCTTCGAGGCCGGGCTCGTGCTGGTGGGAACCGAGGTCAAGTCGCTGCGCGCCGGCCGCGCCAGCCTGGTCGACGGGTTCGCGGAGGTCGACGACGGGGAGGTCTTCCTGCACGGCGTGCACATCCCGGAGTACACCCTGGGCACGTGGACGAACCACGAGCCCCGCCGGGTGCGCAAGCTGCTGCTGAACCGCCACGAGATCGACAAGCTGGAAGGCAAGGTCAAGGAGAAGGGCTTCACCCTGATCCCGCTCTCGCTCTACTTCAAGGACGGCCGGGCCAAGGTCGAGCTCGCGCTGGCGCGCGGCAAGAAGAACTACGACAAGCGGCACGCGCTGGCCGAGAAGCAGGCCGACCGCGAGAAGCAGCAGGCCCTGGGCAGGCAGCTCAAGGGCATCGAGTGAGCTCGGTCGCACCGCCCCCTTCGGCGGTCGAGCCTGTCGAGCCCGTCGAGGCCACGCGCGCCTTCTGGCGCGACCTCGGCCTCCCGGGCCTCTTCGACGTCCACGTGCACTTCCTGCCGCCCAACGTGCAGGCCAAGGTCTACGCGCAGTTCGACCAGGCCGGTCCGAAGATCGGGCGCGAGTGGCCGATCCGCTACCGCGACAGCCACGAGGAGCGGGTCGAGCTGCTCCGCGCGTTCGGCGTACGACGCTTCTCGGCGCTGCCCTACGCGCACCGCCCGGGCATCGCGACCTACCTCAACGACTGGGCCCGCGACTTCGCCGCGCGCGTGCCCGAGTGCCTGTGGTCGGCGACGTTCTACCCCGAGCCCGACGCGGCGGCGTACGTCTCGGAGCTGCTCGAGGGCGGCGTCGAGGTGTTCAAGCTGCACACCCAGGTGGGGGAGTTCCGTCTCGACGACCCGCTGCTGGACCAGGCGTTCGGCCTGATCGAGGACGCCGGTGTCCCCACCGTCATCCACGTCGGCTCGGGGCCGGTGCCCAACGAGTACACCGGACCGCAGTTCCTCGAACGACTGCTCCGCAGGCACCCGCGACTCACCGCGGTGGTGGCCCACATGGGGGCGCCGGAGTACGCCGAGTTCCTCGGTCTCGCGGAGACCTACGAGAACACTCGGCTCGACACCACGATGGTGTTCACCGACTTCTTCGACGCCGATGCGCCGTACCCCGACGACCTGCTGCCTCGCCTGGCCGACCTCGGTGACCGGGTGCTGCTGGGCAGCGACTTCCCGACGATCCCCTATCCGTTCCTCGAGCAGCTCGAGGGTCTGCGGCGGGTCAGCGAACGACACCCGGCGCTGGGCGAGGACTGGCTGCGCCGCGTGTGCTGGCACAACGGCGTGGAGCTGTTCGAGCGCCGAGCCTGACCGGGGCCGAGGCGGCGTTTCTCCCGAACTGGTTGATTTTCGCCCGAAATTGACCGGTCTGGTGTGATACTGACGCCGCGCGTTCTCGAGTGCGTGCCCCCTGCAGACTCCGAGACGCCGGAATCCGAGGTTTCGTCGTGCCCGTCTCGCCTGCCCTGCCGCGCCTGCGCGCCACCGTCACGGCCCTTGCGCTGGTCGTTGCCGGTCTCACCGTCGTCGCCGTCGCGGCCCCTGCCCGAGCAGACGGGCCGGTCACGTGGACCGGGGCGGTCAGCGAGCTGTGGTCGGAGCCGGGGAACTGGGCCGGCTCCGCCGTACCTGCGAGCGGGGACGACGTGGTCTTCCCGGCCGGTGCCGCGCGCACCAGCTCGGTCAACGACCTCGACGCGATCACGGTCCGGTCCCTGACGTTCGCGGCTGCCGGCTACCAGATCTCCGGGAGCGGGCTGAGCGTGAGCAGTGCCGTCAGCGTCACCCACACCTCGGGCACGACGACCAGTGCGGTCGACCTGACGCTCCTGACAGGGGACCTCGACGTGGCGAGCGGCGGCACACTCACGCAGACGGCTCCCGTGCAGGGACCGACGGGGCTGGAGCTCACCGGCGGCGGGACGCTCCGCCTCACCTCGGCCGCGAACCCGAGCGGCGGCGACACCACTACGGTCACCTCCGGCGTGCTCCAGGTGGACGGGGCACACCCCAACCCGATCGCCCTCGTCGGCGGCACGCTCGCCGGGACAGGCACCGTCGGAAGGGGGTCGGTCACCGCGCCGTCGGTGCTCGACCCGGGCAGTACGACGGGACCGGGGGTGCTCACCTCCAGCTCGACCACCGACGTCACGCTCGCAAGCGGCTCCACGTTCCGGGTGGATCTGGACGGCAGCACGGCCGGGTCGGGCTACGACCAACTGGTGCTGACCAACCCCTCGGCCGTGTTCAACCCGAACGGAGCCACCCTGGACGTCGACCTGGGCTACCTGCCCGCGGTGAACACCAGCTTCCAGATCGTCTCCCAGGAGGCTGCTTCCCCGGTCACGGGACGGTTCAACGGCATCTCCCAGTTCGGCACCCTCGTCGAGGGCCCGGTCACCTTCTCGGTGGGGTACTTCAACTCCGGGATCACCCTGACGGTCACCGCAGTGGTCGCCCCACCCGCACCGACCGCGAGGGTCGTGGTCGCCGACACCAGCCTGCGGGTGGGGGAGACCTCCACGGTCACGGTGACCTTCAGCGAGGCGGTCAGCGGATTCTCCGCAGCGGACCTGACCGTGCAGAACGGCACCGTCTCCAACCTGACCTCCGCGGACGGTGGCGTCACCTGGACGGCGACGCTGACTCCGGGTGCCTGGGTGACCGACACCACCAACGTGATCACTCTGGACAACACGGGCATCGTCAGCAGCCGCGGGTCGGCGGGCACCGGCACCACGGTGTCCAACAACTACGCCGTGGACACGATCCGGCCCACCGCGAGCATCGCGCTGTCTGACACCGCCCTCGCAGTGGGGGACACCTCGACGGTGACGGTGACGTTCAGTGAGGCGGTCGCCGGGTTCACCCTGGCGGACCTGGCCGTGCCGAACGGGGTCGTCTCCGGCTTGTCCTCCGCGGACGGTGGCGTCACCTGGACGGCGACGCTGACCCCGAATGCCGGTGTCAACGACGCGAGCAACGTGATCACCCTGGGCCTCACCGGGGTCGCGGACCTGGCCAGCAACACCGGCGTCGGCACCACGGACTCGAGCAACTACGCCGTGGACACGATCCGGCCCACCGCGAGCATCGCGCTGTCTGATACCGCCCTCGCAGTGGGGGACACCTCGACGGTGACGGTGACGTTCAGCGAGGCGGTCACCGGTTTCACCACAGCGGACCTGAGTGTGCCGAACGGGGTCCTCTCCGGGCTGTCCTCCGCGGACGGTGGCGTCACCTGGACGGCGACCCTGACCCCGAATGCCGGGGTGAGCGACGCGAGCAACGTGATCACCCTGGATCTCACCGGCGTCTCGGACGCGGCCAGCAACACCGGCGTCGGCACCACGGACTCCAACAACTACGCCGTGGACACGATCCGGCCCACCGCGAGCATCACGCTGTCTGACACCGCCCTCAGGGCCGGGGAGACCTCGGCGGTGACGGTGACGTTCAGTGAGGCGGTCGCCGGGTTCACCACAGCGGACCTGAGTGTGCCGAACGGGGTCGTCTCCGGGCTGTCCTCCGCGGACGGTGGCGTCACCTGGACGGCGACCCTGACCCCGACTGCCGGGGTCAGGGACGCGAGCAACGTGATCACCCTGGACCTCAGCGGGGTCTCGGACGCGGCCGGCAACGCCGGCGTGGGCAGCTCGGAGTCGAACAACTACGCCGTGGACACCGTCGTGGTCGTCCCGAGTGACAAGGTGGCTCCGGTCTCGCAGGCCTCGTCACCCCGACTCACCTCGGCGCGCACCTGGACGGTGACCTACCGCGCCTCCGACGCATCGGGGATTGCCTCGGTCGACCTCTTCGCCCGAGCCCCCGGCGCGAAGACCTTCACCAAGGTCGCCACCGACGCGGCACGGCAGGACGGCAGGTTCACCTACACCGGCACCGCCGACGGCGGGCACCAGTTCCGCACCGTCGCCACCGACCGGGCAGGCAACGTCGAGTCCGCGCCCGCGCGGCCGGACAGCTCCACCGTGCTGGACACAAAGCCGTCCTCGCTGCGCCCGGCGACGGGACGCCCCGCGATGACCTTCGACCTCAGCAAGCGTCGGCCCAGGATGCTGAGCGTCCTGGTCAGCGAGCCCGTGACTGCCAGCTTCACGATCCGCAAGCGCGGCAAGGCAGTCCGTTCGTTCAGCACCCGGACCAGCGCCGGCACGGTCGTCAAGCAGCACTGGCGCGGACGCGCGGACAACGGTCGGCGGGTCGCGCCCGGGCGCTACCGCCTGGTGGTGGTCGCCCGGGACGCCGCCGGGAACCAGTCCTGGATGAACGTGCCCTTGCGGGTCACCCGCTGATCACCGGCGGCGCCCGTCGCCCCAGGTGAGCGCCTTGCCCGGCGCGCTGACCTCGGGGCACTGGCCACTCTGTAGGCAGGCCTTCGCGACTCCCTGTCCGGGCCCGACCGCGTAACCGTAGGAGCCGCGTTCGCCGGCCTCCGGCAACGCCAGCTGGTCACCGGCGTCGCTCGGGTAGGTGAGGTGCCAGGTCGTGTCGGTGGTGGACAGACGCACCGCCCGGTGGTCGGCACCGACCCAGAGGTCGTACGCCGGGCGGGCCGGGTCGAGCGGGCCGTCCTCGGTGGTGCCGGTGGTGCGCAGCCGCAGCGCAGGCTGCCCGTCGACCACCTCTTCCGTGGGCGCGACAGTGGGATCGATGCGGAGGTGCTCGATGCGCCAGCGCGGGTCCTGGCGGGTGTAGTCGAAGGTGAGCATGCGGTTCAGCCCGAAGCCCGAGGGCGTGCACGTCCACGGCTCCGGGTCGAACTCAACGACGCCGTAGGACTCCGCGACCAGCCCCGAGAGTCGTGGGCGGAGCTCGCGGTCGAAGCAGGCCTGTCCGCCGACGAGGAGCAGCGACGCGCGTCCGTCGCCTCCGTCCTCCGGTGCTGCCGCGGAGTCGGCTCGCCAGTCGTCCTCTCTGGCGAGGAAGGTGTAGGTGTGCTCCTCGCCGTCCTTCGATCGGGTCGTCTCCGCCCGCATCGGGGTCGCGGCGGAGGCCCGGCGTACGCGGGTGAGCAGCTCGGCGGGGTCCTCCTCGGCCAGTGCGGTCATGGCAGCCAGGGGATCGGCCCGCTCGGCGGTCCGGACGGATCCGGGCTCGCCCGTGGGGGCGGCGCACGCGCCGGTGAGCAGGAGCAGGGTGCCCAGCGCTGAGCCGCGCAGCCGATTGGTCGTCAGCACCACTCACGCACCCCACGTGGTGAGAGCGAGAGGTCGCGAAGCACGACCGGCAACCTGGCGCCGTAGGCGGCGCAGGTCCAGCGGAAGTCGCTGCGGCGGTACTCGATCGCCAGCACCCGGCGGCCGTAGTGCGCGACGTAGTCGCCGCACTCCCGGTAGCGGCCGCACTCCTCGGCCACCGCGAAGTCGAAGCCGACGCGGCGGCCGTCGAGCTCGGCGAGGTTCTTCTGCCCGACAGCGAGCCCGGCCCGATGGGCTGCCCCGACGAGCAGCCGGGCATAGGCGACGGCGTGCTTGCGCTTGAGCTGGCCGCGGCTGCGGGTGAACGAGTCCAGGTTGTCGAACTCGACGGCCTGGAAGCCGCTGCGGGCGCAGCCGGTGGTCCAGGCCCCGACGATGCGGGCCAGCTTCTTGCGCTTCTTGGCGGTGCGGAGGTTCAGCAGCCACTCGCCCCACGCGGAGTCGACGACCTGGCGGCCGTTGCGCTTCAGCAGCAGGCCCGATCGCTTCCGCCAGAACCCGGCCTCGCTCGCCTGGGTCTGGAAGCCGTTGACGTAGCAGACGTTGTAGCGGCCCGGCACCGGTCGCGACGTACGGTCACGGACCACGATGCCGACGTTCGCCGGCACCGACCGCGCTCCACCGAGCTGGTAGTCGACGTCGGTGCCCACCGGCAGCGGGCGGACCGCCGCCTGGGCCGGCACCGCCGTGAGCAGCAGCAGTGGAGCCAGGACGATCGCGAACCAGCGCAGCATGGGGCCTCCCGCGGAATGAAGGTGAGTCTGACAGCGTTGACCCGTACACTGTGGGTAGAACAACTCAAGAGGGGCTGATTGGTTTCGACTGGGGACGTTAGTCCCAGGAGAAGCGGGTCGAGAAGCCAACGTCATCTCGTAAACGTTCGTTGGAACCTATAGTTGCCGAATCTAATCGCAACGACTTCGCTCTCGCTGCCTGAGCAGTGATCGAAGGGTCAGACCGGGCATCCGTCCTCGTCCCGGACCCTGGCCTCATTCAGAGGACTTGCTGATCACCTCCTGTCAGGAGGGTTGATCGGGACTTAATCCTGACTGGGCCCGTCGGCACACTGTTCGTGGGAGTGCCGGGGCCGAGAAAATCGCTATCACGAACTGCACCCGGAGAAGACCTGGTACGGCGCCACAGGACGCGGGTTCGATTCCCGCCAGCTCCACCATGGCATGTTCCCGAAAGGGACGAGCCAATGTTCCCGAAAGGCCCTCTTGAAGAAGCGTCCGGAGCCCGCAAGGGCCCCGGACGCTTCTGCGTACCACTAGCGCGGCGCCCAGTCGGGGTGCGGGGCCAACGGGCACCAGTCGGCGGGTTACAGCGTCCCCGCAGGGACTGGCTACCCCTGTTCGCGGGAGCACCAGTGGCCCCAGCCGCAGAGCGGTGGGGCAGTCAGGTGGCGTGTGGAGTTCGAGTGGACGACTCGTTGGCTACGTCCGCAGCGGGGTCACAGTTGCGTGTTTGGCGCGCGCCCTGCGCGGCTGCCGGTTCTTCGTCAGGCGGCGGGCGGAACCGGGAGGTCCCGCGGTCCGTGGTGCATGCAGCACCACCGGCCGCGGCGGCGTTGACGGCTGCTACCCCCACAGGCGGCTCCGTCCATCCGAGTCAGGGCCATCGGTCGGCTACGACGATTCCCCGGTCTCGGACCAAGGGCGCGTATTCCTCGCCGACCTGGCCAAACCTGATGGCATCCTCCACGTGCTCGAAACGCCCCAAGGCTGTCCGCGATGCGACGACTTCTTCGGCAATGTTGCGCGGTAGACGACACACCGAGCTCAACTGCTCAGCCGTTGCAAAGTTCAGCTCCAGCAGGCCACCGTCGTCGTACCCGTGCTGTGACTCCGGTCGCCCTACCCCCAATTCTCGAGCCATCATCGGGTCCTTGGCGGCAAGTTTTCGTGCCTCCTCCCTCTTCCTCCGTGCCTGCTCGACGACCGCCATCGCACCCTGGTTGCCGGACGGCGGGGTGGCACTGACCGAGGGGCTGTAGACCTCTCGTCTGAGGCCGATCAGCAGGAGCGTCGCCACCACCACGACCGTGAGCAGGACGAGCGCACCCACGTCCGACAGCCAACCCGTCGGCTGACCGGCGTCGTCAGTCGGGGACAGACCCACCAGTACGAACCCGAGGAGGCCCCCGGCAGCCAGGGCCGCGCCGATTTTCCGAAGCTGCGGCCTGTCGAGGCGAGAGGCGGCGTGGAAGAAGGGCACTGCCGCCAGCAAACCAGCGGTGGCGATGGTAACGACGAAGTACCACTTCCCGGTGGGCTCGCGCGGAGGTGGAGGTTGCCACGGAACTTGAGGCGGCCCTGGCGGCGGTGGAGGAGGAGGCTGCCACGGGGGTGGAGGCGGAGGCCCCGGAGTCTGCATCGCAATCCTCTCCACTCGTACTGGGTTGGTGTGCGGGTGTCACCGGGCTGACAAGGTCGGTTGCCCCGACGAGATTAAGCCGGTTATCAGGCTGGCAGCAGTCACCTGACGGTTTAGATGCATCCGAATGCACTGTGGTGCCGTCGAGTGTCGTAGTGCGCAAGCCGGCGCGCAAGGGCTTCGGTTCGTTCATGGACCTCCTCTGATCGACCGCGTGCCGGCAGCATGCAGGTAGGCGTACTGCGCCGGGTGCGCCTTTCCGGTGTCCCGGCGCATCCAGGTATCAGCTTGTCTGGGCCATGGGCTGCGGTGTAGTCGGCGAGGACGACGAATTCTTCGACCGCTCCCAATATCCAGACCCGGCATCCGAAAACGGATCGTCGGTTTCCACGTCCCTACGTGAGTCTGCGGTCAAGACCTGCGCCCGTGTTCACGTCCCCCACTGGCTTCCACGTCGGCGCCTACGTGAAGGTCGACGAGCATGGCCAGGTGGTCAAGAAGGCCGCCTTCAGTCTGCGCGAGTGCTGGTCAGGCTCTCGTATTCGCACACCGGGTCGGGGCAATCGATGACTTACGCGTCGCCGCCAAGGAGCCGGCGGATGTCACTCACTTGGGCGACCAGGTCCTCAACGAGTTGTTCGCCCACCAGGTCGCCCCGGATGAGCAGGGGCAACCAGAGATGGCGATCGTCGGTGCGCGCACGAGTGCGGTGGTCCGAGCCGAGGATGACGTCGCTGATCGCCTGGAAGTGGGGAGTGGTGCGGTTGTAGCGCAACCACAACGGCGAGTCTCCCTCATCGGCGAACCGGCTGGCGAGGCCGACCGAGGCGCTGCTTCTTCCGAGCGGGTGCCCCCCGGGGATGTAGCGCATCGGGTCGTAGCCGTCCTCGTGCTGGATCGGCCACGTCTTGCCGCCGGGGGCACGCAGTCGCTGGGTGACCTGGTCGACAAGGGTCGCGAGGTCGTCGGCGCGATCCCTCCATCCTGGGCCGGACGCGGCCTGTTCCAGCGGCCGCATGTGCAGCCCTCCCAGGGTGAGGCACAACTCGCGCAGCTGGACCAGGTCGGCCGCGACCGAGTCGGGCGTGGCCGGAAGACCCGCAGCGGCGGTGTCCCAGTCAGCCAGCCAAGTGTCCCAGTCCACCACCAGGAAGCGGGAGTCGTACGGTGGGAGACCCGCTTCGTCACGCTGAACCAGCAGTTCAGCGTGCGCTCGCTCTGCCTCGTCGACCCGGTGCGGGGGCACCAGCGCCACGATCACTCCGACGACTTGCCGATCAGGTTCCGTCTGGGGGACTCCGAGGCGTCGAGACTGGTCGTCGAAGTAGGACCGCAGCTGTCCGACCGTCAGCGTGGCGCCGAACTTCGCCTCCACCATGATGAGCGGCCGACCGTCGTCACTCACCCCCTCCAAGTCGGGTCGGCCGCCATCTTCGTGGACCGCCTCGGCCTGGAACTTGGTCACCGCCGTCAGGTCTGTGCCCGAACGGCTCCCGAGAAGGCGCCGAGTCGCCACGGCAAGCACTGGGTCCTCTAGCAGCATGGCCAGGGCTTGTGTAGCAGCGACCTCGCCTCGTCTTGTGAACCAGCCAAGTCCGGCCAATCGTCCGAGGAGAGCGCGGCGCGTGGTCTCCGTCATCGCGCCATCCTAGGAGCACGAGGCGCCGGCGCCCGGCCGGCGCCCGGCCGGTGACCGGCCGGTGACCGGCTATCCGCCTGGATGCCCGTGACCTCACGTGAACTGCAGCGTGGTCAGCAGCTGCGGGGGGATGGAAGGCACCTCGAGCCGATGCAACATTTTGACGGCCGTCTCGACTGAGAGTTCGGTCGGCGACGCGTTGACAAGGGACATGATCGCCTTGACCGTCCCCGACGCATGACACACCGTCACGTTGCCCAGTGTCGTTTCTTGCAGGGTGACCGGGCCCCCGAAGGCAAGGAGACTATGAATGAACCCGACCTGGATCGGGGGTTGGGCCTCCATTGTCGAAGCGAGGACTTGCGACTGTTCTCGAGCCTGCTTCCGTGCCTTGGACATCCCGAGTAAGGGCTTGCCGTTCACAACTGGTGGACCGTTGAGGGGCACCGACAGGAGACCATGGCTTTTCGTGTTCTTCTGCTCAACGGTCACGACGCCGCGAGCGGTGATGACTATCGCGTCGACCTCTCGTTCCTGGCGTGCAGTCACGACTGAAACGTTGAGCAGCACCACTGCGTTGACGATGAGTTCACTGAGGTGCCGACCGAGAGTTCTCTCGCCGTCGGTCGTGGCAGGGGAGCAGCGCAACAGCAAGCTGCCCCTTATGCCTCGTTCCCAGCGCGGTAAGAAGTCTGCTTGTTCAGTCTCCGTACTCGGTATTCGGATGCCTCGGCGTTCGACTCCCCGGGTAGAGCCGGTCAGGGTGGTCCGATGATGAATGGGGGTTGTGCCCTCTTTCGGGGGAGCCGCCGAGTTTGGGTTCGGGCTTGGTTCATCTTGGGCAGGTGTAACCGGGACCGAATCAACCTGCTCGCGCAGCATTCGTAAAGCGGCGTGCGAAAGTTCAACTGCCTGACCGTTTCCCAGGCGAGTGTGCAAGTCGGTCCACAGGGTCCCGTCAGGTTGGGGACGCTCATCGTCGATGGCGAGGATCCACAGGGCATGATCCACGGCGTCGGTATCCTTCCCCAACAGCTCGCAAAGGTCGGAGAGGGTCAACTCCAGACCAGCAGAACGTTTGGCTGGAGTCTCCGGAGTTTCTAGGCCCGGGCCTTCAGCGCGTGACGTAGTCGTCGGGGTGCTGGCTGGCGTGATGCTCGGTGGTGGTGGTCTTGGGTGCCACCTCCCACCGAGGGAGTGTATGAAGTGGTCCGCGGTGAGTAGATCGAGTAGCTGCTGCTCTGTCACGGGGGTGCGACGCCCACGCATAGCTGCCAGCAAGGCTCGTGTCGTCAGGCCGGGATGGAGTCGGATCAGTTCTTCCAGGACTGCCATGGCCTCCGGGCGTGAGATACCTCCATTCGGTCCCTGGCCTCGATTCACGCGGACCACAGTAGGGCAACGGCGTGATGTCCGGAGAGCGATCGAAGATCTGTCTGGCAGGTCTCTGACCTGCGAGAACAGTGAACTTTGTGGAGACCTGTGGCCCTAACCTGTGGAACGCGCCCGAGCGCGCGCGGATATGTGCAGGTCAGGCACCTTTCGGGAAACATGCCAACAAGGGTGTTCGAGAATAGAACGGAAACGCTTCGCGAAATCCCCGCCCAAGAACAGCCCTCTTGACCAGAGTCGCCCCCTCAACACCCGGGGGGCGGCTTTGGTCGTCCCCCACAACGCTTCGGCCAGTGGAGTTCCGGGGGAGCTGGTCCCGGGCGGCCAGCGTTGCGCACCTGCCACAGCTGCAGCATGTGTGGCTTGAGTCGACGCGCCGACGGCACCCTCAGCTGCGCAACCCTCGCCGCCGATACGGTTCCGAGGCCAAGGCGCAGAAGGTCCGGGAGGACCGCACGAAGGAGCTGGAGCGCCGCCAGCGCCTGATCGACGAGACCAGGGACGCGTACCGGGCACTCCCCGAGTTGCACGCGCCCGTTCTCATCCGTAGCGCGGCCCTCTTCATCGACCCGGCGCGGCCTCTCCCGCCGCAGCTCACGGCTGTCCGCGAGTCTCCGAGAGGTGAACGCCGCCGTCTCCCGAACCAGCAAAGTCACCGCATGGCGCTTAGGCTCCGGGCATGGTCTCGCTTCGCAGTGTTGAGGTAGGGCGCGTCCTTGAGGCGGCCGCGTCGCAGTCTCCGGTCAAGGCAGTGGAAGCCGTTGCCCGCGAGCTCGGTGAGGTCTTCGACGCCGAGAACGTCTCCCTGCTCATCGCCGACCTCTCCGGCCGAGCGTTGGTCCGCTTGGCACACGTCCCACTGAAGAAGGGCACCGAAGGCGGTCGGGATCTGCCGGGGGAGGGCGAGAGGCGCGATTCCGAGGAGTCCGCGACCGTGCTGCCCTTCGACGGCGGCCCCGAGGAGCAGGCCGTACGCACCCAGGATGTCCAGGTCATCGGGCCCGGGCAACGGCACAAGAAGTGGTGGCGGGTGCTGGCACCGGTCACCGAGCGAGGCGAGACCGTAGGTCTGCTAGAAGTGCACCTCCGCACCGAACCCTCCTCGGAGACGGTCGAGGAGCTCGCGCTCGTTGCGCACCTACTCGCTCTGATCGTGATCGCGAACCAGCGCCACACCGACCTGTTCGAGTGGGGGCAGCGGACCCGTTCCTTCAGCCTGTCCGCGGAGATACAGCAGCGACTCCTGCCCGGTCCGCGCACCTGTGAGGCCGACGCGTTCACGCTCTCGGGCTGGCTGGAACCGGCTGCGAGTGTCGGCGGAGACACCTTCGACTACAGCCTGGACCGCGACGTCCTGCACCTGTCGCTGACTGACGCCATGGGACACGGCGTGAACGCGGCCCTAACCGCGTCGCTGTGCCTGGGAAGCCTGCGCGGCGCCCGCCGCAGCGGAGGCAGTCTCCTAGAGCAGGCGCAGGCCACGAACACGGCACTGGCCGAGCATGCCGCTTCTCGCGACGCCATCGACTACGCCACCGGCCTCCTGGTGCGCATCAACCTGCGCACCGGTACGTGCGAGATCGTCAATGCCGGGCATGTCGCCCCGTACCTGATCAGGGACGGGGAGGTGGCCGCGCTGGAGCTGCCCGCGAACCTGCCCTTCGGCATGTTCCCCGACACCCGCTACGACAGCATCGAGGCCACCCTGCAGCCGGGTGACCGCATCGTCCTGGTCACCGACGGCATGCTCGAGCACAACCTCGAAGCTCTCGACCTGACCACGGTGATCGCACAGCACCCGGAGTTGCATCCGCGCGAGCTGGTGCGTGCGTTGGCCGACGGCGCCCTGGATGCCGCCGGGCACGAGCTCAGCGATGATGCGACCGTCATGTGCCTGGACTGGCACGGGACTCATACCCAGGACCGGCCCACTGGTGGCGGCGCCGACCGCGACCGGGCCAGCAACCGCCTTCCCCACCAGCTCGCCAGGTGAGGACGCAACCTGAGCCGTTGTGCAAGATTTGCGCTTGGCGTGTGCAGCCGTGGGGAAAGCGGCTGAAAACGAGCCCCTGACCTGCGCGTTCGATTCTCACTAGGACCCCACCAAGGGGTCTTCGCAGAATGAGCGAAGATTCTTCGCAGATTGCGACCTGGCAGGTTTGCCAAGGTCAGCCCTCTTACGGCGAGAGCCGCTCCGACTTCGGTCGGGGCGGCTCTTGCTGGTTGGGCGCGTAGCGATGTTGGGCGAGGCTGTGTCGTGCGCGGCGACATGAGCACCTTGCCGACGGCTTCGGGAGTGCTCCGGAAGGCGGGCCATGCCGTTCCGCTGCGGGACGTCGCCCTCCTCGCGGCTCCCCAGTCGGTCGGTTTCGCCCACTTGCGGGTGGGTTCCCCAACTTCTACGACAGCGTCACTGGAGTTCCAGGTCCCACGTGCCGATCAAGGTGGTTCCGTCCTCGGCGTAGAGGGCGACGGGAGCTTGGCGTACGCCGTCAGCGGTCAGGTCTACGTCTGCGCCGCTGATGAGGTCGTCGTACCTGACCCAGCCCTGGCGGCCGTCGGTGGTCGTCGCGGGCAGGTAGTCCGAGGCCGACTCTCCACCGGGCAGCCCCAGCGTCGCGCCGCCGGGCAACGTGCCCGAGGGTGGCTGGTAGGTGTCGGTGAACACTGCGTACAGGCGCCAGTGAGTGCCTTCCTCGACTCGCACCTCAAGCCCCTCCTTCGTCAGCGGCTCGATCTTCTGGGGATTGGCCGGGTCGGCGTGCGAGGTCGTGGGCACTGCGCCACGCTCGACCTTGACGTCACCGTCATCCGGGCCCTCGACGGACCCGGCTGGTGATCCACAAGTCGTGCCGTCGAAGCAGACAAGCTCGAAGGTGAGGTACCGGGAGTCGTCGGGCGGCGTGGGCAGCGCGACGTTCTGGGGTCCTACGCCGCTGATGATGACCGGCGGGGCCAGCAGGTGCGCGGAGGCGACCTCGTCTGCCGGAAGCAGTCCCGCCATCGCGACTCCTCCTCCGAACAGCACCGCCCCGCCGAGGCCCACGGCCACAACGGCCTTCGTACGGCGAGTGGGTCGTGCCCGCTGCTCGGGCTCGTCTGCGACAGCACGATGGAGGATCGAACGAGTCATCACCCCCACCTGCTCATCGGTCAGGGCCTTGGCGTGAGGGACCGGGTCGGTCTGCTTGATCGAGCTACGCAGGTCATTCATGGCAAGCCTCCAAGGCTTCGGACGCGCGGTCGCGCCTCAGGGATGGTGGGGAAGACGATTCGGTGCTCACGTGGTCCGTGATTCCCAAGGAGCGCAAGTGGACCTCCAGCCGTGAACGCGCCCGGTGGAGCCGGACCCGGGCAGCGGTCCGAGAAATGCCGAGAACCGTGGCGATCTCAACCGAGGACAGTTCCTCCCAGGCCCACAACCGCAAGATCTCGGCATCGCCCGGGCGAAGACGCTCCATGGCGGCCCTCACCGGGGACTGGGCACTCAGCCGTTCGTCGACGTCCTCGAACTCGTCGACACGTTCGTTCCGCCAACCCGCGGCCTGCTCCTCATAGCCCGCACGTCGTCCCTGACTGCGGTGCCCGTGGAGCACCTCTCGAGAGGCGACGGCGTACAGCCACGGAAGAGCGTGCTCGGGTACGCCGTCACGCTTGCGCCACGCCACCGCGAACACCTCCGCGAGGACGTCATCGGAATCTGGCCCGGCACGCCGCAGGCAGAACGCGCGTACCGCTCCATGATGACGACGAAACAGTTCTTCGAACCATTCCTCGTCACGGGCATCAACACCACTCTTCTTCGTCACACCCCGTTACTCCCGCCCACAATCATTGCGTTACACGTCGCGCCGGGCCATGAGTGGGATCGCGGGCGTTTCTGGTCCCGATACTTCCGGCTCATCAACTACCGGCCCTGCCGGCCGAGTGGCGACGAGCTGAACAGACGAGAGGATACGAAGGGTTCGAACGAGGCGTCCGACCGGCCGATGAGCGCTTGGTGGTTCGACGTCATCCTCGGGCACGGTCGAGATGTCCTCGACGACCTGCGCGGCTGGCGATGGCTCGCCGGAGCAGCCGTGCCGGGGGAGGTCAATAGTCCAAGCACATCGAGTTCCGTATCTGCCGCTCGCCGCACGCGCTGCTGGTCCATGGACCCCGGTCTTCGACGTGCCACTACTCGACACCCGTCTCTGAATCGCCGGCTCGTCAGGTGTACCGGTCAGCTCCCGCCGCGTGAGCGATCTGACCGATTTGCGCATTTCCGCACGCGGGCCGCGGGCCGTCGTTACGCTCGCACCCTCCCCTCAGCTGGCTCTTCCTTGTCAGTCGAGCGCGGCTCAAACCGCTCTGACAGAGAGGCAGTTCGCCATGCACAGCAAGGTCATCGACCAGCACGCCGGGCCACAGCGCACGCACATCATCACCTTCGAACCGGGTGAGGAGGCCGTCCAGGGCCTGACCGACTACGTCACGAGCCGGGGCATCGCCACGGCGTCCTTCACCGCGATCGGCGGCTTCGAGCACACCAAGCTCGGGTTCTTCAACCTCGAGACCCGAGGCTTCGACCCGGTGGCTTTCCACGATGAGCAGGTCGAGGTGTTGAGCCTGTCGGGAGACATCCTCACCACCGACGACGTCCTCTTCGTGCACGGCCACGTCGTCGTCGGACGACGTGACGGCACGACGGCAGGCGGGCACCTCCTGGAGGGGGCGATCGACCCGATCCTCATCGTCACCCTGGTCGAGCTCGAGGACCACGAGGTCCAGCACCACCACTGACCTGCACCGCCCGGCCCGCCTCCACGGCGGCCACCACAGCACCCCAGACCCAGGAGACCCCTCATGAGCATGGACCCCGCACAGGATCCCGCGAAGATCATCAAGCTGCCGGCCGGTGGCGGCCACGGCCTCTGGGTCTTCGGTGACCTGGACATGATCAAGGTCGACGGCGAGCAGACCGGTGGTGAGTTCACCCTGGTCGAGACCGTGGTGCCCCCGCGCTCCGGCCCGCCGATGCACATCCACAAGAACGAGAGCGAGTCCATCTACGTGCTCGAGGGGGAGGTCCGCGTGGTCGCCAACGGCCTCGACTTCACGCTCGAGCCCGGCGGGTTCTGCTACATGCCCAAGGGCAGCCTGCACAAGTTCGAGAACACGCTCGAGGAGCCCAGCAAGATCTTGCTCTTCTTCACGCCTCCCGGCATCGAGGGCTACTTCGAGGGCCTGGGTACGCCGTACATCCAGGGTGAGCCGTCTCCGGGCCGCGTGATGGACCGCGAGCTCCTCGACCGCGTCGCACCCGCGCACGGCATCGTCCCCTTCTTCGACGACCACGGCAACGCGCTGTGAGCGACGCCGCTGCTGCGCCGCAGCCCGCGGTCGGGGGTCTTCACCTGGCCGAGTGGGCCGCCGAGCTCGCCGGCACCGCGATCCTGGTGTTCGCCGCGCTGTCGACCGTCACGGTGATGTTCCACCAGGGAACGGTCTTCGAGGAGTGGGTGCCCTCGACGAAGGTCCGGCTGCTCCTCCTGGGCATCACGTTCGGCATCTACATCTTCACCATCGCGCACAGTCCGCTCGGACGGCTCAGCGGCGCGCACCTCAACCCCGCGGTCACCCTGGCGTTCTGGATGACCGGCCACGTCCACCGTCATGACCTCCTCGGCTACTGGACCGCTCAGCTCGTGGGCGGTGTGCTCGGCGCGACTGCGCTGCGGCTGGTCTGGGGCGACACCGCGAGAACGATCGACTACGGCGCGATCAGCCCATCAGTGGATCCCCTTGTCGCCGTGCTGATCGAAGGCCTGATGGTCGGCTTGCTCGTCACCGCGATGTTCGTCTTCCTCTCCGCGGCCAGGCTGGCCTGGTGGACCCCGGTGGCCGCCGGCACGATGGTGGCGCTCAACACCTGGCTCGGGTCCGAGTACACCAACACCGGGCTCAACCCGGCTCGTACGCTCGGGCCCAACCTCGTCTCCGGCACCTGGCTCGACTGGTGGGTCTACCTCGCGGGTCCGGTCATGGGAGCGCTCCTCGTCGCGCTGCTGTGGCGAGCCGGCCCCCGGTTGATCCTCACCGCCAAGCTCGTCCACGACCCGGCGTACCGCTCGGTGCTGCGCACGCACCTGCCGGCCCGTTCCGCCGACGCGACCGCCCTGCCGTCGTCTGCGCCCGCCGAGGTGCCCGTCCGGCAGTAGTAGTCCAGCAGTACGACGACCGGCCCGGTCCTCCACGTGGAGGACCGGGCCGGTCGTCGTACCGGGTGTTGGGTGCCGGGGTGTGGCGCGCCCGGGTCAGCAGACGTCGATGGCCGGCGGGCCGGTCCAGCTGCCGTAGCCCTGGCCCTTGGCTCCGGGCGGGTTCGCGCCGATCGTGGGCCACAGCAGCCCCTCGGTGTAGGACGCCGGCGAGACCACGTGGGTGCCGTCCGGTCGGCGTCCGGCATAGAGGTCGCGCCACTCCTGGGGGAGCTGGTACCACGTGCCGACGAACCACATCTTGATCACGTTGCGGGCGATCGGCCCGAGCTTGTCGTCGCTGAGGACGCGGGTTCGCAGGCCTCGGTCGAGCTGGTGCTCGTCCCCCGCGGCGCCGTCGACGACAGAGGTGAAGGTGCTCAGCAGCTCGCCAAGCACGACGTCGCCCACCGCATCCATGGTCGTCGACAGATAGGCCTCGGCCTGGCCGGTGCCGAGCAGCCGGAACCGTGAGTAGCCGGTCAGGGTCGCGGAAAGGCCGAGGAAGCTCTCGAGCAGGTCGTCGTCGGTCATCTCAGGACACCTTCACGGGGCTGAGCGCACGGAAGACCGGGGCGGCGTTGACGCCGGCGCGACCCGGCATCGGGTTGCGGATGATCCGGGCGGCCAGCTCCTTGATCCGGAACATGTCGGCCACTGCCGGGAGCAGCAGGTCCGGACGTCCGCCGAAGGCCTCGGTGAGCCGGGCGAGGAAGTCGCCGTACGCGGCGCTGAACGCCGTGACCGCCTCCTCCAGCTCGCCGGTGCCGGCGTAGTGGTCGAGGTCCGCGTCGGCCAGTACCGGGTAGACGGCGTCCCAGTCGACCTCGAGCGGCGGGCCGGTGGGACTGCCGGCGTCGTCACCGGGTTGGTAGTAGCGCCCGAGTAGCAGCTGCTGGAACCGGTAGAAGTGGGCGAGCTCGCCCTCGTCGTCGAAGATGCCGCCGCCGTGGCCTTCCCCCTGCTCGCTGATCAGCCGCATCGCTGCGGCCGCGGACACGGCGTCGGTGACCTTCACGATCGCGCCGCCGCCGGAGTAGTAGTACTCGGGGCCGACCTGGCGGCTCGGGTCGCCGCAGAAGAGGTCATCGCCCAGCTCGTCGTGCAGCCGGGCCAGGCCCTCGCCGATCTCGGCGTAGAACTCGCCGATGCTGAAGAAGTGCAGGTCGTCCTCGTGCGCGTCCACGGTGGGGACGAGCGCCCGGTCCGAGCGGTCTCGCGACACGAAGCGCTGGTCCTCGGCCATGGCGGGCCGCTCGATCTTCAGGAATCCCTCGATGGTCTCCCGCGAGAACGCGCGGGTGCCGACCTCGAAGTCCTCCTCGCCGTCGGGCAGGTGGGCCGGGTAGACCGGCACGAAGCCCTCCGCCAGCAGGTCCGGAGTCCCGCCGACGGCATTGAGCAGGTTGGCCGCGAGGGTCAGGTGGAGCATCTCCTCGACCGCGACGACCCGGATCACCTGGTAGGCGTCGGCGTTGCTCGAGGGGTGTATCGAGTAGAGCGCGGTGAGGTAGGGCGGGATCGTCGCGTGCTCGAGCTGCATCGCGACATGCAGGTAGGCGTGCAGGTCCTCGACGGTGCTGATACGGCGCAGGCTCATGCGGTCATCCCCCGATGGTGATCGACTGGCGGGTGATCTGCTCGGCCACGATGTGGTCGGCGGTGCGGAACGCCAGCGCAGCCAGCGTGAGGGTGGTGTTGGAGCTGCCGATGTTCGGCATGCTTCCCGACCCCACGAGGAAGAGGTTGCGGTGGTCCCACGAACGCTGGTGGTCGTCCACGACGGAGTCGTGGCCCGAGGTGCCCATGATGTGGGTGCCCGACCAGTGGTTGCCACCGCGGATGACGTATCCCTCGCCCTGGTGGGAGACGAAGCCCGGGTCGAGCGGGTCGTACCTGGTCTTGTCCTCGGCGCCGAGCCGCTGGAACAGCCGGCGCGAGATGCGACGGCTCGCCGCGACGGCGTCCATCGTGTAGTCGGGCAGCGAGTAGGAGATCACCGGGCGGAGGTTGCCCAGCGCGTCGGTGAAGCGACCGTCGACCGTGATCCGGTTGCTGGGCTCGGGCATCAGGTCGATCATGAACGACAGCATCAGCTGACGTGAGATCCGGTCCACGACGCCGCGACGCAGGGCCGTTCCGTAGGCGTTGGCGTTGTCGACCAGGTCGATCAGGTCGGTGTACGGCGCGCCCGTGGGCCAGGCCCAGCCGTCGTTGTGGATGCTCACCCGGATCGATGCGTGCCGGCTGCGGAAGTCGCCGGCGCGGAAGTCCTCGATCCCCGAGGTGCACTGGGACCCGCGCATCGTCCCGGCGACCTCGGGAAGGATCCCCCACGTGAGCAGGTACGCGTGGTCCATCAGGTTGCGACCGACCAGCCCACTGCTGCTCGGCAGCCCCGAGGCCAGCAGCAGCCGGGCGTTCTCGACCGCGTTGGTCGCGAGCACGTAGGTCGTGGCCCGCAACGAGCCGGTGACGTGCTCGGGCGAGGTCGTGGAGCCGTAGGCCTGGTAGTCGACGTGGCTGATCAGACCGTCCTCGCCGACGTTCACCCGGGTGGCGACGGTCTGGGTCAGGATGTCGATGCGGCCGGTCTGCAGCCCGATCGACAGGGTCTTGCGCGAGTTGTACTTGGCCTGGACCGGGCACAGCGGGACGCAGTTGATGTTGCCCTGGCACCGACCGCCCTGGTCGATCTGGTGGGTGCTGACGGCGCCGACCGGCTCGAAGCCCTTGCCGCCGTCATAGCCAGCGTTGGGGATCCCGTTGCGGGCCTGGGGCGTCGTCCTCACCTTGACCGTGCAGGTGGTGTCCTCGAGCTTGATCTCGGTGCCGTCGATGTCGCGGGCGACCACCTGGTCGAGGTAGGACGCCGGGAGGCCGTGCATGGGGAACACGTAGTCCGGCGGGAACGTGATGCCGTAGAACGACTGCTCCTCCACCTCGCCGGAGACGCCCAGCTCGCGCTCAGCACGCTCGTAGAACGGCGAGAGCTCGTCGTAGTTGATCGGCCAGTCGCGACCCTGGCCGAAACGGGTGCGGGTCTCGAAGTCCTCGGGGAGCATGCGCATCGTCTTGCCCTCCCAGTGCATCGAGGTCCCGCCCAGCACCCGGGTGTAGGTGCTGTCCATCTCGTAGGGGCCGTTCTGGATGAGGTAGCTCGTCGAGTCGGGGTGGCCGGCCTGGAGACGGCGTACGTCGGGGGAGCGCGGCATCGGTGCGTTCGGGTTGACCTCGTAGGCGGAGTTGTTGTCCTTTGCGGTCGCGCCGTAGAAGCGGGTCAGGTGCGTCTCGTACTCGGCGCTCGAGAGCTCCTCTCCCGGGCCGGCCTCGATGACGAGCACGCGCAGCCCCTGCTCGGAGAGCGACCGGGCCATGATCGCTCCACTGACGCCGGAACCGACGACGAGCGCGTCGTAGTGGGTGCGCGATGCTGCCGCGTGGTCGATCTGATCAGGCACGGTGGACCTTTCCGGATGCACTGCATGAGGTGACGGCAGATACGGGGAATCGTCGCCCCCGGCGCACCGGAAACGCTTACGGTGAGCATGCTTTCACCCGGAAGGCCCCCGCGTCTGGAGAGTGCATGAATCCCCTGCTGTATCAGGTGAACACCCGTGTGACCCTCCATGAGAGAGGTTGCGAGCTCGGCCGTCCGGCGACGCTCGACGACCTCCCGGATGCCTTCCTCGACGACGTCGCGGCGCGCGGCTTCGACTGGGTCTGGATGCTCGGTGTCTGGCAGACCGGTGAGGCGGCGCGCGCGGTGTCCTCGGCCAACCCCGAGTGGCTCGCGGAGTACCGGGAGGCGCTTCCTGACTTCACGCCCGACGACGTGACCGGCTCTCCGTTCGCGATCGTCGACTACACCGTCCACCGCGACTTCGGCGGCGACGAGGAGCTGGCCCGCCTGCGGGTTCGCCTGGCCGAGCGTGGGCTCAAGCTGCTGCTCGACTTCGTGCCGAACCACATGGCGCTGGACCACCCCTGGCTGGCCGATGCCCCGCACCGCTTCATCGGTGGCTCGGATGCCGACCTCGAGGCCCAGCCCCAGAACTACTTCCGCGCCGGCGAGCGCGTCGTCGCCCACGGGCGGGACCCCTACTTCGACGGCTGGCCGGACACCGCACAGCTCGACTACCGCCATCCCGAGCTTCGGCGCGCGATGAGCACCGAGCTCGCCCGGGTCGCAGCCCGCTGCGACGGCGTCCGGTGCGACATGGCGATGCTGCTCGAGCCGGAGGTCTTCCTCAGGACCTGGGGTGACCGGCCGCTGCCCGACGACGCGACCGGCCCGGCGGACGGCGCGTTCTGGCCCGCCGCGATCGCCGCCGTACGCGCGCAGCACCCGGGGTTCGTGCTGATGGCCGAGGTCTACTGGGACCTCGAGTGGCAGCTGCAGCAGCACGGGTTCGACTACACCTACGACAAGCGCCTCTACGACCGGCTCCGCGGCGACGACCCCGCAGCGGTGCGCGGCCACCTGGGTGCCGACCCGGAGTTCCAGGGCCGCTCGGCCCGGTTCCTCGAGAACCACGACGAGCCTCGAGCCGCCCACACGTTCGCGGACTCCGCCGCGCACCAGGCGGCCGCGGTCGTCACGTTCCTCTCGACCGGGTTGCGCTTCTTCCACGAGGGCCAGCTGCCCGGGCGCCGGTTCAAGGCGCCCCTCCACCTGCGTCGACGACCCGATGAGTCGGCCGACCCGGTCCTGGTGGCCTTCTACGACCGTCTCCTCGAGGTCCTGGCCGACCCGGTGCTACGTGACGGCAGCTGGCAGCTGCTCCCCACCCGGCCGGCGTGGGAGGGCAACCCCACTGACGGCGCCTACGTGGTGGCGGGCTGGTCAGCCGGTGCGGACGCGCCGCTGCGCTGGTTGGTCGTGGCCAACCTGTCCGGTGGGCAGGCCCAGTGCCGGGTCGGGCTCGGCACCGTGGTCGCGGCGGCCGAGACGGTGACGCTGGTCGACCGGATGCACGAGAACGTCGAGTACGTCCGCGACGTCGCCGATCTTGCGGTCAACGGCCTGTTCCTCGACCTCGAGCCCTACGGGTACAACGTCTTCGAGATCAGCTGACGCCAGTCGCCCGGGATCACAGTCGCCCGGGATCACGTGGCGTCGCGGCGGAACAGTGTGGTCGAAGGGTGCGCCCGCTCGTCGGCCAGGACGGTGGCCGCGTCGAGGGTGCCGAAAAGCTGGACCAGCTTGGCGACCAGCCCGGTCCACCCGGTCTGGTGCGAAGCACCGATGCCGGCGCCGTTGTCTCCGTGGAAGTACTCGTAGAACAACAGGTTGTCGCGCCAGTGCTCGTCGGTCTGGAACAGCTCCACGCCGCCGAACACCGGGCGCTTGCCCTCGTCGTCGGGCAGGAAGATCGAGACCAGCCGGTCGGACAGCTCGTGAGCCACCTCGAAGAGGGTGTGCTGGTTGCCGGAGCCCGTGGGCATCTCCACCGTGAGCTCGTCGCCGTAGTAGAGGTAGTACTGCAGCAGCGCCCGGATGATCATGAAGTTCACCGGCATCCACACCGGCCCGCGCCAGTTGGAGTTGCCCCCGAACATCCCGCTGTCGGATTCGGCGGGCAGGTAGCCCACGCCGAACGTCTGGCCGTCGAGGTCCAGCGAGTAGGGGTGGTCGCGGTGGAAGCGGGAGAGCGCCCGGATGCCGTGTGGGCTGAGGAACTCCTCCTCGTCGAGGAGGTAGCCCAGCACGCTGCGCAGCCGGGTCTCGTCGAGCAGGGAGAGCATGCGGCGGTCCAGGACACCCGGGACCGTGGGGTCGGCCATCTGGCCGAGCAGGTCCGGGTGGCGGGCCATGAACTCGGTGAGGCGGTCGCCGAGCACGCCGTACGACGCGGCCGGAACGACCGTGACCGCGCAGAGCGGGATCAGCCCGACCATCGAGCGGACCCGGAGCCGCTGGGACGAGCCATCGGGCAGCCGCAGCTGGTCGTAGAAGAAGCCGTCCTCCTCGTCCCACATTCCGTCGCCGCGCTCCATGGCGGCGGAGATGAACAGGAAGTGCTCGAGGAACTTGAGGGCCATGCCCTCGTACTCGGGCTCCTTGGCCATCAGCTCGATCGACAGCTCGAGCATGCTCTGGCAGTAGAGCGCCATCCACGCGGTGCCGTCAGCCTGCTCGAGCCGCCCGCCGCCGGGGAGCTGGGCGGCGCTCCGGTCGAAGACGGCGATGTTGTCGAGCCCCAGGAACCCGCCCTCGAAGGCGTTGGCACCCGTGGCGTCCTTGCGGTTGACCCACCAGGTGAAGTTGAGCGTCAGCTTGCCGAACATGTCGGAGAGGAAGGCGTGCTCGTCCTCCGCACCGTTTTCGACGGCCGGGACGTGGCTGAACAGCGTGGCCAGGGCGTGCACTGGCGGGTTGACGTCGGAGAAGTTCCACTCGTACGCCGGGATCTGTCCGGACGGGTGGAGGTAGCGCTCGCCCAGCAGCAGCCGGAGCTGGTCGCGGGCGAAGGTGGTGTCGACCATTGCCAGCGTCATCGTGTGGAAGGCCAGGTCCCAGGCTGCGAACCAGGGGTACTCCCAGCAGTCGGGCATCGAGATGATGTCGCCGGCGACCATGTGGAACCACCGGGCGTTGCGGTGGTCGAACCCTGCGGAGTCACGCAGCGGGTGCACGTCGCGTTCCTTGAGCCAGCGGTCGAGGTCATAGGCGTAGAACTGCTTCGACCACAACATCCCGGCCAGTGCCTGGCGCATCACCATCCGCCCGTCGGCCGAGACCGACGGTGGCGTGATGGAGGCGTAGAAGTCGTCGGCCTCCGCGCGACGCTTGGCCAGGACCTTGTCGGCGTTGGAGCCGAAGGGGGAGCGGGGCATCGACGCCGCCAGCCGTAGCCGCATCGTCACCGACTCGCCGGCGCCGATGACGTCACGACGCCGCAGGGCCACCTTGGTGCCGGTCAGGTCCGGGTTGACCGCCTCCTGCCGACCGGACACGACGGCGTCGTTGATGCCGTCCTTGACGTAGGGCATGGCGTTCTCGCCGCCGCTGATGCGGGCCCAGTTGGTCTCGTTCTCGGTCACCAGGACGTCGAGATCGTCCTCCCAGGCCAGGGTGCAGGGATCCAGGTCGGCGCTGTCCAACGTGATCCGGCGCGCCGTGGCGTCGGCGCTCAGTCGCGGCCGCGGCGCCTCCGGGTCGTCGGCCCACGTGTTGCGCAACCACAGCGTGGGCAGCAGGTGCAGCACCGCGGGGCCGGGCCCTCGGTTGGTGGCCGTGATCTGGATCAGCAGGTCCTCAGGACCGGACTTGGCGTAGACGACCTCGACGTCGAAGTAGCGGTGCTCGTCGAAGATCCCGGTGTCGACGAGCTCGTACTCGCCGACGTCCTTGCCGCGGCCCGCGTTGGTGCTCAGCAGGTCGGCGTACGGGAAGGCCGCCTGGGGGTACTTGTAGAGCGCCTTCATCCAGGAGTGGGTGGGCGTGGAGTCCTGGTAGAAGTAGTACTCCTTGACGTCCTCGCCGTGGTTGCCCTCGCTGTTCGTCAGCCCGAAGAGCCGTTCCTTGACGATCGGGTCGGCCTCGTTCCACACCGCCAGCGCGAAGCAGACCTGCTGACGGTCGTCGCTGATGCCGAGCAGGCCGTCCTCGCCCCAGCTGTAGGCCCGGGAGCGGGCGTGGTCGTGGGGGAAGGAGTTCCATGCGTCGCCGCCGGCGGAGGTGTCCTCGCGGACCGTGCCCCACTGCCGGTCGGAGAGGTAGGGGCCCCACTTGCGCCAGGCGACGCCGTCGACGTCGGCTTCCTGGAGCCGGTCGCCCTCCGCGGTGGCCATCCCTACAGGCCCGTCAGGTCGGCGATGTGCTGCCGGGCGACGCGGAACGCCTCCAGGGGATGCGCAAGGGCCGGGTCCTGCTCGGCCTCGACGACCAGCCAACCGGCCCAGCCGTCGTCGGCGAGCTTGCGCAGCAGCGGGGCGAAGTCGATGCAGCCCTCGGTGTCACCTGGGACGGTGAAGATGCCCTGGCGCAGGGCATCCCAGAAGCTCAGTGCCTCGTCGTGCATCCGGTCGAGGACGGGCCGGCGGAGGTTCTTGAGGTGGACGTGACCGATCCGGCCCTCGTGGCGGGTGAGGATGTCCATCGGGTCGCCGCCGCCGACGAGCAGGTGGGCGGTGTCGAGCAGCAGGTAGGTCTCGCCGGCCACGGTGTCGGCCACCAGCCGGTCGATGTCCTCGGTGGACTGCACGCCGGTGCCGGTGTGGTGGTGGTAGTTGATCCGGAGCCCGTGGTCGGTGGCGATCCGGCCCATCTCGCCGAGCCCGCGCACCATGGCGTCCCACTGCTCGTCGGTGAAGACCGGTCGGTTCGCCAGCGCAGGCACGGGCTGCTGGTGCACCGCGTGGGTGACCTCGGCGACGTACACGTCCTCCAGGCCGATGGCGTTGAAGAAGGGGATCTGGTCGCGGAAGGACTGGAGGGTCTGCTCGTACGCGCCGCCCTGCGAGGCGAACCAGGTCGAGACCCAACCGCCGGAGGGGACCAGGCCACGGACGTCGAGCGCGGCCTTCAGCGTCGTCGCGTCCGTGGGATAGGTGCTGCCCAGCTCGGTGCCCTCGTAGCCGGCGAGCGCCATCTCGCTGACGATCTGCTCGAAAGAGGTTCCCGCGCCCAGCTCGGGGAGGTCGTCGTTGACCCACGCGTTGGGCACAGCGGCGATACGGACGGTTCCGGCGGTGAACATGGATGCCTCTCAGGGGTGGGTCGTGCGATGTCAGGCGGTGGGCGAGAACGTGTCGCGCATGAAGCCGATGGCCTCGGCAGCGAACCGGTCCTTGGAGCCGAAGGTGTCGCGCCAGACGTGGGCCTTGGTCGACAGACCGGGTACGTCGGCCGCGAAGGCCTCCGCCGCGACCCAGCCGTCGTAGCCGATCTGGTGCAGTGCCTCGGCGGTGCGCGACCACTGGACCTGCCCGGCGCCGAGCCCGCCGCGGTTGTTCTCGCTGGCCTGGACGTGCTTGATCGCCGGCCCGTGGGCGGTGATCGCGGCGACCACGTCGTCCTCCTCTGCGTGGGCGTGGTGCGTGTCGTAGAGGACGCCGAACGACGGATGGTCGACACGCGCGGTCAGTGCCGCCGACTGCTCCAGGGTGTTGATCAGGTAGCCCTCGTGACGGTTGAGGAACTCGACCGCGAGGTCGATCCCCGCCTGGGAGGCGTGCTCGGCGGCGGCCCGCAGGACGTCCGCCGACCAGACCAGCTCCTGCTCGGTGGGGCCGGCTCCGCTGAAGACGGCGTAGGCGGTCTGGAAGGGGCCGCTGAGCACGGAGCTGCCGAGCTGGTGGGCCGCGTCGACGCCCCACTTGATCTCGTCCAGCCCGCGCTGGCGCACGGCGGCGTCCGGGCTGACCGGGTTGGCCTCGGCGGCGAGGTTGAGGATGGTGGTGCACCCCAGGCCCGCGTCGTCGAGCGCTGTGCGGATCTCTGCATTGTCGGCGGTGAGCGCCGAGCCGACCGGGATCTCGGCGCCGTCGTACCCGAGACCGGCCAGGGTCGAGAAGATCGGATAGTGGGTGGGCTGGACGTCGGTGGTCCAGATGTACATGCCGATCCCGAACTTCACAGTGCGCCTTTCGGTTGGGCGATCGCCCCTGGTGGAAGTGGATGCTGACGTGGCCGGCGCCGCACGCCGGTGCTCACGAAGAAGACGAACTCCGCCACGAGGAACCCGAGGGCAAGCACGGGATGGGCGAAAGCGAGTGCGGTCGAGGCCAGCGCGACTGCCGGCAGTACGTAGAGGTGGTGGAGCCGGTAACGGCCGAGGGCCGGGAGAGACCGGTCGGGGTCGAGCAAGTGGGTCTGGTGAGCGACATATCGCGCCAGCAGGCCGACGGCGAGCGAGAGCAGTGCGACGTTGCCGGCGAAGACGACGGTGGACCAGGGCTCGGCGATCCGCTCCGTCCCGACTATGTCGGCGGAGAAGGGCACGAGGGACGCCGCGCCGAGCACTGCGAAGTTGAGGGCCAGGATCATGGTGTTGCACTGGCGCAGCCCGGCGGTGACTGCGTGCTGCACCAGCCAGAAGCGGGCCAGCAGGATGAAGCTGATCAGCCACGAGACGAAGACCCGCCAGTCGTCATGCATGAGTGCGAGGACTGAATCGTTCCGCTCTGGAAGCTTGAGCTCCAGGACCAGCAGGGTGAGCACGATCGCGAACACCCCGTCGGTCAGGGCGCTCATTCGCTCGGGGCTGTACTGCCCGTCGTCGCGCCGCGCTGCGGTGCGGTCCTGCTCGCTGTGGATCTCATGTCCGGGCGTCGTCACGTCGTCCCACGAGCCCCACCGTTGACTGTCATGTTGCGTCGACCCTAGGAGAAGGCCCTGCCTTTTCGTCAGCATTTGGGCAAATCGGTCACCTGTTTCGTGGGGCGGAAGCGGTCTAGCAGAGCCACGCAACTGGGCCGCGGCTTGCCGGGCCGCGAGGTCTTCCCGCCGGGACGGGGTACTGGGCGAGTGTGTGCTTCTCGATGGGCGCCGACCTGACCGCCGGCGTGGCCCTCCTCCCCGTCGGTGCGTTCTGCCTGCGCGAGGTGCGCACGGCCAGGGAACTGCCGTTCGCGTCGCTACCGTTGCTCTTCGCGCTCCACCAGCTCACCGAGGCCCTCGTCTGGCACGGCGCGTCCGACTACGTCTCGGCCGGTGTCCAGCAAGCCGCCGCGCTGATCTACGTCCTCTACGCCTTCCCGGTCCTCCCGCTCCTGGTGCCGCTCGCGGTGCTGCTGCTCGAGCCAAAGGGAAGGCGCCGGCGGGTGGCGCCGTTCGTCGCGCTCGGCGCCGTGGTCGCGGCGTACCTGCTCTGGGGGGTGCTCGACGGCCCGCTCCTGGTCAGGGAAGAGCCGCACGCACTGGTCTACGACGTCGACCTGACGTACGGGACGATGTGGGCGGTGCTGTACATCGTGGCGGTGATCGGGCCGTCGGTGCTGTCGGGCTACCCCTCGATCGTCGCCTTCGGGCTGCTCAACCTCGTCGGGCTCACCGTGGTCGCCATCGTCTACGTCCAGGCTTTCGCGTCGCTGTGGTGCGTCTATGCGGCGCTCACCTCCGCGCTGGTCGCCGTGCACATGGTGCGCCGCCGCCGGTTGCCCGACCTCCACCGCCTCGAGGGGCAGGCGCTGGTGCCCGCCTGAGGGGTGCGGCCGTTCTCGTGCGGTCGAGGGGGCGCGAAGCTCGCATACGCGCGGACACAAGTCTGGGATCGGGCACGGTTTCAGGCTGCGCCGGCGGGACAGTGGCGCACTTGTGTCCGCGCGTATGCGACGGCCCGGAGTTCGTGCACGAAACGGCGCGACCCCGCCCCGAGGCTGCGGGCCGGACAGGTGCCGCGAAAGCCCACCCCGTCGGCACGGGTCACGAGACACTGTGGCCAGCCCACCCGTCGTCCCGGACGCGCCACGAGGTCCGAACAGCCGCCAAGGAGACACCGACACCGATGCCGGTCCCGACACACGAACGCGACCGACAGGACCCGCGCTTCCTGGTCCACCTTTCGCGCCACGTGCATGCTCGCTCGTGGGGACGAGCGGGCTGCCTGGCCGTCGCCCTGTGCGTCCTACTGGTGAGCGCCGGGTGCGGGGCTTCTGATCAGGACTCGTCGAAGCCAGAGACGGCCGGCTCCTCGAAGCCGGCCGAGGACTCCCTGTACGGTGCCCCGGAGGTGGGGGCCTGCCGCAACCTGGCGGTCAAGGACACCGACCAGGTGTCGGTGGAGAAGTTCGTGCCGTGCGACGGCGTCTACACCAGCAAGGTCGCCGCCGTGGTGACCCTGCCCGACGACCTGGTCGACGTGGACCCGAGCGACAGGCGCTTCATCGAGCACACCTACAAGGTGTGTGCGAAGCCGGGCCGCGAAACCGTCGGCGGCACGCAGTACCTGCGGCGCACCAGCTTGTTCCACCTGCTGACCTTCATCCCCACAGCCGAGCAGACGGGGCGCGGTGCGCGGTGGCTCGCCTGCGATGTCGCCGCTGACGACGACGAGGGCCTGATTCCCCTCCCGGAGGAGACCCCGTTCCTGACGAAGCGCAGTGAGGACACCCGGTCCCTGAAGCGGTTCGCCCAGTGCATCCGGCTCATCGACAAGAACTCCGGCACCGTGGTCGCGTGCGACAAGAGGCACTCGACCCGGCCCGGCTTCGTCCTGGAGTTCCCCGACCAGCAGTCCGCGACCGCCCTCACTCCGGTGAAGGCCTGCAAGAGCAGGTCCCCGAAGAACGGGCCCGAGGTCATCCTGGGCGGCATCAACCCGCGCAGGTCGGCGTTCGACGACGACCTCCCGTGGATCATCACCTGTCAGGCCTGGGACTTCGAGGACGGAAAGATGTAGCAGCTGACCGCGAGGCGGGGGTGGTGGCCACCCCCGGGCTCACCCGAGGAAGTGGACGGGCTCCCGGGTAGGCGCGCCGTCCTACAGTGGAGAACAAGGGCGCTCGGGCCCGGGGCAGTTGCACTCGCCGTACGGCGTCCGCGCCATGTTCGCGCGTCACGGCGCGACGGCAGAGGAGATGTCATGCCAGCCGATCAGAGCCCGCAGGATCGCCCGCGACACTCCACCAGCCCGCAGGGCGGGGCCCACCCGGGCGGCGCCGTGGCCGCGCCGGAGCTGGCGATCGACCCGAGGAAGTCGACGATCCGGGCCGTGGTCTGGGTGCTCGGCGTGCTGTTCCTCCAGCTCGCGTTCATCTACAGCTACGTCGGCGCCTTCCACGACCCGACTCCGCACGCGCTCGACGTGCAGGTGGTGGCACCGCCGGGGGCGAGCGCCCAGGGCGAGCAGCTGGTCGACCAGCTCAACCGGCTCCGCAACGACCCACTGGACGCCGAGCTGGCCGACTCGGAGGCAGAGGCGCGTCGCGACGTCCGCAAGGGGAACGACGTCGCGGCCCTGGTGCTGCGCCCCGAACGGACCAGCGACCTGCTGCTGGTCGCCTCCGGCGGCGGCGTCTCTGTTGAGGAGGCAGCCGAGAAGGTGCTCACCAAGGTGGTGGCCGAACAGCGGCGAACCGTGGAGAAGGACGACCTGGTCCCGCTGCAGAGCGGCGACGCCCGCGGTCTCACCGGTTTCTACCTCGTGGTCGGCTGGGCGGTCGGTGCCTACCTGTTCCCGACCGTGCTGGCGCTGGCGCGCGGGGACCGCCCGCGGTCGGTGCGCGCCGCGGCGACCCGACTGGGGGTGCTGGTGCCGTACGCGCTGGCCTCCGGGTTCGGAGGCGCGTTCGTCGTCGGTCCGATGCTGGACGCCCAGACCTGGCACTTCTGGCAGCTCGGCCTCCTCGGGGCCGCGGTGTCGTTCTCGATCGCTGCCGTGGCGATCGGGCTCGAGGCGCTCCTGGGGGTGATCGGGATCGCGGTGACGCTGCTGGTGATCGTGATCATCGGCAACCCGAGTGCGGGCGGGGCGTTCCAGGCCGGGGTGATGCCCACGTTCTGGCGGGTGGTCGGTGACTGGATCCCGACCGGTGCCGGCGTGGACGGGGTGCGCCAGATCGTCTACTTCGACTCCGAGGCGATGACACGCCCGCTGCTGGTGCTGGCGGCGTACGCCGTGGGCGGCATCCTGCTCACGTTGCTCATCGCCGGGCGAGGGCGGCGTCCCGAGCTGTTGATGAGCGCCTGAGCCGGTAGGGCGCTTCAGCACGGAGAGCAGACCTGAGGCGCTAGCCGGCCTCGTGCTCGACCACGCGCAGTGCGCCGCTGGGGCAACGCGCGATCACGTCCCGCAGGGTCTGGGCGGCGACATCGGTGTCGGCCCGTGCGGGGTCGATCCACGGTCGCCTGCTGGGCATGAACACCTCGGGCGTGCCGCGCACGCACTCCGCCGCGTGCCGGCACAACGCTGCGTCGAAGGAGACGTCCACCAGGGGGCCGGTGTAGGTCTTGCGCACCACGGTCAGTCCCTGACCTTGGACGGTGGCGCGTTGAAGAGCAGCTCCCGGTACTCGGGGTGCTTGCGCATCCAACCGAGGATGTAGGGGCAGATCACCAGTGCCTTCAGCTGTCGTTCGCGGATGTCGTCGAGCGCAGCGCGGGCCAGGGCGCTGCCGACTCCTCGACCCTCGAAGGCCGGGTCGACCTCGGTGTGGGTCAGGACGACGAGCGCGCTGGCCTCCTGGAAGTCGACGAACCCGGCGACCGTCGTCTCGTCGACGGCGGCTTCGTAACGCCGCCGGTCCGGATTCCTGATCACGCTGACGCCGAGGGACATGGTCGTGGGCCTCCTGGCCGAAGGGGTGGACGAGGTCGTGTGCCTCGATGGTGCGCATCTCTGCGGTGTCTCAGAGTTGCGCAGCAGACGGCCTGCTCGCGTCCGGGAGTCCTACCTAGTCCGGCGGAGTCGGGATCGAGCCTGAACAGCGCGTGACCGGTCAGGGGAGCGGGATCTCCCTGAGCTGTCGGCGGGAGGTGATGCCCAGCTTGGGGAAGATGTTGCGGAGATGAGCCTCGATCGTGCGCGGGCTGAGGAACAGCTGCGCAGCGACCTCCCGGGAGGTCGCTCCGGTGGCCACCAGTCGCGCGATCTGGACTTCTTGCGCGGTGAGGGCGTCAGCCGGTTGGGCGGTCCGTTTGCGGGGGCGCTCCCCGGTGGCCTTCAGCTCGCGCGCGGCGCGTTCGGCGAACGCGTCCACACCCATGTTCGAGAGCATCTGGTGGGCGGTGCGGAGCTGTTCTCGGGCGTCCTGACGGCGCCCCTCGCGGCGCAACCACTCGCCGTAGACGAGGTGGGCGCGGGCGAGGTGGGCGGCCATCCGACAGTTGCCGAGTCGTTCGATCGCCTCGCGGTAGTGCTCCTCGGCGGCAGGGCCGGCGATGGTGAGGGCACGTGAGCGCGCGGCCAGCCCGAGCGCGAACTGAGTTCCACTCGCGTGGGCCCGGGAGCTGAGCTGCGCCAGCGCTGCGACCGCGCGCTCCTGTTCACCGGAGCGGGACGCCGCTTCGATGAACTCGGGCAACGCACTGCTGCTGTGTGGGAACTCGTCGTACTCCCAAGGCGGTGTCGCGGCGGCGAGTGCCTCGTCGTAGTTTCCCAGGCCGTTGTACAGGTAGGCCAGCGAGACCTGGCTCGAGCCGAGCGTCGTGCCCTCACCCCGCGTGGTCGCGTCAGCTACAACCGGGGCGCTGAGGTCCGAGGCTTCAGGCTGGCGGCCGCGCCAGGCAGCCAGTATGAACCGGGCGTTCGGAAGCGGCGGGGCACCGGTCGCCCGTGAGATCGCCTCGTCCTCCGAGAGGAGCTCACCGGCACGGGAGAGCTCGCCGGTCAGCACCAGATAGACAGCCATGGCATTGAGTGCAGCGGGAAGCGTGGATATCGCGCCTGTCTCGCGGGCGAGCCGGACGGCGCTGTTGGCCAGGGCATGGAACGACTCGTCGTCCCACAGCATCACCGACACATGGCAGGCAAGCCACAGCCAGCGACCGTTGTCGAGGTCTGGCCCCGAATCGTCATGTCGGACGGCTTCGAGCGCCCGCTGCAGGGATGGAACGCTGGCCTCGTAGCCTTGCGTGAACCTCGTGGTCAGTCCGTCCAACAGCAGATCTACCGGCCGGGGCGGGGACGGCGGCGGTGGCGCGTCCCGGGCAGCCTTGGCCACCTCTCGCAACCCGCTGCCTCGCGCGGCGAACCGACCAGCGTGGAAGGAAGCCTCGAACGCCTGCACGTAGGCCTCGCGTGCGCGCGCGGCGTCCAGTGAGCCCAGCGTTCTGGCAGCCTCGAGAAGCTTCTTCGGCTCGTCGCTACCACGCTTGGTGTGGAACGCGATCTGAGCCTGTAGCAGCCCGAGCCGGGCGTGTTGGAGGGTATCCAGTGGCCCAGCCGCGGCGACGGCCAGCAGCTCCAGAGCCACCTCGGGTGCACCGGCGCCATGGTTGGTGTGCGCAGCCTCGAGCGCCCGTCTGGCGCGGTCGGCGGGCTCAGGAGTCAGGTGGGTTGCCTGTCGCAGGAACGCCGCCGCCGCGGCCAACCCCCCGCGAGCCCGGGCACGGCCTGCCGAGCGCTCCAGCTCCGCGGCGGCACCCTCGTCGGTGCCCAGCACGGCCTGCGCACGGTGCCAGGCGCGGCGGTCGGGGTCGACGTCCGGGTCGGTGGCGGCGGCCAGCGCGCGGTGCGCGCGGCGCCTGTCCGGGGGCTTGGCGGCGCGGTAGACCGCCGAGCGGACGAGTGGATGAGCAAACTTCACCCGGGTGTCGATCTCCAGCAACCTGGCTGACTCGGCCGGTGCGGCCGCCGCGGCTCCGATCCCCAGGTGTGCGGCCGCACGCTGTAGCAACGCGACGTCCCCGGTCGGCTCGGTGGCGGCGACCAGCAGCAGCAGCTGCGTCTCCGCCGGGAGGCTCGCCGAACGGCGCTGGAAGCTGTCCTCGATGCGGCGCGGGATGCTCGCCGCGTCCGGCAGCTCGAACCCGCCGGCCAGCTGCGTGCTGCGCGGCAGCTCCAGCAGGGCCAGGGGGTTGCCGCGCGCTTCCGCGACGATCCGTTCGCACACTGCGGCGTCCAGGGTGGTGTGGAACGCAGAGGCCAACAAGGCGCGGGCCTCCTTCTCGCCCAGCGCCTCGAGGCGCAGCGCAGGCAGGCTCGAGAACGGGTGAGAGCCGCCTGTGTCAGAGTCGCGGACCGCGTACACCAACGCCAGCCGTTCGGCTGCCACCCGGCGCGCCACGAACGCCAGGACCTGCGCCGACGCCTCGTCCAGCCACTGCGCATCGTCGATCAGACACAGCAGCGGTGCCTCCTCGGCCACCTCGGCCAGCAGGTGGAGGATCGCCAGCCCCACCAGGAACGGATCCGGTGCGGCGCCGGCTCGTTGGCCGAACGCCACGCCGAGGGCGGCCTGCTGCGGGTCGGGCAATGCGTTGGCGCGGTCCAGCATGGGCGCGCACAGCTGGTGGAGACCCGCGAACGCGAACTGTGCCTCGGCCTCCACCCCGACAGCACGCGCGACCGTGAACCCCGAGCGGGATGCCGTGTCGCAGGCATGCTCGACCAGCGCCGTCTTGCCGATGCCCGCTTCCCCGTGCACGACGAGTACTGCGGCACGACCAGAGTGCGCCCCGGCGAGCACGTGCTCGAGCGTCTCGCGCTCCTCGCGCCGGCCCAGAAGGTTCGTCACGTTTGAGTCCACCGCCGGCCCTCGGTTGGGAGTGGGTGAGTATCACCGACCCGACGTGGGTCCGCAACTCCCATCCCGTCCCTGACGATCAACGATGCGGCGATCACCTACGGGACTTTCACCGACGCGAAGGTGCCGTCATCAGCGCGAGCCTGATGACACCGAAACCTCGACCCCGAAGGATCCCGATGTCCGCCAGCACTGTCATCGACGTCTCCCACCTGAACGTCACGTACGCCGACTTTCCCGCCGTGAAGGACCTCTCGTTCCAGGTCGAGCGCGGCGAGCTCTACGCCCTCCTCGGCACCAACGGGGCCGGCAAGACCTCGACCCTGGAGGTCATCGAAGGACACCGCACGGCCGCGTCCGGCACGGTGCGGATCTTCGGTGAGAGCCCACAGGACCGGGACGCGGTCCGGCCCCGACTGGGCATCATGCTGCAGGAGAGCGGCTTCTCCCCGGATCTGACGGTGCGGGAGTCGGTGGGCCTCATCGGCGCGTTGAGCGGGCGCAGGGACGACGTGGACCGGGTGCTCGATGTCGCCGGCCTCACCCGCAAGAAGGACACCAGGGTCTCCCAGCTCTCCGGTGGCGAGAAGCGTCGCCTCGACTTCGCCACGGCCGTGTACGGCGGGCCAGAGCTGGTCATCCTGGACGAGCCCACGACCGGGCTGGACATCCAGTCCCGGGACGCGCTCTGGGCCGCCGTGGACAGGTTGCGCGAAGAAGGATCCACGATCGTGCTGACCACCCACTACCTGGAGGAGGCGCAGCAGCGCGCCGACAGGATCGGGCTGATGCACGAGGGCACGCTGCGTCAGGAGGGCACGGTGCACGAGCTGACGCAGGCGATGCCGGCGGTGATCAGCTTCGCGCTGCCGCCCGGCGCGCCCGAGCCGCCGATCGTGGGCGCACTCAACGGCGCCTTCCACGTCGAGACCTTCAACCTGCAGGCAGACCTCTACCGGCTCCTGGGCTGGGCGCACGACACGGACGTGGAGCTGCAGGACCTTACGGCCGGCCCGACCCGTCTCGATGACGTCTTCCGCTCCATCGACGCCGCCTGAGTCCGACACCGAACACCACGTCGCTCCATCCTGAAAGGAACCACCCCATGCTCGAGATCGCTCGCAGTGAGCTCATCCAGATCTTCCGGAACCGGCTGGTCATGGTCAGCGGACTGGTCATCCCGGTCGCGGTCGGCGCCTACCTCATCTACCAGCACGAGACCTTCGCCGATCTCGCCAGCCTCGGCTACGTCGCTGCCATCGTGATGTTCACCGTGCTGGCCTTCGGGCTCTACACCACCGCGGTGACCACGCTGGCCGCACGCCGGCAGAACCTCTTCCTCAAGCGGTTGCGCTCCACCGCCGCGAGCGACCAGAGCATCCTCGTCGGGCTGGTCCTGCCGATCACGGTCATCGCCCTCGTCCAGGTGGTCGCGATCCTGGTCGTGCTGGGTGTGGTCACCACCAGCCCGGCCGAGATCCCGCTGCTGGCGGTGGCGATCGTGGCGACGATGGCCATGATGCTGGCACTGGCTCTCGCCACTGCGGGCCTCACGAACTCCCCCGAGCACGCCCAGGTGACCACCCTGCCGGTGAGCCTGGCGGTGATCGCCGCGGCCAGCTGGGTAGGAATCTCCGGCACCGAGGAGCTCGCCTACCTCAAGCGCCTCCTCCCCGGCGGCTCGGCCACCGAGCTGGTGATCAACGCCTGGAACGGCGGGGTCCCCCTCGCCGACTCCCTTCCCTTGCTGGCCCCCACCGTGGCCTGGGTCTTCGTCGCTGTCGCACTGGCCAAGCGGCTCTTCCGCTGGGAGCCCCGACGATGAACCTCGACGTTGTCATCGACGGCCGGTACGAAGTCGGTGACGTCATCGGGTGGGGCGCCACGGCCGACGTCCACCGCGGTCACGACGTCGTCACGGGCCGTGCGGTTGCCATCAAGGTGCTGCGCGCCGACCTCGCGCGCGACCCCGTGTCCCGGTCCCGCTTCCGGCGCGAAGGGCTGACGATGGCCGGGCTCAGCCATCCTGCCATCGTCGCCGTCTACGACACCGGGCACGAGGAGCTCGCCACAGGCTCCGCAGGCATGGTCCGGGTCCCGGTCATCGTCATGGAGTACGTCCCGGGGCACTCCCTGCGGGACCTCGTCAGGACGCGCCTGCCAACGGTCAACGAGACCATCCAGTACCAGCTGGGGATACTCTCGGCGCTCGAGTTCAGCCATCGGGCCGGCGTCGTCCATCGCGACATCAAGCCCGCCAACGTCATGGTCACGCCCGAGGGTGCCGTCAAGGTCGTGGACTTCGGCCTGTCGCATGCCAGTGGGCATCCGGCTGCCACCTTGAGCCAGGCCTCCGGGCTCTTCGGGACCCCGTCGTACGTCTCCCCGGAGCAGGCCCGCGGAGAGACCGTGGACGCCCGCACGGACCTCTACTCCGCAGGCTGCGTGCTCTACGAGCTCCTGACCGGAAAGCCACCGTTCATCGGAGACGATCCCGTCTGCGTGGTGTACCAGCACATCCACGAGCAGCCCGTGCTGGTCCGAACCGATCTTCCGGGAGTCAATGCCGTGCTCGCGAAGGCTCTCGCCAAGGAGCGGGACGACCGGTTCCAGGACGCGACCTCGTTCATCCAGGCCCTCCTGTTCGCAGTGAAGGACACACAGCCTGCCCCCGACGGGGCACTTGCAAGCACCCTCGGCAACGACGCGCGCGTTGCACTCGCCGTGGGCAACCACGCCGGCCTGGCCCAGGTCGCCTGCTGACCGCACACCGGACACACAACGAGAGAAGGAACCACACCATGGGATTCATCAACGTCGGCAACGAGAACAGCGCCCCCGTCGAGCTCTACTACGAGGACCAGGGCGCGGGGCAGCCCGTCGTCCTCATCCACGGGTATCCGCTTGATGGGCACAGCTGGGAGCGCCAGACGCGCGAGCTGCTCGCCGCCGGATACCGCGTGATCACCTACGACCGCCGCGGCTTCGGCCAGTCTTCGAAGGTCGGCACCGGCTACGACTACGACACGTTCGCCGCCGACCTGTCCGCCGTGCTGGAGGCGCTCGACCTCCGCGACGTCGTCCTGGTCGGCTTCTCGATGGGCACCGGTGAGCTCGCCCGCTACGTCTCGGCGTACGGCACGGAGCGCGTCGCCAAGCTCGCGTTCCTCGCCTCACTCGAGCCGTTCCTCGTGCAGCGCGACGACAACCCCGACGGCGTGCCGCAGCAGGTCTTCGACGACATCGTGGCCGCGGCCAAGGGGGATCGCTACAGCTGGTTCACCCAGTTCTACCGGGACTTCTACAACCTCGACGACACCCTCGGGTCGCGGATCAGCGAGGAGGTCGTCAGGGCGAACTGGAACACCGCCACCCTCAGCGCCCCTGTCGCCGCCTACGCGGTCGTCCCGAGCTGGATCGAGGACTTCCGCGACGACGTCGAGGCCGTCCGCGCAGCCGGCCTGCCGACGCTGATCCTCCACGGCACCGCGGACAACATCCTGCCGATCGACGCCACCGCCCGGCGCTTCCGGGACCTCGTCCCGGACGCCGACTACGTCGAGGTCGAGGGGGCCCCTCACGGTCTGCTCTGGACCCACGCCGACGAGGTCAACCTCGCCCTGCGCACCTTCCTCGGCTGAGCAGTCCCAGGGACAGGAGGCACACGTGACCGCCTCGGACCACGACCCCGAGTCCGCCCGGCGGCGATGGCGCCTGATCGTCCCGGCCGCCGGGCTGGTGGTCGTGTCGTTGCTCGCCCTGGCTGCTGTCGTCTTGCAGTTCGGCCCGCCCTGGTCGATGGAGGAGGGAGATCGCAACCACGTCTACGAGAGCGACGCCGGCTCCCAGCGCTACCAGGTCCACCTTCCCCCGCAGCACGACGGGAGGACACGGCTCCCGGTGGTGATGGCCATCCACGGTTGCGCGATGACCGGTTACGGGTGGAACTCGATGAAGGCCACCACGCAGCTCAACGACCTGGCCGACCGTGAGGGCTTCATCGTCGTTTACCCGACGCAGCGGATGTTCCGCAGTGCAGTCAACTGCTGGAACTCCGATGACCCGCGAGAACAACACCGTCACGCCGGAGAGCCTGCGCTGCTGGCGGGCGTGGCCCGGCAGGTGATCGAGGAGTACGACGCGGACCCGGATCGGGTGCACGTCGCCGGTGCGTCGTCCGGCGCAGGGACCGCGGTCATCCTCGCGGTGACCCATCCCGACGTGTTCGCGACGGTGACGTCGGTGGCGGGAGGGGAGTACGGGCTGAACCAGGTGGACCCCGACGATCCCGGCTCCACGCCGCCGGCGTACACCGCGCGCCAGGCGTGGTCCCAGATGGGCGACCGGGCACGCGGGGTGCCGATGCTCGTGATCCAGGGCGAGGAGGACGACGTCGTGCCGCCGCTCGTCGCCACCCGTCTCGTCGAGCACTGGACGGCCGTGCACGATCTCGCCGACGACGGCCTGCTCAACACCAGCCTGGACCTGGTCGAGGAGACGACCCGCGTGGATCCGGGGCCCGGGAGGCGCACGTACAGGCACACCGCGGTCTCGACGCCCGACGGCAGGTCCGTCGTCGAGCTGTACCTCGTCGACGGCATGGGGCACGCCTGGCCGGGCGCCGCGGGCGAGGGTCTCTTCACCGATCGCTCGGGCCCGGACGCCAGCGTCCTCCTCTGGGAGTTCGCCCGGCGCCACCCGCAAGGCTCAGCACCACGATGAGTGCCATCACGACCATGGAGAAGAAGGCGATCAGATGACTCAGCAGATCAAGGACGACACCGGTGCAGCTGTGACGATCAGGCTCGAGGACGTTCGCCCCGTCGGCACCTACACGGTGAACCTCGCCGACGGATCCGTCGTCGGTCGGGCGGACTTCGTGCGTCCTCCCGCGGTGGACGGTGAGCGGATCTTCTTCCACACCGAGGTGGACCGGAAGTTCGGCGGGCGGGGCCTGGCGCGACTGCTCGTCCGCGGAGTGCTCGAAGACAGCATTCGGACGAACATCACCGTCGTCCCCGTGTGCCCGCTGTTCGCGGCCCACCTGAAAGAACATGGCGATGAGTTCGTCGCGATGGGCGGCAAGTTCCGTCGGCCGAGACCTGCCGACCTCCAGCTCGTCACCGACGCCGTTCGGGCAGCGGAGGGCCATGCGATCACCGATTCCTGACTACCTGATCGAGGCGCTCGAGGACGTCGCGCCGGACACGTCCGGTGTGCGGGCGGGATACATCCCGGAGCTCGCGGCGGCCGATCCCGACCGCCTCGCCGCGGTCTTCGCCACCGTCGACGGTGTCGTCTACGGCGCGGGAGACAGCGATGTCGAGTTCACCATCCAGTCGATCTCCAAGCCGTTCACCTACGCGCTCGCCCTCGCCGACAGAGGCTTCGACGCGGTGCTGGCCAAGGTGGGTGTCGAACCGTCCGGGGAGGCGTTCAACGAGATCTCCCTCGAGGACGGCACCGGGCGTCCGCGCAATCCGATGATCAACGCGGGTGCCATCACCACGCACTCCCTGACAGGGGTTCCGGAGCTGGAGCCGGGGGAGCGGCTGGAGCGGGTGGTCAGCGGGCTCTCGGCGTTCGCCGGACGCCGGCTGGAGGTCGACGAGGCGGTGTGCGCCTCGGAGCTGGAGAACGCACACCGCAACCTCGCCATCGGGCACATGCTGCGCAGCCACGGCGTACTCACCGAGGACCCGGCCACGGTCGTCGAGGGCTACACCCGGCAGTGCTCCCTGCTCGTCACGGCACGCGACCTCGCACTGATGGCAGCGACCTTGGCCAACCGCGGGGTCAACCCGCGCTCGGGCGAGCGCGTGGTGCCGGAGCCGGTGGTGCGCCAGGTGCTGAGCGTGATGTCCACCTGCGGCATGTACGACGCTGCCGGCGACTGGGCCACCCAGGTGGGCATCCCGGCGAAGAGCGGTGTCGCCGGGGGACTGATCGGGGCCCTTCCCGGCCAGATCGGGATCGCGACGTTCTCGCCTCTCCTCGACCCCCACGGGACCAGCGTCCGGGGCGTGTCCCTGTTCGAGCGGTTCTCCGCCGACATGGGGCTGCACGTGATGGAGGTGCCGCCGATGGCGCGCGCGGTCGTGCGCTCCAGCCGCGTCGTCGGCGTCGGGCCGGACGCGATCCACGTCTTCGCGCTGCAGGGCGGGATCCGCTTCGCCGGAGCCGAGAGGGTGGTGCGGGAGATCGTGAACACCGCGCTCGCGGAAGCAAAGGTCGTCCTGGACCTCACGATGGTCCACTCGATCGACGACGTGGCCCGCAGGATGCTGCTGGAGGTGGTGCGGCGGCTCACGCTGGACGGTCACTGTGTCTACCTGATTGACCCGGAGCCGATCCTCCCCGACCCCGATCCGGGAGACGGCGGCCGGCTCACCGTCGTGGAGGCCCTCGGCGAGCTGGCCGTGCGGGAGCAGGGCTGACGGGCTCTCTTCAGCGTTCTCGACTTGTCGCGCTGACCTCGGCGACGTCCGCGTCTCCCAGGATCCGCAGGGCCTGCTTCCAGGCCTGGATCACCTCGGAGGTCCCGGCACGCGGGGCCAGGATGCCGGAGAGGTGGGAGCCGGTGAGCAGGTCGATGGTGAACTGCACGAGCATCGTCGTCTGCGGGCGTTCGGCGCCGACGAGGCGGGTGACGTTGCGGTGGACGGTCCCGAAGATCCGTTCCTGGAGCGGGAGCAGGGCCTCACGCAGATCCGCGTCGGTCCGGGCCGCGACCCAGAGCTCGAGTGCGGCCGTGAACGCAGGCTCCTGGAGCTCGTCCCAGACCAGGTCGACCAGCTCGTCCCAGCTCGCCGCAGGGACGTCGTCCACCGGCGTGGTGAGCACCGCGAATCGGCGCTCGATGATGTCCTCGACGACACCGGCCATCAACGAGCCGCGAGTGGGGAAGTGGTGGAGCAGGGTGCCGCGCGCGACGCCGGCTCGCTGCTGGACCGCGCCGACGGTGGTGGCGCCGTACCCGCCCTCCAGCAGGCACTCGTAGGCAGCCTCGAGCAGCAGTGCACGGGTCGCGGCAGACCGCTCCTGCTGGGTACGTCGGGGGGCCGCCATGCGCCGACCCTATCCCCGGTCGAGGCCGACCCCGGGTTGCGCGAACTGGGAGCGGCCGAGCATGATGTGCGAAACAGTCTGATCGGACGGAAAGTTGACGAACATGCCTGGTCCTCGACGCGGCAAGACCGTGATCGCCTCCGCCCGCACCCTGCTGCCCGTGCTCACGCAGACCGCCCGGATCGCTGCTGGGGACCTCACCCAGAGGGTGCGGACCGCTGTCGGCGTCGGCGCTGCGGGCGACCCGACCGGAGCCGAGCAGGTGTCCGTCCCGACGCCCGCCGGCGCTGCGGAGTACGCCCGACAGGTGCACGCGCAACGACTCGTCGCAGCGACCCCGGAGACGGTCGTGGACCTGGTGACCGACCTGGACCGGGCCCACGAGTGGCTCACGCTGCACCTGTCCTGGCGCGGGGAGCGTGCCTCCCGGATGGCGTCGGGTGAGGAGTTCGTCCAGCAGATCAAGCTGATGGACATCCCGGCGCAGGTGCGCTGGCGGGTGCAGGAGGCCGGTGAGAGCGGCTTCGACCTGCGCGGCACCGGACCGATGGGGATCACCGTCGGCCTCTGGTGCACGGTGCTCGCGACCCCCACCGGGACGGCCGTGCGCCTCGACGGAGCGCTGGACGGACCGCCCGTGCGCGGACCGGTCGGCCTGACCGCCGTACGCAGCGTGGAGACCGCGCTCACCGAGTCGCTCGAGGTCCTCTCCGGTCTAGTGGACGGCGGGGGAGGCCGGGCGCGGATCGCCGACGAGCCGGTCCTCCACGAACGCACCGGGCAGCTGCTGGAGCCCTCGACCCCGGTTGTGATCGGCGTCGGGCAGGTCGTCCGGCGTACCCCTGACCTGACGAACCCGGTGGAGCCGGTCGCGATGGCCGTCGAGGCCCTTCGCGCCGCCGCAGCGGACTCCGGAGCGCAGGCCGACGTCCTGGCCCGGGCCGACCTCGTCTACGCCGTGCCCAGTGCCTCGTGGACCTACCCCGACCAGGCGGGCCTGGTCGCCGGGCTGGTCGGTGCCGAGGAGGCGGGCACGGTGCAGACCTCGCCGTACGGCGGGGACGGCGGCCAGCTCTCCCTGAACGACGCCGCCCAGCAGGTCGCCGACGGGAAGGCGCACGTCGTCCTGGTCAGCGGCGCCGAAGCGGGCGCGACCGTGGCGGCCCTCCAGCGCGACGGCCGCGAGCCCGACTGGACCCGCCAGCCGGACGACGCCGCTCCTGACCGCGTCATCGGCGTGGACCGGCCCGCGAACAACGAGCGGGAGACCAGCGTCGGGCTCGGTGCCCCCATCTACGTCTACGCCCTGATCGAGTCGGCGCTGCGTGGCGCTGCGGGCACCTCGACCGAGGAGCACCGGGCCCGGATCGCCGACCTCTGGGCCCGCAACAGCGCTGTCGCGGCCGGCAACCCGTTCGCGTGGGACCCCACCGAGCGGAGCGCCGAGGAGATCGCCACGGCGACCCCCGACAACCGTGCCGTCTCGGACCCGTACACCAAGCTGATGTGCGCCAACCTGCAGGTCGACCTCGCTGCCGGCGCCATCGTCACCAGCGTCGCCGCCGCGCACGCGCTCGGGGTGCCGCAGGACCGCTGGGTCTTCCTGCACGCCGGCGCCTCGGCCACCGACGAGTGGTTCGTCTCCGAGCGAGCAGACCTCGCGAGCTCGCCCGCGATCGCCGCCGCAGGTGCCGCGGCGCTCGGGCACGCCGGGATCGGGGTCGACGACCTCGGCCCGGTCGACCTGTACTCCTGCTTCCCGGCAGCGGTGCAGCTCGGGGCGCAGGCCCTCGGCCTGCCCTGGCAGGACCCCGACCGTCCGCTCAGCGTCACCGGTGGGCTCACCTCCGCCGGTGGACCGGGCAACAACTACGGCCTGCACGCCGTCTCCACGATGGTGCCGATGCTGCGGGAGAGCCCGGAGCAGTACGGCCTGTCCAGCTCACTGGGCTGGTACGCGACCAAGCACGCCATCGGCATCTACTCGGCCAAGCCGCCCACGGCCCGGTTCGAGCACCTCAAGCCGGCCTTCGAGCGACCCGCCTCCCGTCCGGTCCGCACCGAGCTCGACGACGCCGCCGTCGTCGAGGCGGTGACCGTGCCGCACGACCGCAGCGGCCACGCCGAGGCGGCGATCGTCTCCGCGATCACGCCCGGTGGTGAGCGGGTGCTGCTGCGCCGCGAGGGCCGCGAGGACGTGGCGCTGCTCATCGGTACCGACCCGCTGCGGCGCAGCATCCGCATCGAGGACGACCGGGTGGTGCTCGGTGACGAGCGCCAGCCGCTGCCGGAGCCGCCGGCGGCTCCGCTGCGCACCCACCGCGACAGCGACGAGGTCTTCGTGATCACGCTGGACCGCCCGAAGGCGCGCAACGCCATCGACCGGCTCACCGCGCAGCTGCTCGAGCGCGCAGTCGACGACGCCGAGGCCGACGGAGGCGTCCGGGTCATCGTGCTCACCGGAGCCGGCGACACGTTCTGCGCGGGGATGGACCTCGCTGCGGCCAACCGGGGCGAGATGCCGGTGACCGATCGCCGTGGGCCGCTCGGGCTCACCGCCGAACCGCCCACCAAGCCCACCATCGCCGCCGTCGAGGGACCGGCGCTCGCGGGAGGCTTCGAGCTCGCCCTGTGCGCCGACCTCATCGTGGCCGGTGAGGACGCGACCTTCGGCCTCCCGGAGGTCAAGCGCGGCCTGCTCGCCGCCGCCGGCGGCCTGTGGCGTACGGCGACCCGGCTGCCCCGCGCAGTCGCCCTGGAGCTCGCGCTCGTCGGGGACCCGCTGCCTGCCCAGCGCCTGGCCGCGCTCGGGCTGGTCAACTCGGTGGTCCCCAACGGAGAGGCGCTGCCCACCGCGCTGGACCTGGCCCGCCGGATCGCCGCCAACGCGCCGCTGTCGGTCAGCGTCGGCAAGCACGTCGTCGACACCGCACCCACCTGGACCGCCGACGAGGGATTCGCCCGCCAGAGCGAGCTGGCCAGCCCCGTGCTGCTCTCCGACGACGCCCGCGAGGGCGTGGCCGCGTTCGCCGAGAAGCGCGAGCCACGCTGGACCGGTCGCTGACCCAACCAGACCTTCACCCCACCCGAACCGAACCAGCAAGGAAGCAGACCATGGACGCCTGGAACACCCCCGAACGCAAGGCACTTCGCGACGCCGTCACCCTCTTCACCACCCGCGAGATCGTCCCGCTCCTCGCGCAGTGGGAGGACGAGGGGCAGCTGCCTCGCGAGCTGAGCAAGAGCGCCGCGGCCGCGGGCATCCTCGGCGTCGGGTTCGACGAGGCCGTCGGCGGCGAGGGCGGCAACGCCATCGACACGGCCGTGGTCACCGAGGCCGTGATCGAGGCAGGCGGCAGCGCCGGCGTGATCGCGTCGCTGTTCACCCACGGCATCGCGGTCCCGCACATCATCGACAGCGGCAACCCCGACCTGATCGACAGGTTCGTCCGGCCGACCCTGGCCGGCGACCTGATCGGCTCGCTCGGCGTCACCGAGCCCGGCGGCGGCAGCGACGTCGCCAACATCACCACGCGCGCGGTCCGCGACGGCGACCACTACGTCGTCAACGGCGCGAAGACCTTCATCACCTCTGCGGTGCGCGGCGACTTCGTCACCACCGCGGTGCGCACCGGCGAGTCCGGCTTCGGCGGGGTCAGCCTGCTGGTCATCGAGAAGGGCACTCCCGGGTTCGAGGTCGCCCGCCCGCTGCGCAAGATGGGCTGGCACTGCTCCGACACCGCCGAGCTCAGCTTCACCGACGTCCGCGTCCCCGCGGCCAACCTGGTGGGGGAGGAGAACGGCGGGTTCATCCTGCTGATGCAGCAGTTCGTCAACGAGCGCCTCGGTCTCGCCCTCCAGGGCTACGCCACCGCCCAGCGCGCGCTCGACCTCGCCGTGCGCTACGCCAAGGAGCGCGAGACCTTCGGCAAGCCGCTGGTCAGCCGCCAGGTGATCAGGCACAAGCTGGTGGAGATGCACCGTCGTACGTCCGCGGCGCGCACGCTCACGCGCGCGGCCATCGAGAAGTCGGTCGAGCGCTCGGTCACCGACCCCGACGTGATCCTCGATGCCCTGATGGCGAAGAACACCGCCGTCGAGACCGTGGAGTGGGTGGTCAGCGAGGCCGTCCAGATCCACGGTGGCGCCGGGTACATGCGCGAGTCGGAGATCGACCGTCACTACCGCGACGCCCGCATCCTCGGCATCGGCGGCGGAGCCACCGAGGTGCTCAACGACCTCGCGGCCAAGCTCCTCGGCTACTGACCCACCCGGTACGGCGGCAGCGCTCGTCCGGCCCGCTCAGATCCATGCGTCGAGCGGGTCGGTGAGCGCGCGGCCGCCGTACTGGATGCGCTTGCACAGGGCCTCCACCAGTGGGAGCTCGCGCTCGATCCAGATCCGGGCGAGCGCGGACTTGCTGGCGAGCAGCTGGTCGTCGCCGGTGGCGGCTGCGGCGACGACGCACTCCGCCCAGGTCCAGGCGACGGCCAGGGTGCCCAGCGCGGTGAGGAGGTCGTAGGAGACCGCGGTCGCCTCCGTCTCGTCGACCTCGGCGATCATCGCCACCGCCTTGCGCAGCTCCACCGTGGCCTCGCTGATCGGTCCGAGCAGCGGGGCGAGCTCGACCAGGTCGCTGGGTGCGGCGGCGAGGAACGAGTCGATCACACCGAAGAACGCGTCCGTGGTGCTCCCGTTGCGCGAGACCAGCCGGTTGCGGACCAGGTCACGTGCCTGGATGCCGTTGGCGCCTTCGTAGATCTGGCCGATCCGCGAGTTCCGCACCCACTGCTCGACCGGGTGGTCGCGCATGTACCCGTGTCCGCCGAGCACCTGCTGGCAGTCCACCGTCGACTGCAGCCCCTTGTCGGTGAAGTACGCCTTGAGCACCGGCGACAACAGCTTGACCAGGTCGGCGGCGACCGGTGAGCCGATCGAGTCGGCCTCCAGCTGCCAGAGCGCAACCCGCGCAGCCAGGGCACGGCCGCCCTCGGCGAAGGCGCGCGTGGACAGCAGCAGCCGGCGTACGTCGGGATGGACGACGAGCGGGTCTGCGCGGAGGTCCGGTCGTCGTGCGCCGCCGGGTGCACGTCCGGAGAGCCGCTCGTGCGCGTAGGCGCTCGCGTACTGGTAGGCCAGCTCGGAGTAGGCGATGCCGGACAGCGCCGTGCCCAGCCGCGCCTTGTTCATCAGGAAGAACATCGGGCCCATCGATCCCGCTACGCCGGTCTTGGCGGGATCCACGATCCGCCAGCCGACCGCGCCCTCGAAGCGCAGCGCGCAGGTGGCGCTGCCCTCGATGCCCATCTTGTGCTCGATGGCGTCGACGTGGACACCGTTCGGTCCACCCAGTGCCCCGGTGGCCGGGTCGAGCTCGCGCGCCGGGACCAGGAAGACGCCGACGCCGGCCAGTCCCTCGGCCACCGTGCCATCGGGCTCGACGACCTTGGCCAGCACGATGTGGACGATGTTCTCCGTCAGGTCGTGGTCACCGCCGGAGATGAAGATCTTCTCGCCCCGGATCCGCCAGGTGCCGTCAGGCTCCTGCTGGGCACGGGTGCGCAGCTCCTTGAGGTCGGACCCGGCCTGGCTCTCGGTCATGCACATCGTCGCGGTCCAGTCGCCGCCCACCAGGCGCGGCACCACGTGAGCGCGCATCCAGTCCTCGCCCAGGGCAGCGATCATGGTCCCGGCCACGCCGCAGAAGGCGCCGTACATCGCGAACGACTGGGCGGTCGCGCTGCGCAGCTCGCCGAGCGCCAGCGTGACCACGCTCGGGAGACCACCGCCGCCGATGTCTGCCGGCACGTTGAGGACGTGCCACCCGGCCTGCCGGTACAGGTCCCAGGCCTTGGGGAAGCCCTCGGGCGTGCGCACCCTGCCGTCGACGAGGTGTGCACCCTCGTGGTCGCCGGCGAGGTTCAGCGGGGCAAGGACCTCCTCGTGGAAGCGGGCACCCTCGCCGAGGAGGTCCCGCACGTCGTCGGCGGTCACGTCCTCCAGCCCACGGAGGTCCGGGCGCTCGTCGATGTGGAGGAGGTCCTTGAGGACGAAGAGCCAGTCTGCGAGCGGGAATCGGTACGTCGTCACTGTGCGGGTGACCCCTCTGTGGTCGTTTCGTGTGGGCCGGGGGTGCTGTCGAGGATGCCGGCGCCGGCCTCGGCCAGGCGCACGAGCAGCGGAGCGGGCGTGAAGCCCTCACCGTGCTGTGCCGCGAGCTGCCTGAGGCGGTCGACGACGGTCCCGATCCCGATCTGGTCGGCGTAGTGGAGCGGGCCGCCCTTCCAGTCCGGCCAGCCGTAGCCGTGACGCCAGACCACGTCGACGTCGCTCGGCCGGTTGACCACTCCTGCCTCGATCAGCAGGGCCGCCTCGTTGATCATCGGCAGGATGAGGCGATCGGCGATCTCGGCGTCGGGGATGCGGCGCCGCTCGACTCCGGCGCGCGCCGAGGCCTCGATGACCACGGCGGACACCTCGGGGTCGGGGCGGGGGGTGCGGTCACCCTCCTTGTAGCGGTAGTAGCCGCGACCGGTGCGCTGACCGCGGTGGCCGCGGCGGTAGAGCTCGTCGACCAGCCACTTCTCCTCGCCGGTCTCCTGCCGGCGGCGGTAGCTCAGCTCTATCCCGCCGCCGAGGTCGAGCATCTCGTAGGGACCCATCGGGAGCCCGAACTCGCGCACGACCCGGTCCACCTGTTCGGGGAAGGCGCCCTCGAGGAGCAGGGCCTCGGCCTGGCGGTTGCGGGCGAACATCATCCTGTTGCCCACGAACCCGGGGGAGACCCCGACGACGACCGGCGTCTTGCCGACCCGGCGTACCAGCTCCATCGCGGTGGCCAGGACGGCCGCGTCGGTGGATCGGCCGCGCACCACCTCGACCAGCTTCATCACGTGGGCAGGGCTGAAGAAGTGCAGCCCCACGACGTGATCGGGGCGTCCCGACGCCTCAGCCAGGTCGTCCAGGTCGAGGCTGGAGGTGTTGGTCGCCAGGATGCAGTCGGGTTTGGTCGCGGCCGCCAGCTCGGCCAGCACCGACCGCTTGAGGGCGAGCTGCTCCCAGACCGCCTCGATCACCAGGTCGGCCTCGCCGAGGCTGGAGATCGCGTCCTCGATGCGCAAGCCTGTGCGGGGCAGCTCGAGCCGGTCGAGGTAGGCCTCGATGTCGCCCTGCGCGCGTTCCCGGGCCGGGCCGTCGGGATCGACGAGCGTGACCTGCGCCCCACCGGCCAGCAGGGCCTTCGCGATCCCGGTGCCCATCGTGCCGGCGCCCACCACTCCGACCTCGGCCACCTCGCGCGCCAGTGCCAGGTCGACGTCCGGAACGGTCCGCGACATCGCAAGGGACTCGGCGGCGTACTCGCGCGCTCGATCCGCCGCCACGGTGGTGAAGTACGGCAGCGCCGAGCCGTCCTCGGCCTCCTCGAACCCGACCCGCAGCTCCTCGCCGATGGAGATCGCGTGCACGTCGCAGTCCGCGAGGACCGTGCTCATCCGGGGGCCCTCGGCCAGTTCGACGATCGCGGCCGCACGCGGTCGTCGCGAGCGGGCCACGATCGAGTAGGAGTACAGCGTGGCGGTGCCGCTCGCGGCCTCCCACACGGTTCGGTCCGAACCGCACAGGGGGCACCGGCGGCGCGGGTACCAATGGGGTCGATCGCAGTCCTGGCAGCGCTTGAAGGAGAGCACGCCTTGCGCGGTCCCCTCCCAGTACGGCTCGTCGTGCGCCGTACGAACGGGCGCAGGGTGGGTGGATCGGGATTTCCTGCGCATGGGTCTACTCCGCCTGGAAGATGGTGGTTGCCGAGACATGGCTGCTGGCGATCATGCCGCCGGTCGCGTGGGCCAGGACGAACTCGCGGTCCTCGACCTGTACGGCGGGATGCGCCTCGCCGCGGCACTGTCGTACCGCCTCGAGGAGCTTGGGCATTCCCCCCTTGTTCCCGGGGTGGTTGTTGCACAGTCCGCCGCCGTCCGTGTTGAACGGGAGCGTGCCCTGGCCCGAGATCAGGTTGCCGTCGGCGACGAAGGCGCCGCCCTCGCCCTTCGCGCAGAAGCCCAGGTCCTCGAGCTGGACGATCACCGTGATCGTGAAGCTGTCGTAGAGCGAGGCGTACCCGATGTCGGCGGGCGAGATCCCGGCCTCCGCAAAGGCCGCCGGACCCGAGCGAGCTCCCGCCGAGGTGACCAGGTCGCCGGTGCCGCCGTGCGGGTGCTTGACGGCCTCGCCGGAGCCGGCGAGGCGCACCTTGGGCCGGGCGAGATCACGTGCGATCTCGTCGCGGACGAGCACCAGGGCGCCGCCCCCGTCAGTGACCACGCAGCAGTCGAGCCGGTGCAGCGGGTCGGCGACCATGGGGGAGGCGAGCACGTCCTCGACGGTGACGACGTCGCGCAGCTTCGCGTTCGGGTTGTGCTGGGCGTGGTGGGAGGCCGCGACCTTGACCCACGCGAGCTGCTCGGGGGTGGTCCCGAACTCGTGCATGTGACGGCGGGCCACCATCCCGTAGGCGTACATGGGTCCCTTGGGGAGGCCGGCGGTGTAGGGCCCGCTGGGCACCGCGGAGGCGTCGACGCCACTGAGGCCGAGGCCGCCGCCTCGAGCCAGGGGAGTGTCGGCCATCGTGATCAGTGCGACATCGCACTTCCCGTCGGCGATCGCCTGTGCGGCGTGACGCACGTGGAGCAGGTACGACGAGCCGCCGGACTCCGTGGTGTCCATGTGCCGCAGCCGGTCCAGGCCGAGGTGGTCGGCCATGGTCGCGCCACCGAGGCCCGGTGCGTCGGCACCGCAGAAGTACCCGTCGACGTCGGCAAGGGTCAGCCCCGCGTCCGCAAGCGCGCCGTGCGCGACATCGGTGTGGAGATCGGCGACCGTCTCGTGGACGGCCCGCCGGATCGGGTGCTCGAAGATGCCTGCGACGTACGTCGAGGGCGTCGTTGCTTGGGGCATGTCAGGGACGCTAGGGGCGCCTCATCGCTCGCGCAGCACGTATCCCGTTGGGTGATAGAAGGTCAGTGCCTCCTGTGGCCGTTCACTAGCGTCTCGATCATGTCAGTCGCACGCACCGTCACGCCGTCGCCGGCACCCTTCCGAGAGCTGCCCTTCCTCAAGCGCGACATCGAGGCCGAGCAGCGGGCCGACGGCTGCCTGCTGGTGCGCAGCCGGGTGCCCCTCGTGGACCGCGTCGACCACGTGCCGTCCCTGCTTCGCCGCAACGGCCGCACCCGACCGGACGGGGTCTGGATCGCCCAACGGCGCGGGGCGGATCGGGCCTGGCACACGCTCACCTGGGGCGACGCGCTCCGCCAGGTCGACTCACTGACGCAGGCATTCCTCGACCTCGGGGTCGCAGGCCGGCCGGTGATGGTGCTCAGCGGCAACTCGCGCGAGCACGCGGTGGTCCAGCTCGCCGCGATGCAGGCCCGGATGCCGTACGCGCCCGTCACCCCGGCGTACGCCGCCCAGGGAGGTGACCACGCAAAGCTGCAGGCGATGGTCGATCTCGTCGATCCGGCGGTGCTGTTCGTGCAGGACGCCGCCGCTGTCGCGGACGCGCTCGCGCTCGTCGGCGAAGGCCGCATCGTCGTGGCCGTCGACGGGGCGGCGGACCCGCAGCACGTGCCGTTCGCTCGACTCGCGGAGACGGCGCCGACCTCCGAGGTGGAGAGCTCGATCGCCGCCATCGACCTGGACACGGTGGCGAAGTACCAGTTCACCTCCGGGTCGACCGGGGTGCCGAAGGCGGTCATCGTCACCCAGCGGATGCTGGTCACGGCGATCGCCTCGAACTCCATGCTGATCGCCCGGCGCCCCGGTGACGACCTTCCCGTGAGCATCGACTGGCTGCCGTGGAGCCACGTGGCCGGCGGGACGGCCATCTTCAACCGCGTGCTCGAGGCAGGCGGCACGCTCTACATCGACGACGGACGGCCCACCGAGGCGGAGTTCGGCGAGACCCTGCGCAACCTGCGCGAGATCTCTCCCACCAGCTTCAGCAGCATGCCGCTGGGGTTCGGGATGCTGGTCGACGCGATGGACGCCGACCCCGAGCTCGCCCGGCACTTCTTCGCCCGCCTGACCCGCGCGACGTACTCCGGAGCTCGCCTGCCCGACGAGATCTACACGCGCTTCCAGGAGCACGCGGTGGCGCACACCGGCCTGCGGATCCCGTTCGGGTCCGGCTACGGGTCCACCGAGACGACGGCTGCCTGCGCCTTCGTGCACTGGCCGAGCGAGCGTGCGGGCCTGATCGGCCTGCCGCAGCCCGGGATCGAGCTCAAGCTCGTCCCGCTCGGCGCCGACCGCTACGAGGTCCGGGTGCGCAGCGAGACCGTGACCCCGGGCTACCTGGGGCAGCCGGAGCTCACCGAGCACATGCGCGACGAGGAGGGGTGGTTCCTCATGGGCGACGCGGCGACGTGGGTCGACCCGGAGGACCCCAACCAGGGAATCGCCTACGCCGGCCGGGTGAGCGAGGAGTTCAAGCTCCAGTCCGGCACGTTCGTGCGGGTCGACGAGCTGCGGCTCGCCGTACTCGAGGCTGCTGCGCCGCTCCTGCGCGACGTGGTCGTCGCCGGTGCCGACCAGCCCTACGTCGCCCTGCTCGGCTGGCTGAACGCTGACGCCTGCCGCGATCAGTTCGGAGAAGGCATCGACCCGAGCAGCTCGGACCAGGTGCGTGCCGAGCTGGTCCGGAGCCTGGCCGCCTACAACCAGGCACACCCGGGATCCAGCACCCGGGTACGCCGACTGCTCCTCCTGAGCGAGCCTCCGGACCGGGCCGCGGGCGAGATGAGCGAGAAGGGCAACGTCAGTCAGCGCGCCGTCCTGGAACGGCGACGGGCGGAGGTCGCGGAGCTCTTCGCCGACCACGTGTCCGCGTCCGTCATCGCGATCGACTCCTGACCGACCACGACATCAAGGACACGACATGACCACGACCGACCTCATTGCCATCGAACGCACCGACGACATCGTCACCGTCGCGCTCAACCGGCCCCGTGCACGCAACGCGATCAACGACGAGATGGTGCGCGGGCTGGAGCAGTTCTTCGAGCGTCCCCCCGAGGGATGCCGCGCCGTCGTACTGCATGCCGTGGGCGACCACTTCAGCGCCGGCCTCGACCTCAAGGAGCTGATGTCGGCTCGCTCGCCTGATCCCCAGGACGGTCTGCGGCGGTCCCGCCGGTGGCACCGCGCCTTCGACCTGATCCAGTTCGGCGAGGTGCCGGTGATCTCGGTGCTGAAGGGCGGAGTGATCGGCGGGGGACTCGAGCTCGCGAGCGCCACCCACCTCCGGGTCGCTGAGCCCTCCACGTTCTTCGAGCTCCCGGAGCCCCAGCGCGGCCTCTTCCTCGGCGGCAGTGGGTCGGTCCGCATCCCGCGCATCATGGGCGCATCGCGGGTGGTGGACATGATGCTGACCGGCCGTGTGGTCGACCGGGCCGAAGGCCTCGCTGTCGGGCTCGTCCACTACGCGGAGGAGGCCGGAGCCGGGCTTGAGCGGGCCGTGCAGCTCGCCCGCAAGATCGCGGAGAATCCGCCGATGGCGAACTACGCGATCATCAACGGCATCCCCCGGATCCAGGAGATGGGGATCGCCGAGGGGCTCTTCGCCGAGAGCATGGTCGCCCGCGGCACCCGTGGAGGCGCCGAGGCTGCCGGCCGGATCACGGAGTTCTTCGACGGGCGCAAGCGGTCGCAGTAGCCCGTACGTCGGTCGGGCTCGACACCGCGGGGCCCAGGGCGCTTCGCCCCGCCCGGCTCTTCCAGTTGTGACGTCTCGGCGCGACTCGGGGTTTCAGCTGTGACGTGTCGGCGGGGTCTGGGTTCTCAGATGGGACGTGTCGGCGGGTGGGTCAGCAGGTGGCGCAGGTGCCGAAGATCTCCAGGGTGTGGCTGACGTCGGAGAAGCCGTGCTCGGCGGCCACGGAGCGGGTCCACTTCTCGACCGCGGGGCCCTCGACCTCGACGGTGGCGCCGCAGGAGCGGCAGACCAGGTGGTGGTGGTGGGTGCCGCTGCACCGACGGTAGATGCTCTCGCCGGACTCGGTGCGCAGCGAGTCGATCTCGCCGGCCTCGGCCAGCGCCTGCAGCGCCCGGTAGACGGTGGAAAGTCCCACCTGCTCGCCCTGCTGGGAGAGCAGCCCGTGGATCTCCTGGGCGCTGCGGAAGTCGTCGAAGGTCGCCATCACAGCGGCGATGGCGCGGCGCTGTCGGGTCGGTCGACCGGCGGAGGCGCCCCGGATCAGGGTGGGGTCAGTGTTCGTCATAGTGCCCTCCGTGCGGAGCGTGCCGGTGTCCGTCGTGGATGTAGTCCACATGATCGCCGTGCTCGACCGCCGGGTGGCCGCAGGCCGGGCCGTGGTCGTGCTCGTGCTGCTCGTCGGCCGTGCAGTGGTCCTCGCCTGCCTCCGCGGCGAAGGGTGCGTGCAGCCGCGCGCGGTGACGCAGCCAGGCCCCGATCGGCCAGGTGGCGACGAACCCCGCGAGGGACAGCAGCACGATCGTGGGACCGGGAGCCACCGTGGCGTGATCGCTGAGGAACGCCGAGACCACCAGCCCACCGACCGAGGCGAGCGTGCCCAGCACCATCGCGGCCCCGAGCGTGGTGCGGAACGAGCGGGTCAGCTGCTGCGAGGTCGCCACCGGCACCACCATCAGGGCCGATACCAGCAGCAGCCCCACGGTGCGCATGGCGACGGTCACGCTCACCGCGGCGAGCACGGCCACCAGGAGGTTGTACGCGCGGACCTTCAGGCCCGAGACACGGGCGAACTCCTGGTCGTGCGCGACCGAGAACAGCTGGGGAGCGAGCCCCACGCAGAGCACGATCACGGCCACGGCCAGTGCCATCGTGACGAGCACGTCACCGGGGGAGATCGTCGTGATCGAGCCGAAGAGGTACTCCTGGAGCCGCGCGGCACTCTGCCCGCCGAGACCGGTGATCAGCACACCTCCGGCCAGGCCGCCGTAGAACAGCAGCGCCAGCGCGACGTCGCCGTTGGTGTGTCCACGCTCGCGGATCACCTCGATCAGCACCGCGCCGAGGATCGCCACCACCACCGCGGTCCAGGTCGGGGAGGCGCCGGTGAGCAGACCGAGGGCCACCCCGGTCACCGCGACGTGCCCGATGCCGTCGCCCATCAGCGCCATCCGCCGCTGGACGAGGTAGGTGCCGACGGCCGGCGCCGCGAGCCCGGTGAACAGGGCGGCGAGCAGGGCCCGCTGCATGAAGCCGTAGCTGAACAGGTCCATCTCAGTCACTCTCCAGGGGAGAGGCGACGTGGGGGGCGTGGTCGTGGCGCGGCAGGTGGTCGTGGTCCTGCAGCGGGTGGTGGTGATGGGTGTGCGGCTCCGCGAACACGGTGTCGTGCACCTCGTGGTCGCCGAGCGGGGCGCCGTCGTAGGCCACCCGGCCGTCGCGCATCACCACGGCGCGGTCGATCAGGGGAGCGAGCGGGCCGAGCTCGTGGGCCACCAGCACGATGGTCGCGCCGCGCTCCTTGAGCACGCGGAGCGCGTCGGCCAGCGCGACCTGGTTGGCCAGGTCGACACCGGCCGTCGGCTCGTCGAGGAAGAACAGGTCCGGCTGCCCGGCGAGGGCGCGCGCGATCAGGGCCCGCTGCTGCTGCCCGCCGGAGAGCTGGGAGATGCCGTCCTTGGTCTTCTCGGTCAGCCCCACGACCTCGATCGCCTCGGTGATCGCGGCGCGGTCGGTCCGGGAGAGCGGGCGCAGCAGCTTTCGCCGGCTCAGCCTGCCGGACGCGACCAGCTCCCACACGGAGGCGGGGACGCCCGAGGTGGCGCCGGAGCGCTGGGGGACGAAGCCGATCCGCGACCAGTCGTGGAAGGAGTCGAAAGGCGTTCCGAACAGCCGCAGCGACCCTGCGGAGAGCGGCAGCAGCCCGGTGAGCGCGCGCACCAACGTGGACTTGCCCGAGCCGTTGGCTCCCATCAGGGCGACGAACTCGCCGTCCTGGACCCGGATGCCGACGTCGCGCAGGATCGGCCGGCCACCGATCGCGACCGCGCCACCCTCGAGGTCCACCGGAGGTCCGCTCACCGGCACGAGTTCGCCTCCTCCAGCGCGGCGAGGTTGGCTCGCATCAGCGAGAGATAGTCCTCGTCCGCGGTCTCGTCGCTGAGGCCCTCGAGCGGGTCGAGCACCGCCGTCCTGACCCCCATGTCCTCGGCCAGCGACTTGCTCAGCCGCGGGCTGGTCAGCCGCTCGGTGAACACGGTGGTCAGCCCCTCGCTGCGGATCAGCCGCTGCAACCGGGCCAGGTCCGCCGGAGTGGGCTCGGCGCCGGGGGAGAGGCCGGCGATGGGCTCCATCTCAAGACCGTACTTCGTCAGGTAGCCGAACGCGTCGTGCGGGACCACCACCGTGGAGCGCTGGCAGTTCTCGAGCCCGGCGCGGTAGTCCTCGTCCAGCTTGGTGAGGTCGGCGCGCAGCGCCTTCGCGTTCGCGGTGTACGCCGCCGCGCCGTCCGGGTCTGCCTTCGCGAGCTGCTCGGCCACCGCGTCCCCGACCTCGGCCATCCGGAGCGGGTCCTGCCAGAAGTGCGGGTCGAGGTTGCCGTGGTCGTGGCCCTCGTGGCCCTCGTCGCCCTCGTCGCCGTGGTCCGCGCCGTGGTGCTCGACCTCCTCGAGGTCGGCGACCTCGGCGGCGTCGACGGTGCGCCCGGTCGCGTTCTGGTCCACGGCGTCGTCGACCGCCGGCTGGAAGCCGCGCTGGTACACCACGAGGTCGGCGTCCACGATCGACGCGCTCTCCCGCACGGGGATCTCCACGTCGTGGGCCTCGCCGCCGGGCTTGGTCAGGTTGGACACCTCGGCCCGGTCGCCGGCGACTCGTGCCGCGACGTACTGCAGCGGGTAGAACGCCGCGACGACCTGCAGGTCCTCGTCCGAGGAGGGCCCCGCGTCGGAGAACGCGGCGCAGCCGCTCAGGGAGAGCGCTGCCGCGGTGACGGCGCTGATCACGACCTTCTTCATGAGAACCATTGTCATCCCTAATGAAAATCATTGTCAAAACGAGGGCGCTGTCGCCCGCGGCGCCCAAACCGGTTCGTCGCTGGCCGAGGCCCCTGCGTAGGGTCGACCGCGTGCTGGTCGTGAACAGGTTCCGGGTGCCCGAGGAGGACGCGGGCTCGTTCCGCGCCGATCTCGAGGCGGCGTACGCAGTGCTCGCGCAGCAGAAGGGGTACGTCGAGGGCCAGCTCGGCCGCAACGTCGACGACCCCACCCTGTGGACGATGGTCACGCGCTGGCGCAACGTGGGCAGCTACCGGCGGGCGCTGTCGACGTACGAGGTGAAGATGGGGGCCGTCCAGCTGCTGAGCAGGGCGATCGACGAGCCGTCGGCCTACGAGTCCCTCGACGGCGAGCTCAACGAGTCGTGGCCGCGCGAACTCGGGTGAGCGCGGCGCCGGCACCTCGTTAGACTGCGGGCTTCCCCCCGAGATCTACAGGAGCACCACCTTGGCCAAGCCGCCCCCGTCCGCCGTCGACAACGTCGTCTCCCTCGCCAAGCGTCGGGGCTTCGTCTATCCCTGCGGCGAGATCTACGGCGGGACCCGGTCGGCCTGGGACTACGGCCCCCTGGGCGTGGAGCTCAAGGACAACATCAAGCGCCAGTGGTGGCGCTCGATGGTGCAGGCCCGTGAGGACGTCGTCGGCCTCGACTCCAGCGTGATCCTGCCCCGCCAGACCTGGGAGGCCTCGGGCCACGTCGCCACCTTCAGCGACCCGCTGACCGAGTGCCAGTCGTGCCACAAGCGGTTCCGCGCCGACCACCTCCAGGAGGCGTACGCCGAGAAGAAGGGCATCGAGGACCCCGACTCGGTCGATCTCTCCACGCTGGCCTGCCCCAACTGCGGCACCCGCGGGGCGTGGACCGAGCCGCGCCAGTTCTCCGGCCTGCTCAAGACCTACCTCGGCGTGCTCGAGGACGAGTCCGGGCTGCACTACCTGCGCCCCGAGACCGCGCAGGGCATCTTCTTGAACTTCCAGAACGTGGTGACCAGCTCGCGTCGGAAGCCGCCGTTCGGCATCGGCCAGATCGGCAAGAGCTTCCGCAACGAGATCACCCCGGGCAACTTCATCTTCCGCACCCGTGAGTTCGAGCAGATGGAGATGGAGTTCTTCGTCAAGCCGGGCGAGGACGAGGAGTGGCACCAGTACTGGATCGACGAGCGCACCCGCTGGTACACCGACCTCGGCATCAACCCCGACAACCTGCGCCACTACGAGCACGCGAAGGAGAAGCTGAGCCACTACTCCAAGCGGACCGTCGACATCGAGTACCGCTTCAACTTCGCCGGGTCCGAGTGGGGCGAGCTCGAGGGCATCGCGAACCGGACCGACTTCGACCTCAAGACCCACGCCGAGCACTCCGGCCAGGACCTGTCCTACTTCGACCAGGCCGCAGACGAGCGCTACTACCCCTACGTGATCGAGCCGGCCGCCGGGCTGAGCCGCAGCCTGATGACGTTCCTGGTCGACGCCTACACCGAGGACGAGGCGCCCAACACCAAGGGCGGGGTCGACAAGCGCACCGTGCTCAAGCTCGACCCGCGGCTGGCGCCGGTGAAGGTCGCGGTGCTGCCGCTGAGCCGCAACGAGGCACTGACCCCCAAGGCCAAGGACCTCGCTGCCGAGCTGCGCGCGCTGTGGAACGTCGAGTTCGACGACTCCGGTGCGATCGGGCGCCGCTACCGCCGCCAGGACGAGATCGGCACCCCCTACTGCGTCACCGTGGACTTCGACACCCTCGAGGACGGAGCGGTGACCGTCCGCGAGCGTGACTCGATGGCTCAGGAGCGCATCTCCCTGGAGGGTGTGCGCAGCTGGTTCGCCGAGCGCCTGATCGGCTGCTGAGCTTCCCGACGCGTCGGGGCCGGGTGCGCTGAAGTTCGGCGTTCCCGTCCCGCGGGAGGCACAATGTGCGCGTGAGTTCACTTCGTCGTTCCCGCATGCGCCTCGCCGCCGTCCTGCTCGCGCCCGCTCTGGTCCTCGCGGGGTGCGGCGGTGGTGACGGCAAGGGCTCCGATGCGAAGCCGAAGGCGGTCCTGCCGACGGGCAACGTGGAGGTCCCCGACGGGGTCACCCTCACCGCCGCGGGCACCAAGCTCGGGTTCGCCCAGTCGGCGGTGGTCGCCTACGAGCCGAACACCGAGCGGAGCTCGGTCCTGTCGCTGACCGTCGACTCGGTGCAGACCGGGCAGCTCGCCGACTTCGCGGCCTTCCAGCTCGACGACGCCACCAAGAAGTCGCGTCCCTACTACGTGCGGGTGCGGGTCGAGAACGTCGGCACCGGCGACCTCAGCCGCATGGGCGTCCCGCTGTACGCCGTGGACCAGGCCAACTCGCTGATCCGCCCCTCCTCGTTCAGCACCCCCTTCCCACGGTGCCCCTCCACGCCGCTGCCCGAGGGTTTCGGCGCGGGGAAGACCTACCAGGGCTGCATGGTCTACTTCGTGCCGGAAGCCGGCACGCTGGAGGAGATGAGCTACCGGCCGCTGCAGGCCTTCGAGCCGATCACCTGGAAGGGCACCGTGCAGCCCCCGGTGCTGACGAAGGCCCAGAAGCAGGCCCAGAAGAAGGCCCAGCAGCGGGCCCAGCAGAAGGCCAAGAAGCAGGCCCAGAAGAAGGCCCAGAAGAAGGCGCAGCCCTGAGCACGTCGACCCCCCTCACCGAGGACCGCCCCCGCACCCTGCGACTCGGGCCGCTGGAGGTGGCCACGCCGGTGGTGCTGGCCCCGATGGCCGGCATCACCAACGCCGCCTACCGCCGCCTGTGCAGCGAGCAGGGGGCCGGCCTCTACGTCTGCGAGATGATCACCAGCCGCGGGCTGGTTGAGGGCGACGAGACCACCCGCAAGATGCTGGTCTTCGACGAGGCCGAGACGGTGCGCTCGGTGCAGCTCTACGGCACCGACCCGGCGTACGTCGGCAGGGCCACCGAGATCCTGTGCGCGGAGTACGGCGTGGCGCACGTGGACCTGAACTTCGGGTGCCCGGTGCCCAAGGTGACCCGCAAGGGCGGCGGCGCAGCACTCCCGTGGAAGCGCACGCTGCTCGGCGAGATCCTCCAGGCCGCCGTCCGGGCCGCGGCGCGCTACGACGTCCCCGTGACCATGAAGACGCGCAAGGGCATCGACGAGGACCACCTCACCTACCTCGACGCCGGCCGGATCGCCCAGGAGGCCGGGGCCGCGGCGATCGCCCTGCACGGGCGTACGGCGATCCAGGGCTACTCCGGCGTCGCCGACTGGGACGCGATCACCCGCCTGGTCGAGCACGTGGACATCCCGGTGCTCGGCAACGGGGACATCTGGGAGGCGGCCGACGCGATCCGCATGGTCGAGCAGACCGGGGCAGCCGGTGTCGTGGTCGGTCGCGGGTGCCTGGGGCGGCCCTGGCTGTTCCGCGACCTCGCCGCCGCGTTCGCGGGCCCGGGCGACGGGGGAGCCGAGCCCACGAGCCTCCCGCGGCTGGGGGAGGTCAGCGCGATGATGCGTCGCCACGCCGAGCTCTTGTGCCAGCACATGGGTGAGGAGCGCGGCTGCAAGGAGTTCCGCAAGCACGTGGCGTGGTACCTCAAGGGGTTCCCCGTGGGCGGTGACCTGCGACGCGAGCTGGCGCTGGCGACCACGCTGGCCGAGATCGACGAGCTGCGGGCCCAGCTGGACCCGGGCGCCGAGTTCCCCGTCTCCGCGCTGGGGGCACCGCGTGGCCGCCAGGGGAGTCAGCGCAAGCGCGTGGCCCTTCCCGAGGGCTGGCTCGAGGACACCGACGGCACCCGCCTGGTGCTGCGCGAGGACGCCTCGGAGACCTCCGGGGGCTGACCGCCACGACGGATGCCGACGCTCCGTCAGCCTGGTGGCGTGGGATAACTCACTGCACAGTTCGGTAGACAGGTGTAGTTAGTTGATCGCTTGTCGTGGTTGCATCGTTCGGGTCATTTGCCCCCGAACGATGAGGAACACCCGTGCTCCAACGAAGGCTGCGAGCCAGCTCCCGTGGCAGGCACGCCGTCGAGTCGGAGACGAACCGCCGGCGCGTGCTGAGCCTGGCGTCCGCGCCCCTGGTCACCGTCCTCGCCGTCGGCACCGGGGTCGTGACCACGGACCTGGGCCGGTCCGAGCCGACCAGTCCGAGCGCCGCCCGGCCCGCTCCGGCCGTGAGTGCGGCCTCGGCGACGCCGGCCACCGACCGCCTCGCCCAGGACGCCACCCGCGGCGTGATGGACCGGACGCTGGGCACCTCGCGCTCCACCGCCCGCGTCCCCCTCGTCAACAACCGGCTGCCGAAGCCCAAGGGCAAGCTGTGGACCACCGGTGACCTCAACCTGCGCATCGAGCCGCGGGCGAAGGCGCGAGTGGCCGGGCTGCTCCAGGAGGGCAAGCAGGTGGCGATCACCGGACGTCGCACCGGCGGGTTCGCGGAGGTCATCGTGAACCAGGTGCCGCGCTGGGTGACCGCCGACTACCTCAGCCGCAAGAAGGCTCCCGAGGCGATCGGCCTGAGCAACCAGCCGTGCCCGGACGGCTCCTCGATCGAGTCCGGGCTGCAGGCCTCCGCGGTGAAGGTCTACCGGGCGGCGTGCGCCGCGTTCCCCGAGCTCTCGTCGTACGGCGGCCAGGACGGCCACGGTGAGCACGTGAACGGGCAGGCCATCGACTTCATGGTGACCAGCTCATCCCTCGGCCAGCGGCTCGCGGACTTCCTCTACGCCCACCGCGCCGAGCTCGACCTGTTCGACATCATCTGGGCGCAGCGGATCTGGACCAGCCAGCGTTCCGGAGAGGGCTTCCGGCCGATGTCGGACCGTGGGTCGGCGACCGCCAACCACTTCGACCACGTGCACATCATGGTGCACTGAGCGGACCTTACTGTTCGTTCCGCAGGTACTGAACCATTGGTACAGTACCTGCATGACAACCTATGCCGAAGCGCGCACCGACGCGCGGTCACTGCTGCTGCCGTACACGCTCGCCCTGGTCGCGGCCATGGTCCTGGTCCAGGCCGTGATCGCGACGACCGGCGGCGAGATCACCGTCCTCGCCAGCATCCTGACCGCCTTGGTCGCGGTCGCTGCCGCAGTCTGGGCCCGGGGGAACCGCCACCGGCTGGCGCACGTGCGTTTCGGCGCCGTCCTGGTCCACGCCATCGCCTTCGTCACGGTGACGACCTCGTTCAACGCGCATGCGGTGCTGCCCACCCTGGCGCACGGCTCGGGTGACGGCGGCTTCGACGCCGCTGCACACGAGCTGCTGGCGACCCCGTGGTTCGGCGCCACCCTGGTGATGAGCGCGGCCTGGGGGACCGGACTCCTGATCCACCTCGTGGGGTCGGTCCTGGGCCGCGGCTGGGAGGACTGAGCGTGTCCGGGCGGCGTCCCGGCGAGAGCGAGGAGTGGGTCTCCCACCGAGTCGACTCGTGGGTCGAGACCTACAAGAAGTCGATGCTCACCCCGGTCATCCTGGCCGTGGTCGCAGGGCAGCAGCCGGTGGGGGTCGGTGCCGTGGCGCAGGCGGTCACGGACACCACCGGGTGGCAGGTCACCGAGCGAGGTCTCTACCGGACACTCAAGCGGCTCGAGGACTCCGGTCTGTTGAGCAGCAGCGACGTCGACGCTCCCCGCACCGGCGCCAAGCGCAAGGAGCTCTCGGTCACCGCCCTCGGCGCCGAGTTCCTCGCGGGCGTGCGTGAGCACCTCGTGGCCCTGCCGGACCCGGCGGTTCTCCCGGCGGTCCTCAGGGCCCCAGACCGGCTCAGAGGCCGAGCGTCGCCCCGCGCAGTGCGGCCACCGAGTCCTCGGGACCGGTGAACTCCAGGCCGGCGTACTGGTCCCGCCCGAACAGGAAGAGCGCCAGCTCCGCAGGGGGACCGCTGACCACGGCGGGGCCGGTGTCCTTGCCGGGCGCCTTGCGCAGGACCGCCGTGCGCGGCCCGTTCGGGGCGGACCAGCGGATCTCGACGGGAGCCTCGACCCCACGCACCAGGCCCCGGCCGGCCACGGCGACGGACTTCCAGATCGCCTTCTGCTCCCGGTCGGTCAGCTCGCGCGGCGCCCAGCCCGGGGCCGCTCGGCGGATGTCCTCGTGGTGGACGAAGTACTCCAACGTGTTCACCGCGCGGTCCAGCGGCGGGACCGCCATCGGGGACCACTTCGGCGGTCCGCTCCGCACCCGCTCGACCAGCGCGGTGAAGTCCTGCCGGTGCAGGCGGCGCGAGGCACGCTCGGTCACCCCTGCCAGCTTCGGCACCAGGATCCCCGATGCGCCGATCGGGTCGCGCTCGCGGACCAGCAGGTGGATCACCAGGTCCTTGACGGTCCAGCCGCCACACAGGGTCGGGGCATGCTCCCCGGACTCGAGCGCGGTGTTGCAGAGGGCTGCGCGCTCAGTGCGCGACATCGGCTCCATGTAGTGATCCTAGGGCGCTCGGCCCTGTTGGACGACCCGGCAGTCGCAGCACACGGAAGGTGATGTGTGGAATGCATGGACCCCCTTCTAGGGTTGCACTCGTTGTGTCGACCTCACCTGAACCGCTGCGTCCTTGAGCAGCGCCAAGACCGCCTCCACGCTGCTGGGCGGCTTCCGCGTGCTCGGGGTCGCCATCCGGCGTGAACCCTGGGTGTTCACCCTGTCCACGCTCGGCAGCGTGCTGTTCGGCGCGCTCACCGTGGCCGACGCCTGGGTCCTGGGCTGGTCGACCGACCACGTCGTTCTGCCCGCCTTCGAGACCGGGGCGACCACCACCGGCGGGCTGATCGCCATCCTCGCGCTGTTCCTCGGCGTCGCGATCCTGCGCGCCGTGGGCATCGTGGCGCGACGGCTGGGCGCGGGGATCATGCAGTACCGGATGCAGGCCGCCTACCGCCGCGAGGTCACCCGCCAGTACCTCGACCTGCCGATGTCGTGGCACCACAAGCACCCGACCGGTGAGCTGCTCTCCAACGCGAACTCCGACGTCGAGGCGGCCTGGGCGCCGATCGCGCCGCTGCCGATGGCGGTGGGCACCTTGGCGATGATGGTGATCGCAATCGCCCAGATGCTGTTCACCGACATCGCGATGGCCGTGGTCGGACTGCTGGTCTTCCCCCTGGTGATGCTGGTCAACGTCTGGTTCCAGCGGATGTCCTCGCCGATCTTCACCAGGATCCAGGCGCTGCGCGCAGAGCTCAGCGAGATCGCCCACGAGTCCTTCGACGGCGCCATGGTGGTCAAGACGCTGGGCCGGGAGAGTGAGGAGACCGACCGCTTCGCGGCCAAGGCGCGGGTGCTGCGCGACGAGGGCATCCGGGCCGGTCGCATCCGCGCTGCGTTCGACCCCTTCCTGGAGAGCCTGCCCAACCTCGGGGTGCTCGCGGTGCTGGGTGTGGGCGTGCTGCGCGTGCGCTCCGGCGCCGCCGACCCCGGTGACGTGGTCACGGTGGCCTACCTGCTCACGATCGTGGCCTTCCCGATCAGGTCGATCGGGTGGCTGCTGGGGGAGTTCCCGCGCTCGGTGGTCGGCTACCAGCGGGTGCACCGGGTGCTGGACACGGTCAGCGACACGACGTACGGCGACGCCCGGATGTCGTCGCGGCCCGAGGGCATCGCGCTCGAGGTCGACGGGCTCGGCTACACCTACGTGGAGGGCCAGCGCCTGCTCGAGGAGGTCGACTTCTCGGTGCCGCCCGGTCGCACGGTGGCGGTCGTCGGCGCCACGGCGTCGGGGAAGAGCACGCTGACCTCCCTGGTCACCCGGCTCGTCGACCCCGACCGCGGATCGATCCGGGTGGACGGGCAGGACCTGCGCGACCTCGCGCCCGGTGAGCTCGCGGGCCACGTGTCGCTGGTGCCGCAGAGTGCGTTCCTCTTCGACGACACGGTGCGCGGCAACGTCACCCTCGGCGCGGACCTGCCCGACGAGGAGGTCTGGGAGGCGCTGCGCACGGCCCAGGCGGACGGGTTCGTCGCGGCGCTGCCGCTCGGCCTCGACAGCCGGCTCGGCGAACGTGGCGCGACGCTGTCCGGCGGGCAGCGGCAGCGGCTCTCCCTCGCCCGCGCGCTCGTACGCCGCCCGCGACTGCTCGTGCTCGACGACGCCACCTCGGCCGTCGACCCCGAGGTCGAGGCCCGGATCCTGGAGGCGATGCGCCGTCGCGGAGGCGACTCCACGCTGCTGCTGATCGCCTACCGCAAGGCGACCATCGCGCTGGCCGACGAGGTGCTCTTCCTCCACGACGGCCGGATCGCCGATCGCGGCATCCACGAGGAGCTGCTGCGACGCAACCCCGACTACGCGACGCTGGTCAACGCCTACGAGACCGAGGAGGTGGCCCCGTGAGCACCGCGACGACGAGCTCCGACGGAGCCGACCTCGAACCGGACGACCTCACCGCCCTCGGCACGAGTGTGGACAGCGGCGAGGAGATCGGCGCCATCGAGACGATCCGGCGAGGGCTGGCGTTCTCGCCCGAGCTCTCGGCCGGCTACGGCTGGACGTTGCTGCTCGCGGTGATCGGCACCGCCGGCCGGGTGGTGGTGCCGATCTCGGTACAGCAGACCCTGGACCGGGGGCTCAACGGCCCGAACGGCGTCGACGTGTCCTTCGTGAGCATGATGGCGGTGCTCGCGGCGCTCGCGATCGTGGCGACGGGAGTCTCGTCGTACTTCATGACCGCGCGGCTGTTCACCGCCTCCGAGCGGGGACTGGCCACGCTGCGGATCAAGGCGTTCCGGCACGTGCACGACCTGCCCCTGCTGACCCAGAACACCGAGCACCGCGGGGCCCTGGTCTCCCGGGTGACCAGCGACGTCGACCAGGTCTCGCAGTTCCTGGTCTTCGGCGGCGTCTTCGGCATCATCAGCGTCGGTCAGGTGCTGCTCGCGACCGTGGTGATGCTGTTCTACTCCTGGCAGCTCACGATCCTGGTGTGGATCTGCTTCCTGCCGCTGTTCCTCTCGCTGGGCTACTTCCAGAAGCGGCTCTCCGCCGCCTACGGGGTGGTCCGGCGCTCGGTGGGGGCGATGCTGTCCGCGATCTCCGAGCCAGTGGTGGGCGCGGTGACGGTGCGCACCTACGGCATCGAGGAGCGCACCCAGGAGCGCATCGACGAGGCGATCACGGTCAACCGGGTCGCCGCCACCAAGGCACAGGGCCTGACCGCGTTCTCGTTCAGCCTCGGCGGCGTCTCGGCCGGCCTGGCCAACGCGGGGGTGCTGATCCTCGGGATCATGCTCGGGCTCGACGACAAGATCACCTCCGGTGAGGTGATCGGGTTCGCGTTCCTGGTGACGCTGTTCGTGGGCCCGGTGCAGATGGGCACCCAGGTGCTCACCGACGCCCAGAACGCGATCGCGGGCTGGCGCCGGGTGATCGGCATCCTGGAGACCCCCGCCGACCTCGACGATCCCGGACCCTCGGGCCAGTCGCTGCCGCGCGGTGCGATGGACGTGGAGTTCGAGGACGTCTCCTTCGGCTACCCCGGGGGCCCGCTCGTCCTGCGCGAGGTCACCGAGCACCTCGAGTCCGGGAGCCGGGTGGCCGTGGTGGGGGAGACCGGTTCCGGCAAGACCACCTTCGCCAAGCTGCTCACCCGGTTGATGGACCCCACCTCGGGGGTGGTGCGCCTCGACGGCGTCGACATCCGCGAGGTCGAGTTCGCCTCCCTGCGCAGGCGGGTCGTCCTGGTGCCGCAGGAGGGCTTCCTGTTCGACTCCACCCTGCTCGAGAACGTCCGGTACGGCGACACCGACGCCACTCGCGAGGAGATCGTGGCCGCGGCGGAGGAGCTCGGCATCGGGGACTGGCTCGACGGGCTGCCGTGGGGACTCGACACCCGCGTCGGGCAGCGCGGCGAGTCCCTCTCCGCGGGGGAGCGGCAGCTGGTGGCCCTGCTCCGTGCCCATCTCGCCGATCCCGACCTGCTCGTGCTCGACGAGGCGACCAGTGCGGTCGACCCCGCCCTGGAGATGCGCATCGGGCGTGCCCTCGAGCGGCTGATGTCCGGCCGCACCAGCGTGACGATCGCGCACCGGCTCTCCACCGCGGAGAGCGCGGACGAGGTGATCGTCTTCGACCAGGGGCGCGTGGTCCAGCGCGGCCCGCACGCCGAGCTGGTCCACCAGCACGACGACGACGGCGTGCCCGGCGTGTACGCCCGGCTGCACAGCTCCTGGGTGGCCCAGCAGTCCCGGTAGCCGAAAAAAGTCGAAGAAACTTCAACCTCGCGCCAAACCGCGGGGACACGGGCACCGAAGACCTCGTATGGAGCGGGTCGGAAACCACCGAACCCGGCCGCCCATCCACCCGAGGAAGGCACATCCCATGAAGAAACTGCTCAGCTCGTCCCTCGCTGCTGCCGTGGTCGGAACGATGTTCACGGTGCTTCCCGCTACTCCTGCCAACGCCGCGAGCGCGGCCCCGGCGCCCGCCCAGGCGGGCAAGGCCCTCAAGCAGCGCAGCCTCGCCACGGTGCTCGCCGCCGACGGGCAGCGCTTCGACCGCAACTGGGGTGACTACGACGTGCTCGACAAGGCCGTCGGCGCGGTGCTGAAGGCCAAGCCGGACAGCGCGGTGGCCGTGCTCGCGGACGGCTCGGTGACCCTGACGGCCTTCCTGCCGACCGACCGTGCCTTCCGCCGCCTCGTGCACAGCCTCACCGGGAAGCTGCCCGCGCGGGAGTCCGGCACCTTCAACAAGCTCGTCGCCGCCGCGGGCGTCGACACGATCGAGCAGGTGCTGCTCTACCACGTGGTCCCGGGGGCCCGGATCACCTACGCCCAGGCCCGCAAGGCCGACGGCGCCACCCTGAAGACGGCTCAGGGCGCCACCCTGGGCGTCAACGTGCGCAAGCACGGCCGGATCGCGCTGGTCGACCGCGACCCCGACGCCCGCAACGCCGTGATCAAGAAGAACGCGCGCAACATCAACAAGAACAGCCGCCAGATCGGCCACGGCATCGACCGCGTGCTGCGTCCCATCAACCTCTGATCAACCTCTGACCCCCTCCGGACGGGCAGCCACTCACCCGGGTGGCTGCCCGTTCGGCTGCCCGGAAGAATGTCCGGAAGAATGCCCGGAAGGCAGCCGGGACGGGCACCCGGGCAGGCCGTAGCGCGCCCGGGGCGGGTCCCGGACACCGGTCACGGATACTGGGGGAGTGAGCACCACTGACCGCCAGCCGTCCCAGCCAGGTCCCGCAGCCGCGTCCGGGCTGGACCCCGCCATCGCCGCGCGACTCAAGCGCACCCCCGACGGGCTCGTCCCCGCCGTGGTCCAGCAGCACGACACCGGCACCGTGCTGATGCTCGGCTGGATGGACGACGAGGCGCTGCACCGCACGTTGACCACCGGTCGAGGCACCTACTGGAGCCGTTCGCGCGGGGAGTACTGGGTCAAGGGCGAGACCTCCGGGCACACCCAGCGCGTGGTCGAGGTCCGGCTGGACTGCGACGGGGACACCCTGCTGGTCAAGGTCGACCAGACCGGGGCCGCCTGCCACACCAGTGCCGACACCTGCTTCGACCGCGACCTCCTGCTCGGTGGGCCTCCCGGTGACTGAACCGGCACCGGGACGCGGCACGTTCGGTCCCGTGGTCCTGCTCGGCCTCGCCTCCTCGGTCCTGGCCGCGGTCGGCAGCGCCAAGCCCTGGATCGGTGGCGGCGGGCACGGTTCCTCCGGCGACGGCGCGGTGGCCGCCATGGACACCGGCACCCGGTATCCGCTGGCCGCTGCCGTCAGCCTGGTCCTGCTGGCCACCTGGGGAGTGCTGCTGGTCACGCGCGGACTGGTGCGCCGGGTCTTCGCATGGCTGACCCTGGTCGCGGCTCTCGCCCTGGTGGGCTCGGTCATCGCCGGCTACCTCACCCTTCCCGACGCCGCCCGGGACTCCTTCGACGAGCTGATGGGCCGCGGAGCCCCCGACACCGGGTTCAACGGCTGGTTCGTGACCACGGCCGTGTGCGCGGTCGTGGCGGTGGTCCCGGCGGTGCTCGCCGTACGCCTGGTCGGCCGGTGGCCCGAGATGGGCAGCCGGTACGACGCCCCCGGGGCCCCTGCGTCCACGGTCGGTGAGGGCGGTCTGGAGCCGGAGCGCGACCTGTGGCGCGCCCAGGACGAGGGACGCGATCCCACCGACACCGGCCGTGGGTGACCGCTGGCGCGCTCCCGGCTGCGGCCCCACTAGAATGCAGCAGACGTAGCCACCCCCCTACGCAACCGACGACCCGAGGAGCTCCATGTCCGACAACCACGGCAACACCCCAGCAGCGTGGACAGCGGTCGTCGTGGCCCTCGCTGGGTTCGTGGTGGGCGGCATCGGCCTGATGGCCGGCAGCTGGCTGACCTTCTGGGTCGGCGTGGTGCTGGTCCCGATCGGCCTGGTCGTCTTCGGCATCCTCACCAAGATCGGCTACGGCAGCAGCAGGCACTGACCGCCTGCTCGTGACGCATGGAGCACCCCGCCACCTGGCTCCCTGAACCCGGCACCTCGCCGGCGGCGCGGACGCGCCGGGAGCGGATGCGCGGACCCGTGCTCACCGCGGCGATCATCGGCGGGTCCACGCTCGCGCTGCACTTCCGCGACCCGCACGTCTCGGGCAGCTGGGGAGGCTGTCCCTGGCTGGCGCTGACCGGTCAGTACTGCCCCGGTTGCGGTGGCCTGCGAGCCGTGAACGACCTGACGAACGCAGATCTCCTGGGTGCGCTGAGCAGCAACCTGCTGTTCGTGCTCGCCGTGCCGGTGCTGCTGCTCTGGTGGTCGCGGTGGGCGGCGCGCGCGTGGTCGGGCGGCCCGGCCGTCCGTGCCCGGGTGCCCGCGCGGGCACGCCGGCTCACGGCGGTCTGGATCGGGCTGGCCGTGGTGGCGGTGGTCGCGTTCAGCGTGCTCCGCAACCTCGCCTGGGGGAGCTGGCTGGCCCCTTAGCCGGACCGGCTCACGGTTAGGGTGTGTCCAGGGTGACCGCGCCGTCGAGCGCGCCCACGGCGAACAGCACCCAGTAGCCGATGCCGACCAGGATGCCGATGACGCCGACGATGAGGCCGGCGAGGGCGAGCCCGTCACCCTTGAGCTGGGGCGACTGCTTGATCTGGGTGCGGGCGATGAACCCCGTGACGATGGCACCGATGCTCAGCACGAACAGCTGGCCGCAGCAGATGCCGACGATGCCGAGGACCAGCGAGACGATCGCCAGCGGGGAGGTCTGCTGGGGCTGCCCGTAGCCGCCCTGGCCGTAGCCGCCCTGTCCGTAACCCCCTTGTCCGTAACCCCCTTGGCCGTAGCCGCCCTGGCCGTAGTTGCCGGGTGCGCCGGGGGGCGGCGGCGGGTACGCCGGGGGCTGGCCCTGCCCGTAGTCAGGCTGCCCGTAGTCGGGTTGCCCGTAGCCGGGTTGGCCGTACCCGGGGGGCTCGGACTCGCCGTAGCTCGGCGGCGGGGTGCCGGCGGACTGCGGGTTCCACTGCGGCCCGGGCGGCGGTGGCGGCTGGCGGGACTCGTCGTCGGGGTCCTGGCCGGAACCGGGAGGTGGGTAGTCGTTGCTCATCTGGTGTCCCTTCGCAGTACGCCCAAGCGTGTCGCCCTAGACCACACGAATCTATCCATTCCCCCGTGTGTGAGAACCTTGGGGTTGGCGGCTGCCTCGGCGCAGTCCCTCATCCACGTCCGTCTTCAGCTCGCTTCGGGGGTCCCTGCATGTCCGTGCTCGACGACATCGTCGCCGGCGTGCGCGAGGACCTCGCCGTGCGCCAGGCGCGCACCAGCGAGGCCGAGCTCGTCGCCGCTTCCCGGGAGCTGCCCGCGCCGCGGGACCCGATGCCGGCCTTCCGTGCGCCGGGTCTCTCGGTGATCGCGGAGGTCAAGCGCCGCTCCCCGAGCAAGGGGGCCTTGGCCGACATCGCCGACCCGGCTGCCCTCGCCACGGCGTACGCCGAGGGGGGTGCCGCCGCGATCTCGGTGCTCACCGAGCAGCGCCGCTTCGGCGGCAGCCTGGAGGACCTGCGTGCCGTGCGCGCAGCCGTGCCCACGCCGGTGCTGCGCAAGGACTTCGTGGTCACCGGCTACCAGCTCCACGAGGCACGCGCCGCCGGTGCCGACCTGGTGCTGCTGATCGTCGCGGCGCTCGAGGGGTCGCTGCTGGGGGAGCTGCACCAGCAGGCCCGGGAGCTGGGACTGACCGTGCTGACCGAGGTGCACGACGAGGACGAGCTGGTGCGCGCCCTCGAGGTGGGCGCCGACCTCGTCGGGGTCAACGCCCGCAACCTGAAGACCCTCGAGGTCCACCGCGACGTGTTCGGGCGCCTGGCGACACAGCTTCCCGGCGACGTCGTGAAGGTGGCCGAGTCAGGGGTCGCAGGACCCGAGGACGCGGCGCGCTACGCCGCCGAAGGAGCCGACGTGGTGCTCGTCGGCGAGGCGCTGGTCAAGGATGGTGACCCCCGCGCCGCGGTGGCCGCGATCAGGGCCGCAGGCGCAGTTGCAGGAGGAGAGGTCCGATGAGCCCAGAGCCACACCTGGACGGCCCCGACGCCGAGGGCCGCTTCGGCGATTTCGGTGGTCGCTTCATGCCCGAGGCGCTGATGGCCGCCCTCGACGAGCTGACGGTGGCCTGGCAGGACGCGATGGCCGACGCGACGTTCACCGACGAGTTCCACCGGCTGCTGCGGGAGTACGCCGGGGTGCCCAGCCCGCTGTTCGAGGCCACCCGGCTCAGCGAGCACGCGGGTGCCCGGATCCTGCTCAAGCGCGAGGACCTCAACCACACCGGCGCGCACAAGATCCGCAACGTCCTCGGCCAGGCGCTGCTCACCCAGCGGATGGGCAAGACCCGGATGATCGCCGAGACCGGTGCCGGGCAGCACGGGGTCGCGACGGCGACCGCTGCGGCGTACCTCGGGCTGGAGTGCACCGTCTACATGGGCGAGGTCGACACCGACCGGCAGGCGCTCAACGTGGCCCGGATGCAGCTCCTGGGCGCGGAGGTCATTCCGGTGACCTCGGGGTCGCGCACCCTCAAGGACGCGATCAACGAGGCGATCCGTGACTGGGTCTCCAGCGTGGACCACACCGCCTACTGCTTCGGCACCGCGGCGGGCCCGCACCCGTTCCCGGCGATGGTCCGCGACTTCTGCCGCGGGATCGGCGACGAGGCGCGTGAGCAGTGCCTCGAGCTCACCGGCGCGCTGCCCGACTCGGTGGTGGCGTGCATCGGTGGCGGGTCCAACGCGATCGGCCTGTTCACCGCCTTCCTCAAGGACGAGTCCGTCGACGTCTTCGGGTTCGAGGCCGCCGGCGACGGCGTCGACACCGATCGGCACGCCGCGACCATCTGGGCCGGTGACGTCGGTGTGCTCCACGGCGCGCGCACCTACGTGCTCCAGGACGAGGACGGGCAGACAGTGGAGTCCCACTCGATCTCGGCCGGTCTCGACTACCCCGGGGTCGGCCCCGAGCACGCCCACCTGGCCCACACGGGCCGGGCGACGTACCGGCCGGTGACCGACGCTGCGGCCATGGACGCGATGGCCCTGCTGGCGCGCACCGAGGGCATCATCCCCGCGATCGAGTCCGCGCACGCGGTCGCCGGAGCGGTCGAGCTCGCCCGGGAGCGCCCCGGGTCGACGATCCTGGTGAACCTCTCCGGGCGCGGCGACAAGGACATGGGCACGGCCATCGAGTGGTTCGGGCTGGGCCAGGCGAGCACCGACGGCACCCCGCAGCCCGCGACCGAACGACAGATCGCGGAAGGTGCGAAGTGAGCAACCCAGTGGGCACGGCGAGCGCATTGGCGAGGACCCGGGACGAGGGCCGCGCCGCGCTGGTCGGCTACCTGCCCGCCGGCTTCCCGACCGTCGCGGGCTCGATCGAGGCGATGAAGGTGATGGTCGACTCCGGCTGCGACATCATCGAGGTCGGCCTGCCCTACAGCGACCCCGTGATGGACGGCCCCACCATCCAGGCCGCGGCGCTGCAGGCCCTCGAGGGCGGCGTCCGCACCAGCGACGTGCTGCGGACGGTGGAGGCGGTCGCCGCGACCGGCACCCCGACCGTGGTGATGACCTACTGGAACCCGGTGGAGCACTACGGCCGCAGGAGCGGTGAGCAGGGCAGCGGCGTGGACCGGTTCGCCGCCGACCTCGCCAGCGCCGGCGGCGCTGGCCTGATCACCCCCGACCTCACTCCCGATTCCGCGGGGGAGTGGATCGCCGCGGCCGACGCCCGGGACCTGGACAAGATCTTCCTGGTGGCTCCGTCGTCGACGCCGGAGCGCCTGCGCTACACCGCGCAGGCCTGCCGGGGCTTCATCTACGCGACCGCGGTGATGGGGGTGACCGGTGCCCGCGCGACCACCTCGGACCTCGCCGGCCCGCTGGTCGCCCGCACCCGCGCGGTGAGCGACCTCCCGATCGGGGTGGGGCTCGGGGTCTCCAACGGTGACCAGGCGGCCGAGGTGGCCGCCTACGCGGACGCGGTGATCGTGGGCTCGGCCTTCGTCAGGACCCTGCTGGACGGGCCCGACCACGCGGCCGGCCTCAAGGCGCTGGCCACGCTCACCGAGGACCTCGCCGCGGGGGTGCGCCGTGGCTAGCCGGGCCGCTCGAGGGCTCGTGGCCGCGGTGACGGCGCTGCTGCTCGTGGGCTGCGGCGCGACCGAGGACACCGGTCCCGCGGCCACGGTCACCAGCTCGAACGACGACGGCTACAAGGGCATCGCGCTGCCGAAGCCGTACGCCGTCCCGGCGATCGAGCTCACCGACACCGAGGGAAAGCCGTTCGACCTGTCGAAGCAGCCGCGACGGACCCTGGTGTTCTTCGGCTACACCAACTGCCCCGACATCTGCCAGGTCGTGATGAGCACCATCGCCTCGGCGATGACCAGGCTCAGCGAGTCCGAGCGCAAGCAGCTGCAGGTCGCGTTCGTGACCACCGACCCCGCCCGTGACACCCGCTCCGCCATGCGCACCTACCTGGACCGGTTCGACCCCACCTTCATCGGCGTGACCGGCTCGCTGGACCAGATCAACGCCCTTGCCGAGCCGATGTCCGTGCACGTCAAGAAGGGCCGCAAGCTGCCGAGCGGCGGCTACGAGGTCGACCACTCGACGGTCGTGGTCTCGGTGCGCGAGGCTGCCGGTGACCTGGTCTGGACGGGGGCGACCTCGCCCGCGGACATGGCCGAGGACCTGCGCACAATCCTGAAGGCGGACCGATGAACGAGCTAGTCGCACAGATGACCGTGCTGTCCATCCCGAGCCCGTCCGAGGGTGTCTGGCACCTCGGGCCCCTGCCGATCCGGGCCTACGCCCTCGCGATCATCCTCGGCGTCGTGGCGGCCGTGTGGACCGGTGAGCGGCGCTGGGTCGCTCGCGGTGGCCAGCCCGGCCAGATCGGCGACCTCGCCCTGTGGGCGGTGCCCACGGGACTGATCGGTGCCCGGGCGTGGCACGTCGCGACCGACCACGCGCTCTACTTCGGCGAGGGCAAGGACCCCTGGGGGGCGCTGCAGATCTGGAACGGCGGCCTGGGGATCTGGGGCGCGATCGCGGGTGGGCTGCTCGGCGCCTGGTTCTACTGCTGGCGCAACGGCATCCTGGTCCGCCCGGCCGCCGACGCCCTGGCCCCCAGCCTGCTGCTCGCCCAGGCGATCGGCCGGTTCGGCAACTACTTCAACCAGGAGCTGTTCGGGAAGCCGACGACCCTGCCGTGGGGCCTGGAGATCGACGCGGACCACCGCCCCAGCGGCTACGAGCAGTTCGCCACCTTCCACCCCACGTTCCTCTACGAGGCTCTGTGGAACCTGGCTGCGATCGCGCTGCTGCTCTGGGCCGACCGGCGCTTCCGGCTCGGATACGGGCGGGTGTTCGCGCTCTACGTGATGCTCTACACCCTGGGCCGCGGCTGGATCGAGGACCTGCGGATCGACCCGGTCGAGCTCCAGGACGTCGGCGGCCTGCGGTTCAACGTGTGGACCTCCATCGTGCTGTTCACGCTGGCGGCGGCGTACTTCGTGGTGACGACGCTGCGGCACCGCGGCGGCCCGGGCCGGGAGCCCTCGCCGTACCGCGAGGGCCGGGAGCCGGCTGACGGCACCACCGGCGGCGAGCCGTCCGAGACCGGCACGCCGTCCGTGGCACCCCGCTCCACCGGCGACGCACCGTGAGCCAGGCCGACAGCCCGTCGCGGGAGAAGCCCGAGGAGCAGCCGCGGGCCTGGACGCTGGTCTGGGCCGTGCGCGCAGTGCCCGCCCTGATGCTCTTCGGGGTGCTCGACCTGTTCAAGGACGACCTGCCGTTGTGGTTCCTGGTGCTCACCCTGGTCCGTCTCGCCGTCGGCCTGGCGGTCCTGGTGGGCCTGAAGTACGGCGCCCGCGAGGAGTGGTGCGTGGTCTTCCTCGTGGTGGTCCTCGCGACCTCGCTGGTGCACCCGGAGCGGGCCGCCGTGCTCCTCGCGTTCTCCGCGCTGGCGCTGGTGATGACCGGTGTCGATCTCGTACGCCGCCGCCGGAGCCCGGCTGCGGTCGACGACGCCGCCTGAACCGCCCGCAGAGTGAGAAGTTCGTCTCGCGAATCGGGCTGGGAGCACCCCGAAGACCTCCTGTAGGCTGAAAATCCGCATGGGCCAATGTCGTCCCAGCAGCACACGCATGCTCACTCACCTCGCACCTCCCGTGGGTCACCCGGAGTGCGCCGATCGACGACGGGAGAATGCACATGCAGGCATTCCCGCCGCCCCAGGGGCTCTACGACGGGGCGCACGAGCACGACGCCTGTGGCGTGGCCTTCGTGGGCACACTCACGGGCGTTCCCAGCCACGACATCGTCAGCATGGCGCTGACAGCCCTGCGCAACCTCGAGCACCGCGGTGCCGCTGGCGCCGAGCCGAACTCCGGTGACGGCGCCGGGATCCTGATGCAGGTCCCTGACAAGTTCTTCCGCGAGGTCGTCGACTTCGACCTGCCGGCGAAGAACTCCTACGCGGCCGGCACCGCGTTCATCCCCGGTGACGCCGAGCAGGTCGCGAAGATCCGCGAGCGCATCGAGGAGATCGCCGCGGAGGAGGGGCTCACCGTCCTCGGCTGGCGCGAGGTCCCGACCGACCCGTCCTCCCTGGGACAGACGGCCCTGGACTGCATGCCCACCTTCGTCCAGCTGTTCGTGGCGGCCACCGGCAGCCGGATCCTCGGCATGGGCCTGGAGCGGCTGGCCTTCTGCCTGCGCAAGCGCGCCGAGCGCGAGACCGACGCCTACTTCCCGTCGCTGTCGAGCCGCACGATCGCCTACAAGGGCATGCTCACCACCGACCAGCTCGACCACGTCTTCCCCGACCTGGTCGACGAGCGCGTCGAGAGCTCCATCGCCGTCGTGCACTCCCGCTTCTCGACCAACACCTTCCCGAGCTGGCCGCTGTCGCACCCGTTCCGGTTCATCGCCCACAACGGCGAGATCAACACCGTGATGGGCAACCGCAACTGGATGCGCGCCCGCGAGGCGCTGCTCGACTCCGACCTGATCCCGGGCGACCTCGAGCGGCTGTTCCCGATCGTCACCCCCGGCGCCTCGGACTCCGCTTCCTTCGACGAGGTGCTGGAGCTGCTGCACCTCGGCGGTCGCAGCCTGCCCCACGCGGTGCTGATGATGATCCCGGAGGCGTGGGAGAACCACACCGAGATGGACGCCAAGCGCCGTGCGTTCTACGAGTTCCACTCCGCGCTGATGGAGCCCTGGGACGGGCCCGCGTGCGTGGTGTTCACCGACGGCACCCAGGTCGGAGCCGTCCTGGACCGCAACGGCCTGCGTCCCTCGCGCTACTGGGTCACCGACGACGGCCTCGTCGTGCTGGCCAGCGAGGTCGGCGTACTCGACATCGATCCCGCCAAGGTGGTCCGCAAGGGCCGGCTGCAGCCGGGCCGGATGTTCCTCGTGGACACCGAGGAGCACCGGATCATCGAGGACGAGGAGATCAAGACCGAGCTCGCCGAGGAGCACCCCTACGACGAGTGGCTGCACGCCGGGCTGATCAAGCTCGCCGACATCGCCGACCGCGAGCACGTGATCCACTCCCACGCCTCGGTGACCCGGCGCCAGCAGATCTTCGGCTACACCGAGGAGGAGCTGCGCGTCCTGCTGACGCCGATGGCCAACACCTCGGCCGAGCCGATCGGCTCGATGGGCACCGACACCCCGATCGCCGTGCTCAGCGACCGGCCCAAGCTGATGTTCGACTACTTCGCGCAGCTGTTCGCGCAGGTGACGAACCCGCCGCTGGACGCCATCCGTGAGGAGCTGGTGACCAGCCTCAACGGCACCATCGGCCCCGAGGCCAACCTGCTCGACCCGACGCCGGCCTCGTGCCGGCAGGTGGTGCTGCCGTTCCCGGTGATCACCAACGACGAGCTGGTCAAGATCCGGCACATCAACCACGACGGCGACATGCCGGGGTTCATCACCCACGTCTCCCGCGGTCTCTACGACGTCAAGGGCGGCGGGGCCGCCCTGGCCGACCGGCTCGCGGAGATCTGCACCGAGGTCAGCGAGGCGATCGCGGCCGGAGCCCGCGTGATCGTGCTCTCCGACCGGCACAGCGACGCCACCAAGGCGCCGATCCCCTCGCTGCTGATGACCGCAGCCGTTCACCACCACCTGGTGCGAGAGAAGACCCGCACCCAGGTCGGCGTCATCGTCGAGGCCGGTGACGTCCGCGAGGTGCACCACGTCGCCACCCTGATCGGGTACGGCGCCGCGGCGGTCAACCCCTACCTGGCGATGGAGACCGTCGAGGACCTCGCTCGCGACGGCTACTACGTCAAGGTCGAGCCCGAGAAGGCCGTCGCCAACCTGGTGAAGTCGCTGGGCAAGGGCGTCCTGAAGGTGATGTCGAAGATGGGCGTCTCCACCGTCGCCTCCTACACCGGCGCGCAGATCTTCGAGGCCCTCGGCCTCTCCCAGGAGCTCGTCGACCAGTACTTCACCGGCACCACCTCCAAGCTCGGTGGCATCGGCCTCGACGTGATCGCCGAGGAGGTCGCGCTGCGGCACCGCACGGCGTACCCCGTCGGCGGCATCGCCCCGGCCCACCGCGAGCTCGAGGTCGGCGGGGAGTACCAGTGGCGCCGCGAGGGTGAGCTGCACCTGTTCGACCCCGAGACCGTCTTCCGGCTCCAGCACTCCACCCGGGCCGGCAAGTACGACGTGTTCAAGCAGTACACCGCCCGGGTCAACGGACAGGCCGAGCGGCTGATGACGCTGCGCGGGCTGTTCCGGTTCAAGGACTCCGAGGCCACCGGCCGCGAGCCGATCGACATCGACGAGGTCGAGCCGGTCTCCGAGATCGTGAAGCGGTTCTCCACCGGTGCGATGTCCTACGGCTCGATCTCCGAGGAGGCGCACACCACGCTGGCCGTGGCGATGAACCGGCTCGGCGGCAAGTCGAACACCGGTGAGGGCGGCGAGGACGCGGAGCGTCTCTACGACCCCGAGCGCCGCTCGTCGATCAAGCAGGTTGCCTCGGGACGCTTCGGCGTCACCTCCGACTACCTGACCAACTCCGACGACATCCAGATCAAGATGGCCCAGGGCGCCAAGCCGGGCGAGGGCGGGCAGCTGCCGGGCAACAAGGTCTACCCGTGGGTGGCCAAGACCCGGCACAGCACGCCGGGCGTCGGCCTGATCTCCCCGCCGCCGCACCACGACATCTACTCCATCGAGGACCTGGCCCAGCTGATCCACGACCTCAAGAACGCCAACCCGTCGGCGCGCGTGCACGTCAAGCTCGTCGCCGAGGTGGGTGTCGGCACGGTCGCCGCGGGTGTCTCGAAGGCGCACGCGGACGTGGTGCTGATCTCGGGCCACGACGGTGGCACGGGTGCCGCGCCGCTGACCTCGCTCAAGCACGCCGGCGGACCCTGGGAGCTCGGCCTGGCCGAGACCCAGCAGACGCTGCTCCTCAACGGCCTGCGCGACCGGATCGTCGTGCAGACCGACGGCCAGCTCAAGACCGGCCGGGACGTCATCGTCGCGGCCCTGCTCGGCGCCGAGGAGTACGGCTTCGCCACGGCTCCGCTCGTGGTCTCCGGCTGCATCCTGATGCGGGTGTGCCACCTCGACACCTGCCCGGTGGGAGTGGCCACGCAGAACCCCGTGCTGCGTGAGCGGTACGCGGGCAAGGCCGAGCACGTCGTCAACTTCTTCGAGTACGTCGCCGAGGAGGTTCGTGAGCTGCTCGCCGAGCTCGGCTTCCGCAGTCTCGACGAGGCGATCGGCCACGCCGACGTGCTCGACGCCGCCGAGGCGGTCAACCACTGGAAGGCCGCCGGGCTGGACATCTCGCCGATCTTCCACGTGCCCGAGCTGCACGAGGACACGGCCCGGCGCAACGTCAAGCCGCAGGACCACGGTCTCGACCGGGCGCTCGACGTCGAGCTGATCCGGCTCAGCGCGGACGCGCTGGAGAACGGTGAGCCGGTCCGGGCCCAGGTGTCGATCCGCAACGTCAACCGCACCGTCGGCACGATGCTGGGTCACGAGGTGACCAAGCGCTACCGGGGCGAGGGGCTGCCGGAGGGCACCATCGACATCACCCTGGTCGGTTCGGCGGGGCAGTCCTTCGGGGCGTTCGTGCCCAAGGGGATCACCCTGCGGCTCGAGGGCGACGCCAACGACTACGTCGGCAAGGGGCTCTCGGGAGGCCGGATCGTCGTACGTCCCGACCGCGCCGCCACCTTCGAGGCGTCCAAGCAGATCATCGCGGGGAACACGATCGCCTACGGCGCGACCTCGGGGCAGATCTTCATCCGCGGAGGTGTGGGGGAGCGCTTCGCCGTCCGCAACTCCGGGGCCTCCGTGGTCACCGAGGGCGTGGGCGACCACGGCTGCGAGTACATGACCGGTGGCCGGGTCGCCGTCCTCGGCAAGACCGGACGCAACTTCGCCGCCGGCATGTCCGGCGGTGTCGCCTGGGTCCTGGACCTCAAGGACTTCCGGGTCAACAAGGAGCTCGTCGAGCTCGGCCCGGTCAGCGGCGACGCGGCCGGCGAGCTCGAGGACCTGGTGCGCACGCACCTGGAGGAGACCGGCTCCGAGATCGCCGAGGAGCTGCTCGCCGACTGGGAGACCGCGCTGACCAGGTTCACCGAGGTGATCCCGCGGGACTACCGCGTCGTGATGGAGGCCAAGGCGAAGGCCGAGGCCGACGGGCTCGAGGAGAACGAGGTCGCCACCGCGATGATGGATTCGCTCCATGGGTGAGAGCCGGTCCGTGCCCGAAGTCACTGCATCAAGGAAGGTGCCTGCTCATGGCTGACCCCAAGGGCTTCCTCAAGAACGGCCGCGAGGTCGCCGAGCGGCGCCCGGTCGAGGAGCGCAAGCAGGACTGGAACGAGGTCTACCCCGGTGGGCCGGGCCGGGCCCTGCTGCCGATCATCAAGACCCAGGCCGGACGCTGCATGGACTGCGGCATCCCGTTCTGCCACCAGGGTTGCCCGCTGGGCAACATCATCCCGGAGTGGAACGACCTCGTCTGGCGCGACGACTGGGACGCGGCGATCGAGCGGCTGCACGCCACGAACAACTTCCCCGAGTTCACCGGCCGGCTCTGCCCCGCTCCGTGCGAGACGGCCTGCGTGCTCGGCATCAACCAGGATCCCGTGACGATCAAGAACGTCGAGGTCACGATCGCGGACCGCGCATGGGATTCCGGCGCCGTACGCCCCCAGCCACCTGAGTGGCTCTCGGGCAAGACCGTCGCGGTGATCGGCTCCGGCCCTGCCGGCCTGGCCACCGCGCAGCAGCTCACCCGCGCCGGGCACACCGTCGCGGTCTACGAGCGCGCGGACAAGATCGGCGGCCTGCTGCGCTACGGCATCCCCGAGTTCAAGATGGAGAAGAAGGTCCTCGACCGGCGGCTGGACCAGATGCGGCGCGAAGGCACCGTGTTCCGCGCCGGCGTCGACGTCGGGGCCGCGATGACCGGACCGGCGCTCCTGGAGCGCTACGACGCCGTCGTACTGGCGATGGGGGCGACGGCTGCCCGCGACCTGCCCGCACCGGGGCGTGACCTCGGCGGCATCCACCAGGCGATGGAGTTCCTGCCGCAGTCCAACCGGGCCTCGCTCGGCGAGACGGTCGAGGGACAGATCAGCGCTGCCGGCAAGAACGTCGTGATCATCGGCGGCGGCGACACCGGCGCCGACTGCCTGGGCACCTCGATCCGTCAGGGCGCGAAGTCGATCACGCAGCTGGAGATCATGGACCGGCCGGGGGAGACCCGTCCGGGCAACCAGCCCTGGCCGACGTACCCGATGCTCTTCCGCGTCTCCTCGGCACACGAGGAGGGCGGCGAGCGTGTCTACTCGATCTCCACCCAGGAGTTCCTCGGCGACGAGGACGGCAACGTCCGGGCGCTGCGGGTCTGTGACGCGGAGTTCAAGGACGGCAAGTTCCAGGACGTCGAGGGGACCGAGCGCGAGATCCCGGCCGAGCTGGTGCTGTTCGCCATGGGCTTCACCGGTCCGGAGCGCGAAGGGCTCATCGAGCAGCTGGGCGTGGAGCTCGACGAGCGCGGCAACGTGGCCCGCGACAACGGGTACTCCTCCTCGGTCGAGGGCGTCTTCGTCGCCGGTGACGTGGGCCGTGGCCAGTCGCTGATCGTCTGGGCGATCGCCGAGGGCCGCGCGGCCGCAGCCGCGGTCGACACCTGGCTCACCGGCACCACGACGCTGCACGCGCCGGTCTCGCCGGCCGAGCGGCCGCTGACCGCCTGATCAACTGACCGCACCGATGCGTCCGGGTCCCCGGCAGGGAACCCGGGCGCATCTGGTGGGCGGTCGCCTTGGATCGTTCAAGTCCGGCCGGATAGGGTCGGCGGGTGCGAAGAGCAAAGATCGTGTGCACCCTTGGTCCGGCTACTTCATCCGCGGAACGGATCCGTGAGCTCGTCGACGCCGGCATGGACGTGGCCCGGCTCAACCTCAGTCACGGCACCTACGCCGACCACGAGCAGATCTACCGCCGGGTGCGGCAGGCCTCGGACGAGAGCGGCCACGGGGTCGGGATCTTCGTGGACCTCCAGGGCCCCAAGATCCGGCTCGGTCGCTTCCGGGAGGGGTCGACCCGGATCACCACCGGTCAGGCCTTCACCATCACGACCCGGGACATCGAGGGCGACAACGAGGTCGCCCCCACGACCTACCCGGGGCTTCCCGGGGACGTCGGCGCGGGCGACCAGATCCTGATCGACGACGGCAAGGTGCGCCTGCGGGTGGTCGAGGTCAGCGGGACCGACGTGCACACGGTCGTGGTCACGGGAGGGCGCGTCAGCGACCACAAGGGCATCAACCTCCCCGGTGTCCCGGTGAGCGTGCCGGCGATGTCGGAGAAGGACATCGAGGACCTGCGCTGGGGCCTGCACCTGACGGTCGACTTCATCGCCCTGTCCTTCGTGCGCTCGGCCGCGGACGCCGACGACGTCCGCAAGATCATGCGCGAGGAGGGTGTGCTGCTGCCGGTCATCGCCAAGATCGAGAAGCCGCAGGCCATCGAGAACCTCGACGAGATCATCAAGGCCTTCGACGGCTTCATGGTGGCGCGCGGCGACCTGGGCGTGGAGTGCCCGCTCGAGGACGTCCCGTTCCTGCAGAAGCGGGTGGTCGAGAAGGCGCGGCGCAATGCCAAGCCGGTGATCGTGGCGACCCAGATGCTCGAGTCGATGATCACCAACCCGGCACCGACGCGTGCCGAGGCCTCCGACGTCGCCAACGCGGTCCTCGACGGCGCTGACGCGGTGATGCTCTCCGGGGAGACCAGCGTGGGGGAGTACCCCATCGAGACCGTGCGGACGATGGCACGGATCATCAGCTCGACCGAGGACCACGAGCTGCACCACATGGCCGCGATCGACTGGCAGCCGAAGACCCGTGGTGGCGTGATCGCCAAGGCCGCAGCCGAGGTGGCCGAGCGGGTGGGTGCGAAGTACCTCGTAGCGTTCACCCAGAGCGGCGACTCCGCGCGACGACTGGCTCGCTACCGGGGCCGGATCCAGGTCCTGGCGTTCACCCCCGAGTCCGTGGTCCGCTCCCAGCTCTCGCTGAGCTGGGGCGTGGAGACCTTCCTGACGGCGAGGGTCGAGCACACCGACGAGATGGTCCGCCAGGTCGACGAGCAGCTGCTCAAGATCGGGCGGGTCAAGGAGGGCGACCTCGTGGTGATCATCGCCGGAGCGCCTCCGGGCATACCGGGATCGACCAACGCCCTGCGGATCCACCGGATGGGCGACGCGATCAAGGGCGTCGCGCCGGCGTACCGCCGCCAGCCCTGACGCCGACTCTGATCGCGGCCGCGCCGCCACCGCCCCCCTATGCGATTGAGGTGTGATAGTGCCGAGCATGTTGTGCCTCTGACGTCGGACGCATCGGTTAGTTGAGGCGATCATCCGTTGCATCCGGAGTCGTGCGCCGCAGGGCGGGGCACGTGAATGCGCGGGATCCGTTGGCTGACTCCGCCGACTGCGACCGGTCGCTACTTCGCCGAGCTCTCTACCCACGTCAGGTCGGTCAGGCGGCGGCCGGGACGGGATCGGACCCGAATCCGGGTCCGGAGTCGATGATCTGCCCGAGCAGCTTGAGGCCGGGACGATCCACGGGTCGGTTGTTGGCGTTGAGGATCACGACTGCGGCGCCGTGTTCGGGGGCTATAGCCAGCAGGCTGCGATATCCACCCGTGCCGCCACTGTGGAACATGACTCGATGCTGGGTGCGCGGCAGGTTGGCTGCGATCCAGCCGGGATGGATCGCAGCTCGTGCGTTGATGCGGTGCGCGGTCGTGCGGTTGAGAGCGATCGCTTCGGCGAGTTCTTCGGGGGCGGGGCCGAGGTGGGCCCGCGCGAGCCTGAGCAGGTCGGGAACCGTCGAGTGAAGGCCGCCGGCACCGGCGAGGGCGGCCAGGTGCCACGGTGGGCGTGGTCGTCCCGTGCGGGAGTGACCGGGGGCCAACCGGGCTGCGCCTTCGAGATCGAGGACCACGCGGGTGTCTGTCATGCCCAGATGCCGGCAGATCTCGGCCTGGACGAGCGAGTCGTAGTCGGTCTCGGTGTGGCGTGCCAGGACGAATCCGAGCAAGCCGGCGCCGAGGTTGGAGTAGCAGAAGCGGGTGCCGGGCACCGATCGCAAACGGGTGCGCCGCAACCCGTCCATCAGGAGCTCGCCGGTGCATCCGGCGTAGGGGTCTGCTCGCAACAGGCCCCATGGCAGGGTCCCCTTGGGAAGCCTTGGTAACCCAGAAGTGTGGGAGGCCAGGTGCCTCAGCCTGATGACCTCGCCGCCGCGCTGGGGGGCCGTGATGTCACGAGGTAGGAGGTCGCTCAGGGGTTGGTCCAGCCCCACGACGCCGCGCACGGCGAGCTGGGCCAAGGCGAGCGCGGTGAACGTCTTGGTGATGGAACCGATCTCGAACTGCGTGCCGGGATCTGCGCCGTGCACTGCGGACTGCCTGCCGTGCAGCGCACCCACCACCACGACACCACGCTGTCCAGCGCCGAGTCGTTGCGCTGTTCGTCCTGACAGATCGTCAAGGAGCGAGTTGATCATCGTCATGCCTCCGTGCGGCCGAACAGGTGCCGGCCCCCGTACTTCTTGTGGACGGCTTGCTTCGAGACGCCGAGCGCCTCGGCAATCTGTGCCCACGTGGTCCCTGACACGCGGGCACGGTGGACCAGGACCTCTTCGTGTCCTTCCAGTCGGCGGCGCAGCGCGGTCGCTTCGCGCAACGCTTGGAGGGGATCGGTGTGCTCGGTGATCCATGCAAGATCAACATCGGCCATGCGGTCAACCCTAGTTGACTTCTCTATGATCGTCAACTTACGTTGACTGCCCGCAGCGGCACATCCTTCTACCGCGGTCGCCCGATTCGCTCGCCCCACGACACCGACGGGTTCGCTGACCGACTCGTTGCCTGGGCTCCCAACTGGTCGGATGGTTCCTGAACGCACTCCACGGCCGCCATACGGGCTCTGCCCGACCATTCCGCCCAGCGGGCATCCGCCCGACCATTCCGCCCAGCGGGCATCCGCCCGACCATTCCGCCCAGCGGGCATCCGCCCGACCATGCCGCGATCCGCGCGGATGGGACGCACCAGTCGGCCCGGAGGGCTGCCGATATCACACCTCAATCGCAGAGGGGGGCCACCGCTCAGGCGGTGATCTCCTCGCCGAGGTAGGCGGCGCGGATGCGGTCGTCGGCCAGCAGCTCCTGGCCGGTGCCCGAGAGCACCAGCTCGCCGGTCTCCAGCACGTAGCCACGATCGGCCAGGGAGAGCGCCTGCGCGGCGTTCTGCTCCACGATCAGCACCGTGACCCCGGTGGAGTTGATCTCGCGGACGATGTCGAAGATCTGGCGGACGATCAGCGGGGCGAGCCCCATCGAGGGCTCGTCGAGCAGCAGCAGCCGGGGCTTGCCCATCAGGGCGCGCGCGATCGCGAGCATCTGCTGCTCACCACCCGACAGCGTCCCGGCCAGCTGTGCCTTGCGCTCCAGCAGCCGCGGGAAGTACTCGTAGCAGCGCGCGAGGACCTGCTGGTCGGGCCGCTTGAACCGGAACGCGCCCATCTCGAGGTTCTCGGCCACCGTCATCCGGGGGAACACCCGCCGGCCCTCGGGGACGTGGCAGATGCCCAGGCTGATCAGGTCGTGCGCGGGCAGCCCGTCGATCCGGAGGCCGTCGAACCGGATCTCGCCGAGGGAGGGCCGCATCATCCCCGAGACGGTCTTCTGGGTGGTCGTCTTGCCCGCACCGTTGGCGCCGAGCAGCGCGACGACCTCGCCCTCCTCCACGTGGAAGGAGACGCCCTTGAGCGCGCGGATGGCGCCGTAGCGCACCTCGATGTCATCGACCTCGAGCAGGCTCATCGCTTCTCTCCTTGGGGGTCGGTGCCGGTGGGGCCGCCGGGCTCGTCGAGGACGGACTCGTCCACCTCGATCGCGTGGACCTCGAGGCCCTCGGTCATCGCCTGCGCCTCGTCCTCGGAGGTACCGAGGTAGGCGGCGACCACCGCGGGGTCGCGCTGGATCTGCTCGGGGGTCCCCTCGGCGATCTTCTCGCCGAAGTTCAGCACGATCAGGCGGTGCGCGACCGACATCACGAGCTTCATGTCGTGCTCGATCAGCAGCACCGAGATGTTGTCCTCCACGTTGATCTTCTGGATCAGCGCGGCCAGCTCCTGCTTCTCCACGGGGTTGGTGCCCGCGGCCGGCTCGTCGAGGAGGATCACGCCGGGGTCGGTCCCGAGGGCGCGGGCGATCTCGAGGCGCCGCTGCTCGCCGTACGCCAGCGAGCCGGCGAGCTCGTTGGCGCGACGGGTGAGCCCCACGAACCGCAGCAGCTCGTAGGCCTTCTCCGTCGACTCGCGCTCCTCGCGCCGCTGCCAGGGCATCCCCAGCATCGCCGCGATCGGGCCGGCCTTCTGCCGGGTCTCGACCCCCACCTTGACGTTCTCCAGCGCGGTGAGCGCCGGGAACAGCCGGATGTTCTGGAAGGTGCGGGCCACGCCCATCCGGTTGATCACGTGCGTCTTCTTGCCGAGCACGCTCTGCATCGAGTCGCCGACCCGGGCAGCCAGGGTGATGGTGCCCTCCTGGGGGGTGTAGACCCCGGTGAGCGAGTTGAACAGCGAGGTCTTTCCGGCGCCGTTGGGCCCGATCACCGCCAGGATCTCGCCCCGGCGCATCTCCAGGGAGATGTTGCTCAGCGAGGTGACACCGCCGAAGCGGAGCGTGACGTCCTTGACGTCGTAGACGATGTCGTGGGTCGTCGCGCCTTCGGCGTGCTCGGGTGCGGTCGTGGTCATCTCAGCTCCCCTCGGCGGCCGGGACGACCGCGGGTTCGGCACTCCTGGGACGGTCGAGCCCGGAGAGCTCGGCCTTGCGGCGCTTGGCCGGGATGAGGCCGGCGGGACGGAAGATCATCATCAGCAAGATAACCGCACCGATCCACATCTGCCGGTCCTCGGCGGGGACCTGGTCCTTGAGGAACTCCGGCAGCCAGGTGAGTACGGCGGCACCGGCCATCGCGCCCGGGAGCGAGCCCATGCCGCCGAAGACGACGTAGGCCACGACCAGGATCGAGTTGTTCAGCAGGAAGTTGTCCGGGCTGATCACGCCGACCTGGCTGGCGAAGAACACGCCGGCCACACCCGAGGTGGAGGCGCCGATCGCGAACGCCAGCAGCTTGACCCGCATCGTGTTGATGCCGGTGGCCTGCGCCGCCACCTCGTCCTCGCGGATCGCGGCCCAGGCGCGCCCGAGCCGGGAGTTCTCCAGGCGCGTGAACAGCAGCACGATCAGGCAGACCAGCACCAGCAGCAGGTACCAGTAGGGCAAGGAGTCCAGGCCCCACTTGAACGAGAAGAAGCCGAGGTCGATCTCGGGGTGCGGGATGTTGATCGCGCCCCGGGGACCGTTGGTGAAGCCGCCGGGGTTGTTGACCGCCGCGATCCGGATGATCTCGCCGAAGCCCAGGGTGACGATCGCGAGGTAGTCGCCGCGCAACCGCAGCGTGGGCGCACCCAGGGTCACGCCCGCCATCAGGCAGATCACGATCGCGAACGGGATCGCCGCGAGCGGCGGCAGGATCAGCCACTCCGGGGGCTTCACCGGCAGCGCCCCGACGAGGTACGCCGTGGTGTAGGAGCCGATCGCGTAGAAGGCGATGAACCCGAGGTCGAGCAGCCCGGCCCAGCCCACGACGACGTTGAGCCCGATCGCGAGCAGGACGTAGATGCCGATCTGGGAGACCAGCACGGACTGCCAGAACGGGGTCGCCATCGGCGGGTAGAACAGCGCTGCGGCGATGACCACGAACAGGGCGACCTTGCCGAAGTTGGCCGAGGTCGTGGCCAGGTGGTCGGAGTCGCCGTCGAGCGCGGCCGTGACCACGACGTCGTCGGTCTTCTCATGGGTGGCCACGATCCAGCCCGCACCGGCGAGCATGGTGAAGACCGCGCACAGCAGCCAGCCACCGACGCCGGTGTTCTTCCACGCCTTGGTGACCCCGTCGAAGCCGGCCTCGGCGGCGACGGCGGTGAAGTCGTGCAGCACCATCAGGGTGATCAGCACCGAGGCGACGCCCAGCACCAGCGTCACCCAGCCGAGGTCGCGGCGACGCAGGTACGTCGCAGCGCCGGCGATGCCCACCGTGGCCAGGAACAGCACCCACACCAGCCAGCTGAGGTACGCCGAGGTGAGGCCGTTGATGCCGGAGCCGGAGAAGCGCGAGCTGAGGTCGAGCAGGGAGTCGTTGGTGTTGGTGGGGGAGAACCAGGACGCCCAAAGCATCGACATCAGGCCGACCACGAGCCCGAGGACCACCAGCGGCAGGCCCGGACGCCAGGAGAAGACCTCGTCGATGAAGCCGCGGGTGTCGGCGACCTTGGCCGAGGACCGCGCCATCACCACCGTGGACGTGGTGATGGTCAGGTAGCCGAGCAGGGCCACCAGGGCGCCCGTGGAGTGGTCGGGGGCGCCGAGGAAGTCCCGGACCTGGATCTGCGCGTACAGCCCCCAGAAGCCGACCAGCGCCGAGAGGCCGGCGGTGGTCCAGGCGATCGTGCTGTTGCCCAGGACGATCGCGGCGGCGGAGAGGACGACCACGACCACCAGCAGGATCCAGGGGGTGCCGGGCACGATGGTGCCGAAGAACGCCCGGGTCAGGAAGTCCAGGGCCCCGGTGTCGGCCGAGGCCTTGGCGAGGGCGCCCAGCTTGCCACCGTCGATCTGCCCGCTGTCGGTCCAGCGCAGCAGCGCGTTGGCGGCGAGCACCGTGATGGCGCCCGCGGCCAGCGGACGCACGCCCGGGCGCTTGAGGTAGGGCTGGACGCGCGGCCAGAACGTCACCAGCAGGTAGACCAGTACGCCGATGCCGAGGAAGACGAAGATGCGTGGCTTGAGGACCGCCTCGCGGAAGGCGTACCCGTAGTCGCTCTGGCTGCCCTCGTGCTTGCCGATCATGAGCGCGAGGACGAAGCCGAGCAACAGGCAGCTGCCCAGGCGCTTGAGGTGGATGCTGAGCTCCGATTCGCGCTTCATGCGGCCCTCCCGAGACGCTCGCCGAGAATGCCGGATGGTCGGAAGACCAGGATCAGGACCAGGACCACGAAGGCCACCACGTCGGTCCACTCCAGCCCGATCCAGGACTGTCCGCCCGACCAGGGGGCGGTGGGCACGAGGGCCTCGACCACCCCGAGGAGCAGGCCTCCCAGCATGGCGCCGCGGATGTTGCCGATGCCACCGAGGACGGCGGCGGCGAACGCCTTGACGCCGGGGATGAAGCCCATCGTGTTGAAGAACCCGAAGGCGGTGCCGAACAGGAATCCGGCCGCGCCACCGAGGGCGCCGCCGATGATGAACGTGCGCGCGATGGTGCGGTCGATGTCGATGCCCATCAGGGCTGCGGTGGGTGCGTCCTCGGCCACGCCGCGGATGCTGCGGCCCAGCTTGGTCTGGGAGACCAGCTGGTCCAAGAAGACCATCATCACGACCGCGGAGACCACGATGATCACCTGCAGGAGCGTGATGTGGACGCCCCCGATGTCGAGGAGACGCTTGTTGGCGTCGAAGTAGGAGGGGAAGAAGTTGTTCTTCTGCCGGTTGAACAGCTTGCCGGCGAGCTGGGAGAGGAAGAACGACATCCCGATCGCACTGATCAGGAAGGCCAGCCGGGGTGCTCCGCGGCGGCGCAGCGGCCGGTAGGCCACGCGTTCGAGACCGAGTGCGACCACGGCGCCCACGGCCCCGCCGGAGACGAGGCCCAGCAGGAGGACCCCGATGACGCCGTACCAGGGCAGGAAGGTGTCGCCGGCCACCTGGTTGACCACCAGGTAGCTGCCGAACGCACCGGCCATGAACACCTCGCTGTGCGCGAAGTTGATCAGCTGCAGCACGCCGTACACGAGCGTGTAGCCCAGCGCGATCAGCGCATACATCGAACCTCGGGTCAGTCCGAGAACGAGGAAGTTGAGGAAGTCTTGCATTCGCCGGTCGCCCTCCCAGGCACACATGGAGCGGAATGGATCTCTTGCTCACACAAAGCGGTGCGCCCGCCGGTTGGCGCGCGCACCGCTTCGTGTCATGTCAAGTGCAGCTCTGACCCCGTGAGGTCAGCTCTGCTCCCGGATGTCTCCGACGACCGAGATCGCGCCGTCCTTCTGCTCGAACAGGTTGATCACCTGCGAGGACTCCTCCAGCTCACCGTTCTCCTGGAACTTGATGGTGGTGGTGATGCCCTTGTAGTCGAGCTCCTTGATCGCCTTGGCCACCGACTCACGGGTGACCTCGCCGTCGGCCTTGGCGGCCTTGATGGCCTCGATCATGGCGTTGGCAGCGTCGTAGGCCTCGGGGGAGTACGTGGACGGGTCGTCCTGGTAGGCCTCCTTGTAGGCCGCGGTGAAGTCCTCGGCACCGGGGGCCGTGACGGCGTCGAGGCAGCCACAGGAGAAGAACCAGCCGTCACCGGCAGCACCGGCACCGTCGGAGAACACCGACGACTTCACGCCGTTGCCGCCCACCGGGATCCCGCTGAAGTTGGCCGCCTTGAGTGCCTTGGCCAGCTTGACGGCCTGGGCGTCGTACCCGCCGTAGAACATCGCCTGCGCGCCGGACCGGGCGACCTGGGTCGCGATCGGGCCGTAGTCGTCGGTCTTGGCGTCGACGCCCTCGGAGATGACCTCGGTGCCGTTCTTCTTCAGCTGCGCCCGGACCTGGTCGCCCGCGCCCTTGCCGTACTCGCTCAGGTCGTCGATCACGAAGACCTTCTTGGCCTTCTTGGAGAGCCAGTCGGCAGCCTGGACGCCCTCGACGTTGTCGGCGGGGACGATCCGGTGGAAGGTGGTGAAGCCCTGCGCGGTCAGGTCGGGGTTGGTGGCCGAGGGGCTGATCAGCCCGACGTTCGCGTCGCCGTAGGTCTTGGCGACCGCCTTGGTGGGCCCGGAGAACGCGGGGCCGACGACGCCGACCACGGTGGAGTCCTGGAGGACCTGCTGGGCGGCCGAGGGGGCCTTGGACTGGTCGCCGATGTCGTCGGCCTTGAGCAGCTTCAGCTTGAAGTCGAGGTCGCCGCTCTCGTTGGCCTGGTTGATGGCCAGCTCGGCGCCCTGCACCTCGTTGATGCCCAGCTGCTGGTTGTCACCGGACAACGGGCCCTGGAACGCGATGGTGTAGGTGTCGCCGCTGCTGGCACCGCTACCGCCGCTCAAGCCCGAGTCTTCGTCCTTCTTCTCCGAGCTTCCGCAACCGGTGAGCGCGAGTGCGCCTACGAGACCGATGGCGGCAAGCTTCGCCAGGGGGCGAGTCCGCATGCAATTTCCTCCGTTGACCGGGGCCCTTGCGGGCCACGTGTGTCGGGCCTCGGACGAGACCGCTGCGAGAAGGTTTCTCGCAGGGGGAGGGAGTGTCAAGGATCACGGCCGTTCGTAGCCGAGTCGAAACATGAATGGTCAACTGGACTAACCCACTTCGACCTCGATCGGGAAGAATCGGGGTGCCCTGCGCGCCCTCCTGGACCGTCCCGCCCTGCTGGAACAGGGGGACGGGGAGGTGGTGCGTGGTGCCGGGTGTGGGACTTGAACCCACAAGTCTTTTCAGACGATGGTGTTTGAGACCATTGCGTTTACCGATTTCGCCAACCCGGCGTGACGAGCGCCAACGGTACCGGAGCCCGGGTGGCGCTAACCTCCCGCATGTGACCGCCACTCCGCCCGCCGTCCCCGGCCCGCCTCCCTCACGCCGTCCGGGTGCGTCGACGGGCCCAAGCACAGCGAGCCGAGAGACTGCGGGGACCGGTGGCCCGGGGGTACGCCGCCGGGTGGTGATCGCCGAGGACGAGGCGCTGATCCGGCTCGACCTCGCCGAGATGCTGGCCGAGGAGGGGTACGACGTCGTCGGCCAGGCCGAGGACGGGGAGAAGGCGGTCGAGCTCGTCGAGCAGCACCTGCCCGACCTGGTGATCCTCGACGTGAAGATGCCCCGGCTCGACGGGATCGCAGCCGCGGAGCTGATCGCGGCGAAGCGGATCGCCCCGGTGGTGATCCTCACGGCGTTCAGCCAGCGCGACCTGGTGGACCGGGCGCGCGACGCCGGGGCGATGGCCTACCTGGTCAAGCCCTTCGACCACACCGACCTGGTGCCGGCCATCGAGATGGCGGTCAGCCGGTTCCAGGAGCTGCGCCAGGTCGAGTCCGAGGTCGCCGATCTGACCGAGCGCCTCGAGACGCGCAAGACCGTCGACCGCGCGAAGGGCGTGCTCCAGCAGAGCCTCGGGCTCAGCGAGCCGGAGGCGTTCCGCTGGATCCAGAAGACCGCGATGGACCTGCGGCTCTCGATGCGCCAGGTCGCCGACGGCGTCGTCTCCCACGGCCCGGACATGGGGAACGTCTCCGCTCCTGGCGAGTGACTTGGCTGGGTCCGGATCCGCTGGCCGCCCGCTCAGCGGAGCGCGATCACCAGCTCGGTGAGCAGCGGGGCGACCAGTAGTGCCGGGAGCAGGTCGGCGACCTTGACCTGCTTGAGGTCGAGCAGGCGCAGGGCCACCCCGACGAGGAGCAGGCCGCCGGTGGCCGTGAGCGCGCTGAGGTGGGCGTCGGGCACGAAGCTGCCGAGCCCGGCTCCCAGGGCGGTGAGGCTGCCCTGGATCGCGATCAGCGCCAGGACGCTGGCCGCGACGCCCCAGCCGAAGGAGGCCGCGAACGCGATCGAGGCGAAGCCGTCGAGGGCCGACTTGAGCAGCAGTTGGTCCGCGCCGTTGCCGAGCCCCTCGTTGATCGAGCCCAGGATCGTCAGCGGACCGACGCAGAAGACCAGCGAGCTGATCACGAAACCCTGGATGAACCGCTCCCGCGCCTCGCTCCCGCCGCCGGCCCCGAAGCGGCGTACGGCGGCACGCTGCAGCAGCCCGCCGAACCCCTCCAGCCGGTCCTCGATCCGCAGCAGCGACCCGGTGATCCCGCCGATGAGCACGGCCCCGAGGACGATCAGCATGGGTGCCGAGGAGCCGACCGCGTCGCTGAGCACCTCGTCGCCCACGGCCATGGCCGAGGTGCCGGCGATGAGCAGGGTGACCAGGCCCAGACCGTCGGTGACCACCTTGCGCGTGCGCTCGGGCAGGCGGTGTCCCACGAGTACGCCGACCGTGCTGCCGATGAGCACCGTGACAACGTTCACGGCCGTACCGATTCCGGGGAGCACCCAATCTCCTTTAGTGTTCATCCAAAGCGGCGTCAGTCTCTCACCGTCGCCGCAGATCATGTCCGGTCACAGCGACAGCAGGGAAGGGGCATCCATGGCGCGCCAACCCCCGCAGATCCGTGACGCGTGCCCTGACGACGCCGACGCCCTCATCAAGATCTGGTGCGTGACGCCGCGTCCGGGAGGGCATCCCGGAAGGACGCTGGAGGACGCCGAGCGCGCCCTGGCCACCGTGGCTGCCGACCCGGACCAGCGACTGCTCGTCGCAGAGCACGAGGGCCGCATCGTGGCGGCGGTCAAGCTCTCCCGCGGCCCGGTCTCCCCGTTGTCGATGGAGTCGGCCGTGCACACCTCCTACCTCGTCGTCTCGCAGCCCTTCCGGCGGCACGGCTACGCCCACGCCCTGCTGGAGGCCGCCGTGACCTGGGCCGAGGAGAAGGACATCCACGAGGTCACCGCGATCACCGACGGCAACCGGGAGACCAACCGCTTCTTCGCCCGGCTCGGGCTGGTCACGCTCGGGACGGTGCGCCACTCCAGCGTCGCCGGGCTGCGCAAGAAGCTCACCCCCGAGCGCGGGCAGCGCGGCAACCGGCACCTCGTCGAGGTGCTGGCCCAGCGTCGCTCCATGCGTCGTCGCCAGGACACCGCCTGAGCCTGGCCGGACTGCCCTCCGCCGAGCCACCTGTCGGCGTCAACCGTTAGGGTCGAATCCGTGTCAGCGTCGCCTTCCACCCCCGCCCGTCCCCGCCTCCTCCTGCTCGACGGTCACTCGCTGGCCTACCGAGCCTTCTACGCGCTGCCGGTGGAGAACTTCTCCACCACGACCGGGCAGCACACGAACGCGGTCTACGGCTTCACCGCGATGCTGATCAACGTGCTCCGCGACGAGCAGCCGACCCACCTCGCGGTCGCCTTCGACGTCTCGCGGGCGACCTTCCGCGCCGACGCGTACGCCGACTACAAGGCCAACCGGGCGAAGTCCCCCGACGAGTTCCAGGGCCAGGTCTCGCTGATCAAGGAGGTGCTCAACGCCCTGCGCGTCCCCTTCATCGAGAAGGTCGGCTTCGAGGCCGACGACATCATCGGCACGCTCGCGACGCAGGCGACTGCCGAGGGCTTCGAGGTCCTGATCTGCTCCGGGGACCGCGACTCCTTCCAGCTGGTCAACGACACCACCACGGTCATCTACCCGATGCGCGGCGTCTCGGAGATGAAGCGGATGACGCCTGCCGCCGTGGAGGAGCGCTACGGCCTGCCGCCCGCCCGCTACCCCGAGCTGGCCGCCCTGGTCGGCGAGACCTCCGACAACCTGCCCGGCGTGCCCGGGGTCGGTCCCAAGACCGCCGCGAAGTGGATCACGCTCTACGACGGCCTGGAGAACGTCGTGAACCGCGCGGAGGAGATCAAGGGGAAGGCCGGCGAGAGCCTGCGCGAGCACCTTGACGACGTGATCAGGAACCGCCAGCTCAACGCGCTGGTGTGCGACCTCGACCTCCCGCTCGCCCCCGGCGACCTGGCGATCCAGCCGTGGGACCGCCAGGAGGTGCACACCCTCTTCGACGGCCTCGAGTTCCGGGTGCTGCGCGACCGGCTCTTCGAGACGCTGCAGTCCGAGGAGGAGATCGACGACTCCGGCTTCGCCCTCGACATGACCCGCCTTGCGCCCGGCCAGGTGGCCGACTGGCTTGCTGAGCACGCCCGCACCGGCGAGCGGGTCGGCGTCCACCTCGAGGGCACGTGGGGCTCGGGCACCGGCGACGTGCTGGGACTCGCCCTCGCCACCACCGAGGGCGCCGCCGCCCACGTCGCGACCGAGGGCATCACCCCCGAGGACGACGCCGCGCTGGTCTCCTGGCTCGGCGACCCCGGGCAGCCGAAGGTGCTCCACGACGCGAAGGGCCCGATGCTGGCCCTGGCCGCCCGCGGGTGGCCGTTGCTGGGGCTCGAGCGCGACACGGCGCTCTCGGCCTACCTCGCCCGTCCCGACCAGCGTTCCTACGACCTCGCCGACCTCACCGTGCGCTACCTCAAGCGCGAGCTGCGGCAGGGGACCACCGACGACGGGCAGCTCAGCCTGGACGGGATCGAGGAGGACACCACCGCCGACACCGCGATGCTGCACGCGAGCGCGGTGCTCGACCTGGCCACCGCCCTCGACCTCGAGCTGGACGAGCGCGGCGGCACCGGTCTGCTGACCAAGGTCGAGCTGCCCCTGATCGACGTGCTCGCCCGGATGGAGCAGACCGGCATCGCCGTCGACCACGATCTCCTCAGCGAGCTCGAGGAGGGCTTCGCGGTGCGCGTGCGCGAGGCCGCTGATGCGGCGTACGCCGTGATCGGCAAGGAGGTCAACCTCGGCTCGCCCAAGCAGCTCCAGGTGATCCTCTTCGACGAGCTCGAGATGCCCAAGACCAAGCGCACGAAGACCGGCTACACCACCGACGCCGACGCGCTGCAGAGCCTCTACGAGAAGACCGGGCACGCGTTCCTCGAGCACCTGCTCGAGCACCGCGACGCGATCCGGCTGCGCCAGACCGTCCAGGGCCTGCTGAAGACCGTGGCCGAAGACGGCCGGATCCACACCACGTTCAACCAGCTGATCGCCGCCACCGGACGGCTCTCCAGCACCGACCCCAACCTGCAGAACATCCCGGTGCGCACCGAGGCCGGGCGGCGCATCCGCGAGGGGTTCGTCGTGGGTCCCGGCTTCTCCGAGCTGCTCACGGCCGACTACTCGCAGATCGAGATGCGGATCATGGCGCACCTGTCCGGGGACGCCGCCCTGATCGAGGCGTTCCGCTCCGGTCACGACTTCCACTCCGTGACCGCTGCCCGGGTCTTCGGCGTCGATCCTGGCGAGGTCACCGGTGAGATGCGCGCCAAGATCAAGGCGATGAACTACGGCCTCGCCTACGGGCTGTCCGCGTTCGGTCTCTCCCAGCAGCTGCGCATCGACACCAGCGAGGCGCGCGGTCTGATGGAGGAGTACTTCGAGACCTTCGGCGGCGTGCGCGACTACCTCGCGAGCATCGTGGACGAGGCGCGGCGTACCGGCTTCACCGAGACGATCCTCGGGCGCCGGCGCTACCTGCCGGACCTGACCAGCGACAACCGCCAGCGCCGGGAGATGGCCGAGCGGATGGCGCTGAACGCCCCGATCCAGGGTTCCGCGGCCGACCTGATCAAGGTCGCCATGCTCAACGTCGACGGTGCGCTGCGCGAGCAGCAGCTGGGGTCGCGGATGCTGCTGCAGGTGCACGACGAGCTCGTCTTCGAGGTCGCCGAGGGGGAGCGCGCGGCCCTCGAGGCGCTGGTGCGCGAGCAGATGGCCTCAGCTGCCGACCTGACCGTGCCCCTCGACGTCTCGGTCGGCACCGGTCCCAGCTGGCACGCCGCCGCCCACTGAGGCAGGCCCTGAGCCGTCCACATCCACACCGGCCGGGGGCAGCGCCCGCAGCGCGGCCACCGCGAGCAGGGTGAGCAGGAGCGCTACGTCGACGGCGAGCACCAGCACGACCAGCTCAGCGACCGAGTGGGCCAGCTGCCCCAGCGCGACGACGGACAGCAGGGCGACCCAGACCAGGAGCACCGCCCGCCGGGCCTGGCGGGCCAGCACGCTGTAGATCAGCAGCTGCAGCATCGAGAGCACGGTGCCGAGCAGGGCGAACACCCACAGCTGGTCGCGGATCGCTGAGTACTGCTCACCACCGATGAAGGCCACCGCCAGCCCGGAGAGCACCAGAACGCCCAGCGAGGCCGCAGCGCCGAGCAGCACCACGACGGCAAGGCTCTTGAACAGCGTGGCCTTGGCAGCGGAGGCGTCGGCCATGGAGGGGAACGCCAGCACCACAACGAACTGGGGGAGGAAGAGCACCGCCTTGACCAGGATCAGCCCGCCGGCGTACAGACCGGCGTCGTGGGCGTCGAGGACGTTGCGTGCCACCAGGATGTCGACGTTGGAGAGCGCGAAGAAGGCAAGCAGCGCGATCGAGTTGTGGAACGTCTCGCGCCACATGGCGCCGGCGGAGTGGTCCGGTGAGAGGTCACCGGTCTCGCGCGGGTGGCGCAGGGCGAACCAGCCCACGAGCACGGGCACGTAGGCGGCCAGGGCCACCCCGGCGAGCGCCACGAGCTCGGTGGGCCGCCACAGGATCAGCGCCGTGCCGATCAGGAGCCGGGGAACACCGGCACCGACATAGATGAGCGCGAGCGCCGCCCACCGGCGCTCGCCCTGGAGGATGCCCGCCTGGGCGCCCATCAGGGTCAGCGGAGCGGCGGCGAACGCGAGGAGTGCAGCGGTCCCGAGGCTGTCCAGGTGCACGAGCGCGTTGATCGCCGGCGACATCACCAGGCAGGCCACGAGCACACCGGCCGCAGCCCGGGTCCCGACCCGCAGGATGACGCTCTCGATCTGCTGGACGTTGCCCGGCGTGGAGGCGATTCGCCGCGCGGCGGTGGCCTGGAGGGCGAGCGCCACGACGTTGACGACCAGGAGCAGCCCCATCACCGCGGCGAGGGCGCCGTAGTCGCGTGGGCCGAGCAAGCGTGCGGCGATGATCGTGAAGCCGTACGTCGCCACGTTCATCACGCCCATCGCGACCGCGATGACCATGCCGCCGCGCAGGATCGTGGGCTGCTTCTTCACAGCGATGAATCCTACGGGGACCCCGGTGCCGCAGGCCGACGGCGGGAGAGTGGTTGGATCGTGTCGACCGCGAGCGAGGTACCCCGGCAGAGCGCGCCTCGAGGCGGCCGCGGAGACGACCCGGTAGTGCAGGACGAGGAGGCAGGTGTGGCCCACTGGCGCCGCCTGCTGCTCTGGTCCTGGGCACTCGTCCTGGCCCTGCTGATGCTCGGCCCGGCCCTGGCGCCGGGCTACGTGCTCAGCTACGACATGGTCTGGGTGCCGGACCTGGCGCTGCGCCCCGACTTCCTGGGGGTGGGGTCGGGACTGCCGCGTGCGGTGCCCTCCGACGCGGTCGTCGCGGTCCTCGACGAGGTGGTCCCCGGCATGCTGCTGCAGAAGCTGATGCTGCTGGGGGTGCTCGTGCTCGGCGGGATCGGCGCGGCCCGGATCACCGCGCCCGGGTCGCTGCCCGCCCAGCTGGTGGCAATCACGCTCTACCAGTGGAACCCGTTCGTGGCCGAGCGGCTGCTGATCGGGCACTGGCCGGTGCTGATCACCTACGCGGCGCTGCCCTGGCTGATCGAGGGGGCACGCACCTGGCGCGAGTCAGGAAGGCTGCCGACACGGCTGTGGTTCCTGCTCCCACTGGCGAGCCTGAGTGCGAGCGCCGGCCTGGTGGCGGCGGTGGCGCTGGTGGCCTTCGCGCTCACACGTGCGGCCCGTCGGGTCGGCGCGATCGTCGCCCTGCTGGCCGCTGCCAACGCGCCCTGGATCGTCTCGGGCCTGCTGCACGCCTCCAGCGCGCTCACGGACCCCGACGGCGCCCGGTTCTTCGCGCTGCGCGGTGAGGGATCGCTGCCCGCCCCGCTGGCCGCGTTGGGGCTCGGGGGCATCTGGAACGCGGACGTGGTCCCGGACTCCCGCACGGGCACGCTCGCCTGGGTGGCGCTCGTGTTCGTGGTCGCGCTCGTCGCCCTCGGCGTGGGTGACTGGGCGCGTCGTACTGGCCGTCGCGACGTTGTCGCGTTCGCGTGCTGCTGGGGGATCGGGTGGGGGATCGGCGTACTCACCTGGGCGCTACCGGACCAGACCGCCTGGCTGGTCGCCAACGTGCCCGGAGCGGGACTGGTGCGCGACGGCGGCCGGCTCCTCGCCCTGTGCGCACCGCTGCTCGCGGTCGCCGCGGGGTACGGCGCCGCCCGACTGTGCTCGTGGCTGGTGCCGGCGGCCCGTCCCTCCATCGTGCTGGCGCTGGTGCTGGTGCCGCTGGCGACCATGCCCGACGCCGCCTTCGGTCTCTCCGGCCGGCTCTCCGCGGTGGACTACCCGCAGGACCACGCCCGTGCCCGGGCGGTGATCGCCTCGGCGGCCGAGGAGGCCAGGGCCAGGGGGGAGAGCGGGGACGTGCTGCTGCTGCCGCTGAGCAGCTATCGGCAGCCGGCCTGGAACGACGGGCACAAGGTGCTCGACCCGCTGGGCCGCTACCTCACACCCGACTTCCTCGCCGGTGACGACCTCTACGTCTCGGGTCGCAGGATCGCGGGGGAGGACCCCCGGGCTCGCGCGGCCGCCCGGGCACTGGCCCGGCCCACCCCGGAGCAGCGCGCCGCGCGACTACGCACGCTGGGGATCGGGTTCGTGGTCACCGACAGGTCCGCGGGCGCCTCGCCGGAGGTCGCCGGTCGCAGCCTGTTCAGCGGCGCCGGGCTGGAGGTCCAGGAGCTTCGCGGCGCTCCCGACGTGGCGACGCCACGGGCCTGGCCGTGGCTGATGGGTGCGGCATGGCTGGCCTTCTGCGTCCCGCTGCTCGCGGGGCTGGCCATGGCGATTCGACGCGTGTGGAATCGGTCTCGCGTGGCTAGGTACAAATGACAATCCCGCTGTTACAGTTCAGCCCGAGTCCAGGGAGGGTCTTGAATCGTGGGAACAACATCAATCATCGCCACCATCGGCAGCCTGTGCGCGGGTGGCGCCGTCGCAGCCGTGACCATCGTGAGCCTGATCACCGCGCAGACCAGTCCCGGTGACCAGTCGCCGACCGACGTGACGCAGCCGGTGAACATCGACTACGGGAACACCAACTGAGCTGACGGCGGTCCCGGCGTGCGGGGACGACCAGACTTCTCACCGATGACCCGGCCCCCTGGGCCGGGTCATTCGCATGTCCGGGCTGTTCTCCTGGGCCGGTCATCGGTTCAGGTGGCAGCCGGGACCTCGGGGTCCTCCACACAGACGCGACGGCCTGCCAGGACCTCGGCCAGGACCTGCGCGAACGAGGCCTGCGAGTGCTCCCAGGCAAACGATCGCGACATCTCGTAGGCCCCGTCGCCGAGGCGTTCCCGGCGGTCCGCGTCCTCGACCAGCTCACTGGCCGCTTTGGTGAGCTCGGCCTGGTCGGCGACGAGGAGCCCCGAGTGGCCGTGCGCCACCGACTCGGTGGTCCCGCCCGCCGACGCATAGGCAACGGTCGGCACGCGGTGGGAGCCGGCCTCCCCGATGACCAGGCCCCAGCCCTCCTTGATGGACGGCAGCAGCATCAGCCACGACCTCGCGAGGATCTCGTGCTTGCGCCTCTCGGAGACCTGGCCCTCGAAGGTGACGAGGTCCCCGGCCCCCACCTCCGCGGCGTACTTGCGCAGGTCGTCCTCCCACCACCCGCTCCCCACGACGGAGAGCCGGACGTCGGGGTGGTTCGCCCGCAGTGCCACGACGGCGTCGATCGCGTGCTCCACCTGCTTGTGCGGCACCAGCCTGCCGACGACGACAAGGGCAGGGGTGGGGCTGCGCACCTCGTCGACGGATGGCGCCGCGGCCGTCCCGTTGTGCACGATCGCGATCCGCTTCTTGTCCACTCCAAGGCTCACGAGCTCGGACCTGGTGGCGCGGGAGACCGCGATGTACTGGGACCTCCGGTAGAGCCTGGGCGCCAGTGTGCGCTCGATCCACCAGCCGATCTTGCCCATGAGGCCGGGGAAGACGACCGGCCACTGCTCCCGGTGCACGTGGTGGACCAGGACGACCACCGGCTTGCGCGTCGCGATGCGGGTGAAGAAGGGAAGGCCGTTCTGGACGTCCACGATGACGTCGACCTTCCCGAAGCGGCGCAGGAGCAGGTTCCAGACGCCCTTGACGTAGACGTCGAGGTGGTTGCCGCGACGTACGTAGCGGACTCCGTCGACGACCTCGTCCGCGGGAGCCTGGTCGTGGGCTGCACAGAAGATCGTGACGCGTGCGCCTTGCTCCACGAGTCCGCGGGCCATCGTCTCGGTGTATCGCTCCGAACCGCCGCCCTCCGGGTTGGCGGTGTCGCGCCAGTTGAAGATCACGACGTGGCGATCACGGACTGGCGCGGGACTCTGTCCCTGCATGGAAGCGGATGCTACCGGTGATTCGTCGCTCTTGCCCCGAACGCGCGGGGAGTCGGCATCCAGGCTGGTGCGGGCGCGGCGGCGGGGTCTGCGGCTGCCATACTCCCGCCATGTCGTGGGCCGCGAAGTGGAAGCTGTTTCGTGAACGCCGACTCGAGGTCCCCGTGCCCGAGGACGCACTGGTCCTCGACGTCGGCAGCGGCGACAAGCCGTCCTGGCGCGCCGACGTGCTGCTGGACCGGTACGCCGGCGCCGAGTTCGCGGCCCAGCGCTCCGGCAGGAAGCACGCGCGGGTGAGCCGCCCGCTCTTCGATGCGGACGCCGCGGACATGCCGTTCGCCGACGGTGTCTTCGACTATGCGATCTGCTCCAACCTGCTCGAGCACGTCACCGACCCGGAGGCCGTCGTACGAGAGCTCCAGCGCGTGGCCCGAGCGGGGTACATCGAGGTCCCCGAGGCAGCGAGCGCGAAGATCGTGGACTTCCCCAGCCACCTGTGGTGGTGCCGCCTGGAGGAGGGCCCCGAGGGGCCCACCCTGGTCTTCACGGCCAAGGACGCGCCGTACTTCGACGCGGAGATCGATGCCTACATCGACCGGGCCGGTGTCCGCCGCTCCCTGGACGCGGTGCTGAACAGCAAGTTCGACCATCGCGTGATCCAGCTGCACTGGTCGCGGTCGATCCGAGTGCGCGTCGAGGGTGAGCTGGCACCGGAGTTCGCGGCCGAGGCGATGCGTGCCGAGGGGCACCGCCGCGGCTGGGAGGCAGTGGCCGTCCAGGGGGTGACCTCGGTGCTGACCTGGCGGACCCGGCGGCGCCGGCGTGACCAGCGGATCCGGTTCAACGCGGTGGTGAAGCCCGACTACCACCGCGCCGACGACCCGATCCTCGAGCGCCGGATCTACCACCTGCCGTAGTGGGGCGAAGCCTGCTCGCTCAGTACGGGTCGTACGGACTCCGGTGGCCGAACAGTCGCGCGGCCACGGGGCGGAGCCTGAGCCGGAGCAGCACCTTGATCACGACGTTGCGCAGCCACCACGGCAGCTCCGCGACGATCCTCATCCTGTCCGCGCGGGTCGGCTTGCCGACCCGGAAGAGCGCCAAGGACCCCTCCCTGCGCTCGTAGACCAACGTGCGCGAGGGCAGCACGTGGGCGAGGATCCCGAGCGTGACGCCGATAGAGGAGTAGCAGTCGTGGATCAGCACGGGGGATCCCGGGGGCATGTGCCTCGCCCACTCGAGATCGTCGGAGAGCGTCCAGTAGTCGTGCTTGCCGTCGATGTAGAGGTAGTCGATCGGACGGGTCCAGCCGGGCCGTGCCCGGGTGCTGTACTCCGCGACCAGCTCCACGATGTCCCCGAGCCCGGCGCGTGCGATGTTGCTCTCGAAGAGGTCCCGAGTCCGGGACCCGCCGAAGAGGCGGCCCTCGACGAAGGGGTCGATAGCGACGACCGTGCCGCCGTGTTCCCGGACCCGCGCGGCCAGGATCACCGTGGACCGGCCCTGATGGCTGCCGATCTCGACCACCAGCGGCTCGTCCGGGAGATCGTCGGCGCTGTCCCACAGCAGCTGTGCCTGGGCCCGCGTCAGCCAGCCCGAGACCTCGGACGCGTGCTCCCACACCTCGGTGAACGGGGCGGTCGCGGGCAGCGGCATGAAGGGCATTCCTCAGGTGTGGTGGCCGGATCGGGGTGCCGGGGCAGCATATAGACTCCGCGCGCAGGGTGGGGACCTACAGGGAGGCAGGCGCAGTGTCGGACGACGCGTCTGTCTTGGGGCGACTGGGCGCGCGCGCACGAACCGCGCGACACACGCTGGCCTCGCTCGCCGTCGTGATCGCGACGCTGGCGCTCAACCTGGTCCAGCAACCCGGACGCATCACCTTCGACACCAAGCTCGACCTCCAGTTCGATCCCGGCGGGTTCATGCACCGCAGCCTGAGCCTGTGGAACGGCGACTCGGCCGCCGGTGGGCTGCAGAACCAAGCTTCGGGTTACCTGTTCCCGATGGGGCCCTTCTTCTGGGTCGGCGACCTGCTCGGCGTGCCGATGTGGGTCTGGGAACGCCTCTGGTCTGCCCTGGTGATGCTGCTGGCCTACGAGGGTGCCCGCCGCCTGGCGGCTCGCTGGCCGGGCATCGGCGCCACGGGGGCGATCTTCGCCGGCCTCACCTACATGCTCGCGCCGCGGGTCCTGACCACCGTGGGCGGGCTCAGTGGCGAGACCCTCCCGGCTGCGGTGCTGCCCTGGACGGTCCTGCCCCTGGTGCTCTACCTCCGAGGCCGGCAACGTGCGTGGGTGGCGTTCGTGTTCTCGGCGGCGACGATCCCCTTCATGGGAGGGCAGAACGCGACCCTGGTCGTGGCGTGCCTGGTGTTCCCGGCTCTGCTGCTCGCCCTCGGCGCCGGAAGAACCCTCGCTCGACGGCTCCGTGACCTGGTGGGATGGGGAGCCCTGGTCGGGGCGGCCTCACTGTGGTGGGTGGTCCCGCTGCTCCTGCTCGGCTCCTACGCGCCGGCGTTCCTCGACTTCATCGAGTCGGCGCAGAACACCGCCGGACCCATCGGCTGGCTCTCCGCGCTGCGCGGCACGAGTCATTGGGTGGCCTTCTTCCCGGACGGCGGGACGCTCGGTTGGACCGGCGGCTACGAGCTGGCGTCCTCGTCATGGGTGCTGGTCACGAGCGTGCTGGTCGCCGCTCTCGGGCTGGTGGGCCTGCTCCGGGGGGAGCTGTGGCAGCGACGGGTGCTCGTGTGGTCGGTGCTCGGCGGGCTCGCGATCCTCACGGCCGGAAGCGGCGGGTGGGCAGGGTCGCTGTTCTCGGACGCCTGGCTCCACGCCCTCGACACCGTCCTGGCACCGCTGCGCAACATCCACAAGTTCGACCCCCTGGTGCGCCTCCCGCTGGCACTTGGACTCGGTGCCCTGGTTACCCAGGGGCTGCCCCGCCTGTGGCGGTCCTCCCCGTGGCGCGGGCCGGCGCGGGTGGCCGCCGTGAGCGTGGTCACGGCACTGGTGGTCACGGCCGCCGGACCGGCGATCACCGGCTCGATGCGGACCGATGACGGCTTCGCCGACCTGCCGCAGAGCTGGCGCGAGGCCGTGGCCCACATCGAGGACCGGGGCCGGACCACGCGCACCCTGGTGCTCCCAGGCCCCACGTTCCCCCTGCAGTCGTGGGGGCGGACCATCGACGAGCCGATCCAGGTGCTGGAGCCAGCGCCGTGGACGTCCCGGGCGCAGCTCTCGGTCGCACCCGCCAGCACCGTGCGCCTCCTGGAGTCTCTCGAGGCATCCATGTCCGAGGCTCGGCCCCAGGATCGTGTGGCGGAAGTCCTCCGCAGCATGCGGATCACCCATGTAATCGTGCGGCACGACCTCTCTTCGGACCAGACGGATGCCGGGGAGGCAGGGTCGGTCCGAAGCGCGATCACCCACGTGCCCGGGGCCCGGGTCTCCGGCACGTTCGGCGAGCGCGACGACGGGGGGCCCGCGATCGAGGTCTACGAGCTCGCACAGCAGGGCGACCCGCGCGTCGAGCTGCAGGACTGGGACCGGCGCGTCGTGGTCTCCGGTGGTCCCGAGGTGGTGCCCGGTGTACGGGCGGCCGGGCTCGCCGGCGAGCAGCAGGCGGTGGTTCTGGCCGCCGACGGCCAGCGACCCGATGTCGTCACCGACAGTCTGCGCAGGGTGGAGCGCAGTTTCGGCAGGTCTCACGAGGCCGGCTCGGGGGTGATGACGGCGCGTGACCGGTACCGGGTGGACCGGCCGGCGCACGACTACGTCGACGAGGCGGTGCCGGAGGACCGGACGGTAGCCCGGTACGAGGGGGCCGCCAGCATCGTGGCCTCGAGCTCCGCCGGGTACGCCGACGTCTTCGGCGCCGTGCGACCCGAGGAACATCCCTACTCGGCGTTCGACCGGTCCATCTACACCGCCTGGGCGAGCGCCCCGTTCTCCCGCCCTCGGGGTCAGTGGATCGAGGTCGACTTCGAACGGCCCACGACGGTGGATGACGTGTCGCTCACCTTCGACACCGTCGGCGGCAGCTCGGTGACGTCGGTACGGGTCGCCACCGATGACCGGTCGGAGGTCGCCGAGGTGCGAGCGGACGGGACCCTGCCGAACCTTCGGCTCGGCGACGACTCGGCCACCCGGCTCCGCGTCACCGTCCTGGATGCGGCGTCCGACACCGGGCAGGTCCGGCTGGCCGACGTACGCATCGCCGGGCACGACATCACCCGGTCGCTGGTGCTGCCGGGAGCGATGTCGTCGAGGACCGCCGTGCTCGCCTCGAGCGAGGCCCCGCGGCGGGCCTGCTCGGTCGCCGCCGACGACGGGAGGGTCAGGTGCGGCTCCGGTCGGCAGGTTCAGACCTCCGAGACGCCCGGGTTCGACCGCGACATCACGGTGAGCGAGGCGGGCACGTGGCGTGTCGGCGGCAGTGCGATCGCCACCAACGGACCCGACCTGGACAGGCTCTTCGCGCCGCTGGGGGACGACCTCGTGCGGGTCACGGGGACCTCGACGTTCGCCGGGGACCCTGCCGTCACGGCCGCCGGCGCAGTCGATGGCCTCTCCGAGACCGGATGGACCTCTGCCCCGGGGGACCTGAGGGCCGGGTTGCAGCTGAGGTGGGGGCCTCGTCGCACGGTCACCGGGGTGATGGCGACGACGTCGTCGGGCAACCCGGGTCGGCTGCCGGAGAAGCTGCTGGTCGACGGTGGCCCGGGAACAGGGAAACCGCAGGTGGTGGCGACCACCGGCCCCGAGGCTGGGGAGATGCGCCCGGTGCGCACCCGCCAGCTCCTGGTGAGCGCCGTCGGGGGCGCCGGGCCCGAAGGAGTCGGCATCTCCGAGCTGGACGTGACCGGGATCGGGGACCTCGTGCACCGCCCGGACCTTGACGGCCCGACCGGCGCCGCCTGCGGCTTCGGTCCGACCGTCGAGGTCGCCGGGCAGACGGTCCAGACCCGACTGGCGGGAACCCTGCGCGCCGTGCGGTCGGGCGCCGAGCTCGAGGTCGTCCCGTGTGGGGACCAGAACGCGACGTTGCCTGCCGGGACCCACCGGATCCGCGTCACGAACCCCGCCGGCTTCGCGATGACGAGCCTGGTCCTCGCGCCGCCGCCCACGACCGTCGCGGCCCCGACCAGGCAGCCGCGGGTTCTCTCGTGGTCGGCCACGAAGCGGCGCGTGGACGTCTCCGTGGACTCCCCGTCCCTCCTGGCGCTCGGGGAGAGCTTCAACCGCGGCTGGACAGCGAGCGTGTCGGGGGTCGAGCTGGACCCGGTCGTCTCGGACGGGTGGCGTCAAGGCTTCGTGGTGCCAGCGGGCACGACGGGCGTGGTGGAGCTGTCCTACGCACCCCAGACCGGTTTCCGCGTGGCCGTGGTCGGTGGGCTGGTCCTGGCCGGCGGGCTCGTCGTCCTCGCGATCCTGCTGCTGGCACAGGCTCGGCGCGGAGGACGCCGGGCCCAGGTGCTGGATCACGGGCCCCTCGACGGCCCGGAGGAGCGGCCGCTGGGGAGGGTCGCCCAGCTGGTGACGCTGCTGGCGATGGCGGTGGTGTCCCTCCCGCTTGCCGCAGGTGGTGTCCTCGGACACCTGACCCGGGGCCGCGGCGTGCGAGAGGTGTCGGGCGCGTGCATCGCGGCGCTGGCCATCGCCGTCCTGATCGCGATCCCCGGTTCGGCCGTCGTACCCCCTGAAGGGTCCGCTGTGCTCGCGGCCCTGGTCGTGGGACTCGTGTGCGGACGGGTGCTGTCAGGCCCCGAGGGCGCGTCAGCAGGGTCGCCCGGTTCGGGCGGGTTCGTGGGATAGCCTGCGCGCCATGTCGAGCACCACGACTCGCGTCTCCGAGGAGTCCGTAGAGCGAACGCCACCGCACGTCTCTGTGACGCTCTCGCGAGAACAGCTGGCCCTGTCGGCCATCGTGGTCGGTCAGGCGACGTGGCTCGGCTTCATCATGCTGCGCGGCTGGTACAGCGCAGCGGACCTGCCGAACCTGGCCTACGCCAATGGCCGTGGCCTCAGCTGGGACTACCTGACCAGCACGCTCGGGGGTCACTTCGGTGCTGCCCAGCGGCTCGTGTACTGGCTCCTGAACAGGGTGGTCCCGCTCGAGTGGTGGTTCACCGTGCTGATCCGGCTCGCGTTCCAGGCACTCACCACCGTGCTCCTGTGGCGACTCCTCCGCACACTCGTGGGTGCGCGACCCTGGCTCTGGGTGGTGCTGGTGGGCTACGCGTTCAGTCCCTACCTGGTGCCGGGCATGGCAGCCCTCAACAGCGGTCTCGGACTGGGCATCGGACAAGCGTGCCTCGTCGGCGCCCTGCTCGCTCAGGTGCGGTACACCCGAGAACGCCGCTTGGTGGACGCCGTGGTCGTCGCGGTCCTGACCCTGATCATGCTCGCGTTCGCCCAGCAGTCGCTGCCGATGGTCGTCCTCCTGCCGCTCCTCTCCTTCGTGTTCCTGCAGCAGGGGCCGTGGCGCGACCGCGTACAGGGCGGGCTCAGCCTGTGGCGGGGGTGGGTCGTCCTCGCGGCTGCCGGCGCGGTGTTCGCGACGTTGTACCTGGCCGGTGACTACAACAGCCCGGACTCGGACTTCTCGATCGGCGACGGCCTCTGGCTCGCGGGACAGGGGTGGCTGGTCATCCTCGGTCCGGCGCTCGTGGGAGGCCCGTGGCAGTACTACTCCTTTCCTCATCAGTGGAGCCTGTACGCCGAGCCACCGCTGTTCCTGCTGGTCCTCGGGCAGGTGGCGCTCCTGGGCCTGATCGCGCTCAGCGTGCGGCGAACCGGCCGGTTGGCGCTGGTCGCGTGGCTGATCCCCGTGTGGACCGCCATGGGAAGCCTGGTGCTCGTGGGATCCGGTCGCTGGTGGCTGGGGGAAGTGCTGCCCAGCATCCTGCGGTACAGCTACTACGTCCCGCTCGCGCTCGCTCTCGGGATCGCGCTCGCGTTCGGGGCGAAGCCCCCCAGCGAGCCGGCGAGGACGGGCTCCCGAGCCGCCGGCCGGTGGTTCGACGAGCGCCGACGACGGGCGCTGGTCAGCGGGGCCGTGGTCCTGCTCCTGGTGTCCTGTGCCCTGTCCACGGTGAGGTTCGCCGAGCGGTTCTGGCAGAACCCGGCGCGGGACTACACCGCGAACGTCCTGCGGAACGCTGAAGAGCGCGGTCCCAGCGTGCAGCTCTACGACACGCTGCTCCCGGAGGCCATCGTTCCCTACATCTCCGAGATGTTCCTCTCCGATCTGCTGGGCCTGGGGGGCGCGTCGGCGGACTTCGACGGCCCGTCGAAGGACAGGTTGACGGTCGACGGATCCGGCCAGTTCGTGAATGCCAAGTTCCTGTCGGTGGCTGACTACAAGAGCCCACGCATCCAGGGCTGCGGCATCTTCGTCAGGGGGGAGGGGACCACTCGCATCCCGCTCGCCGAGGTGAACAGGGCGAAGGAGTGGTTCCTGCAGCTCGAGCTCTACCAGCCCCGAGCGAATCGGGTGACCATGTCGGTGCTCGACAAGGACGGGGAGGAGCTGGCCGTGACCAGCGGCTCACCCAAGCTGGAGCTGAAGGGGACGCTCGTCCAGCTGCATCGCCGTCTCGACACGGGCATCCCGGCGGTGATCGAGCTCGAGTCGAGCGACCCCGAGACCAACTTCTGCCTGGTGCACACCTACGTCGGCGTCCCCGTGCCCTGAGCAGTGACGACCGGCCAACCACTACGCTTCGCGCATGCGGTCCCTCGCGACGATGAAGAGCGTGTACGCCGGGTCCGCCCGGGGAGTACGCCGCACGCTGGACCGCCTCGGGCTCGACGCCGAGGCACCTCCGCTGGACCGGCGCTGGCGGCACTGGGCACACAGCCTGACGCTCGTGCACGACTCGCAGGCGATGGCCGAGCTCGACGTGCCGTGGTGGACCTACCGCGCGCTCACGACGGTGGAGGAGTGGCTTGCCGCCCGCTCGGCCCCGGCGAGGGTCTTCGAGTACGGCTCGGGCGCCAGCACGGTGTGGCTGGCACGGCGCAGCGGACAGGTGCACAGCGTCGAGCACCACGCCGGTTTCGCCGAGCTGATGGGTTTCGCGCTGGCCGGTCACCCGAACGCGTCCGTGCGCGTGGTCGAGCCGGTGCCGAGTGCCGACCCGTCGGTGCCCTCGCGCAAGGAGGGCCACGAGGGGCTGGACTTCGCCCGGTACGTCGCTGCCATCGACGAGGTGCCCGGGTCGTTCGACCTCGTGGTCATCGACGGCCGTGCTCGAGAGGCGTGCCTGGCCGCCGCGGTGGGCAGGCTGGCTGCCGACGGGCTCATCGTGTTCGACAACAGCCGTCGGCGACGCTACCGGGACGCGATCACACGCTCTGGTCTCGTCGAGCAGGTGTGCGCCGGTCTGACGCCGACCTTGCCGTACCCCGAGCAGACCTCTCTGCTCTCGCGCCCCTGAGGCCACGCAGGCCCCGCAGTCCGAGACTCGCCGCAGCGAGTGCGACGTCGGCGAGAACGAGCAGCACCCGTGAGGCGAGGGCAACGGTCACCGCGGCGTCAGCGCCCACCACTGGTCCCAGGGTCAGGACGAGGACCCCTTCCCGGACCCCGGCCCCCGCCGGGGCCGGTATGAACGCCAGTCCCGCCGCCCACGCCAGGCCGATCCCCCCGACCGCCACTGCGGCGTCGAGCGGATCGAGGCGGCCGTAGGCGCTCATCAATGCGAGCAGGTGGGCTCCGAGCAGCACCCAGGCCAGCACGGCCCACGAGCCGGCGCGAACCAAGCCGCTGGTGGAGATCCGTGCGTCGAGCCGCTCGCGCCCGGACCACAGCGCGAGCCGGTCGAGGAGAAGGCTCACGATCCGCGGGTGGAGCAGGGCCACGAGCGGGGGGAGCAGCACGAGGAGCCACCAGTACCTGCCCAGCCCGTCGGGGCTGGACCAGGGCAGCAGCACCGCCCCGACAACGATCCCGGTGACGGTCAGCATCGTGAGCAGCAGGATGCTCGCCGCGAGCATCACCCTGCGAGGTGCTCCCCAACGCGCACCGAGGCTCACCTGGGCCACCACCGGCCACACCGAGCCGGGGACGTACTTGCCGAGCTGGCTGGTGTAGAAGACGGTGGCGGCGTCACGGGTGCCGACCTGCACCCCGAACCCGCGCAGCAGCGCCAGCCAGGTGCGCTCCATGCACATGCTCCCGGCGATGGCCAGGATGGCCGCGAGGCCCACCCGTGCCGGGCTCAGCTGTCGGGCGGCTGTCGCCAGGTCACCGCTCTCCCTGGCCAGCAGGTAGCCGCAACCCACGACGACCAGCATCGCGAGCAGTACTCGCAGCAGCCGGCGGCGCGGCCACGCTGCCCGACGGTCCTCGCTCAGGGTCTGGCCGCTCGGTCGCGCGCGAGTGCTGTCTCCGGCGGGGGGAGGTCCACCCCCGGGTAGGGGACGCGGAAGCGATTGCGCTTGGTGTGCTCGAGGTTGTCCTCGATCAGCTCGCGGTTGGTGCGGATCAGGTCGGAGATCACCCCGAGCATCACACTCATGAAGGCGAGGATCAGCAGCAGCGCCCCGAGGAGCAGCGACTGGAGGTGGCCGTCCTCCCGGTCGCGCAGCCACAGCACGCCGTACCGCACGAAGGGGATCATCCCCAGCAGGCCGAAGACTCCGGTGAGCCAGGCGAACAGCACGTACGGCTTGTACATCATGTAGGACCGGACGATCGCCGCCATCGACTTCGCCACGTGCTCCGGTGTCGAGCGGAACAGTCGTGACTCGCGGGACTTGGCGTTGGTCGTGACCGGGACGCTGTCGATCTTCAGGCGCTTGTTGCCCGCCTGGATGATCGTCTCCATGCAGTAGCTGAACCGGGTGAACGTGTTCAGCACCATCAGGCTCTCCCGCGAGTACGCCCGGAAGCCGCTGGCGGCGTCGGGGAGCTCGGTGCCCGCTGCCCGGTTGACCACGGCGCTCCCCACCCGCTGGAGCAGTTTCTTGAACGGTGAGAAGTGATCGATCAGGTGCGTCTGGCGATCGGCGATCACGAGGTCTGCCCGGCCCTCCACAATGGGGCGGACGAGATCGGGGATGCGCTCCTGGGGGTACTGGTTGTCGCCGTCGGTGTTGACGAGGATGTCTGCGCCCAGCTCCAGCGAGCGCACGACGCCGTCCCTGAACGACCGGCCCAGGCCCTGCGTGCGAGCGTGGTGGACGAAATGGGTGACGCCGTGCTCCCGCGCCACGGCCACCGTGCGGTCGGTGCAGCCGTCGTCGATGACGAGGATCTCGATCTCGTCGATGCCCGGCACCTCGCGCGGGATCGTGGCGAGGACGGACGGAAGCGTCTCCTCCTCGTTCAAACAGGGGATCTGGACGATCAGCTTCACTGGGCCCTCGTTGTTCGTCGCTGTCGGGACGCGTAGGGGGCCACGCTAGCCCGTGCGGCGCCGGCAGGTGAGGTTTGGTGGGGCTCACGCGAGCCGTTGTCGACGCGCCAGGTGACCGGCCGTGGGGACCCCGCGGCCGGAGTCGGCATCGGCTAGAGTCGCCGGGTGCCAGAGCCGCTCACTCGGAAACCGCAGCCCTGGGCGCCCACGCTCCGCCGTTCCGTGCGGCTCTTCCGCGCGTTCCGCGTCGAGCAGACCCAGCCCGAGGTGTTCTACGGCGCGCTCGCCGAGGATGCGGTCGGCCACGTCAGCCAGTACACCGATCTGCCGGGGAGCCGGATGCTCGACGTCGGAGGTGGCCCCGGCTACTTCCGCGGTGCCTTCGAGGAGGCGGGAGCCACGTACTTCGCCCTCGACGCCGACGTCGGCGAGCTGTCCGGCCTGGGTGAGATCGCCTCCGGCACCGTGATCGGCAGCGGCATGCAGCTCCCGTTCGCCGACGGCGCCTTCGATGTCTGCTACTCCTCCAACGTGCTCGAGCACGTCTCCGACCCGTGGCGGATGGCCGAGGAGATGGTCCGGGTCACCAGGCCCGGTGGCGTGACGTTCGTGTCGTACACCGTCTGGTACGGCCCCTGGGGCGGGCACGAGACCGCGCCCTGGCACTTCCTCGGCGGCATGCGCGCCCGGAAGCGCTACCGCCGCCGGCACGGGCGGGAGCCGAAGAACCGCTTCGGCGAGTCCTTGTTCCCGGTCACGGTCAAGGCGGGGGCGGACTGGGCACGCCGGCAGACGGAGGCCGAGGTGCTGGACGTGATCCCGCGCTACAACCCTCGGTTCGCCCGGTGGCTGACCCGGCTCCCGGTCCTGCGTGAGCTGGTCACCTGGAACCTGGTCATCGTGCTCCAGAGGCGATGATCGACCCCACCACCGCACCGGATCGAGTCACCTGGCGCTTCCGGCTGGCGGCGTGCTGTCTCGTCCTCGTCGCGGTGGCGTTCTCGCAGCGACCCGGCCGGATCGTAGGTGACACCAAGCTCGACCTGGTCGTGAACCCGGCCGGTCTGCTGGCCCGGTCGCTGCACCTGTGGGACCCCCAGGGCGGGTTCGGCCAGGTCCAGAACCAGGCCTACGGCTACCTGTTCCCGATGGGACCGTTCTTCTGGCTCGGTGACGTGCTGTCCGTGCCCGGGTGGGCGGTCCAGCGGCTGTGGTGGTCCCTGCTGCTCGTGGTGGCCTTCCTCGGCGTGGTCAAGCTGGCCGGGGTCCTGGGCCTGGGCTCGCCCACGAGTCGCCTCATCGCCGGGTTCGTCTACGCGCTGTCGCCGCGGATCCTGACCCTGCTCGGACCGATCTCCATCGAGGCCTGGCCGAGTGCGGTCGCCCCCTGGGTGCTGGTCCCGCTCGTCATCGGGTCGCAGAGAGGGTCCCCGAGGACAGCTGCCCTGCTCTCCGCCCTGGCAGTGGCCGCTGTCGGCGGTGTGAACGCAGCAGCCACGTTCGCGGTGATCCCGCTCGGTGTGCTGTGGCTGCTGACCCGGACGCCTGGTCCCCGCCGACGCTCGATGATGACCTGGTGGCCGGTGTTCGTGCTGGTGGGAACCGCTTGGTGGCTGGTGCCGCTCCTGCTGCTCGGCCGCTACAGCCCGCCGTTCCTCGACTACATCGAGACGGCTTCCGTGACCACGTTCCCCACGACGCTCTTCGACGCCCTTCGCGGCACCTCCCACTGGGTGCCCTACGTCGACGGGACCTGGCAGGCGGGCAACGACCTCGTCTCGACCAGCTATCTCGCGCTCAACAGTGGGGTGCTCCTGCTGTTCGGGATCGCCGGCCTGACCCTGGCGAGGAACCCGCACCGCCGGTTCCTCGTCGTGTCGACCTTCGTCGGGCTGCTGATGGTGACCGCAGGCCACGGTGGTGCGCTCCAGGGTTGGTTCAGCGACGCGGAGCGCAGCGCGCTCGACGGGGTGCTGGCCCCCCTGCGCAACGTGCACAAGTTCGACCTCGTGATCCGGTTGCCGCTCGTGCTGGGCCTCGCCCACCTCGTCTCGGTGATGGCAACCAGGGCCTCGGAAGCCGTCCGGGAACGGGGCACCCGGCGCAGGTGGGCCGGACTCGTCGGCGAGCGGTTGGTCTACGCGAACGTGCTGCTGCTGTGCGTGGTCTCCGCGGTCGGGGTCGCCGGTCCGGCGCTGTCCGGCCGGTTGGGTGCAGCCAACGACTTCGAGTCGATCCCCGGTTACTGGGCGCGTACGGCGGACTGGCTGGCCGAGAACTCGAAGGATGCCACCGCCGTGCTCGTGCCCGGGTCCAGCTTCGGCTACTACCTCTGGGGCGACCCCGACGACGAGCCGCTCCAGCCGCTCGCCGGCTCGCCCTGGGCCGTGCGTAACGCCGTACCCCTCGCCCCGGCCGGCAACATCCGGATGCTCGACGCCATCGAGGCCCAGCTGAGCTCCGGACGTCCCTCGACCGGACTTGCCGGCTACCTGCGCCGGGCGGGGATCGGCCACCTCGTCGTCCGCAACGACCTCCGACCGAGTGAAGCACCGGCACCGGTGCTCGTGCACCAGGCACTCGACGGTTCCCCCGGGATCCGGCCAGTGGCCAGGTTCGGTCCGCGGGTGGGCACCCAGGCCCGCCTCGACGGCAAGCTGCGCGACACGGTGGTCAACGACGGGTGGACCGGTCGGCACCCCGCCGTGGAGATCTACGAGGTGGACGGCGCGGAGAAGGCCGTCGTGGCCTCCCGGTCTCCTCTCGTCGTGGGAGGCCCGGAGGACCTCCTCGGGCTGATCGAGTCGGACCTGATCGGGGACGAGCCCGCCGTGCTGGCGGTCGACGCCACCGAGGGAGCCGACCACGAGGGACTCGTCCTCACCGATGGTCTGCGTCGTCGGGAGGCCAACTTCGCACGCATCCAGAACGGGAAGTCGGCCACCCTCGAGGGCGATGACGAGGGGCGCCGGGGGGCGCCGGCGCGGGACTACACCATGGACGACGGCCGGTGGGAGACCAGGGCCCGGATCCTGGGGGCACGGGAGGTGTCCGCGTCGTCCTCCCGGGCCTTCGCCGACACTCCAGACGCCGTGCTGCCGGAGACGCTGCCGTTCGCCGCCTTCGACGGCCTGCTCGACACCGCGTGGGAATCCGGCGATCCGGGCGCGCGCCGTCCCTGGATCGGGATCCGGCTCGAGCGCCCCCGCAGCGTGCCGAGCATCGTGGTCGTCCTCGGCGGTGAGCCCGGTGACGAGGACGCCGCTGCGCGTCTGCGCGTGGAGACGGACCGCGGGTCGAGCAAGCCGGTGGTGGCGCTGCCCGGTCAGGCCGTGACGATCCAGCTCCCGCCCGGGAGGACCTCGAGCATCAAGGTCGCCAGTGCGGAGCCGGCGGGAAGCCACCTGTCCGTCGCCGAGATCCAGGTCCCCGGGGTCGACGTGGACAGGACCCTGGAGCTCCCGCGGGTGCCCGCCCGCTGGGGGGCTCCTGACTCCATCCTGCTGTCCGCCACCTCCGGTTGGCGTGACGCCTGCGTGAACGTCGGGGTGGACGTGCGGTGCGGGGTCGGGCGCGGTCGCGTGGGGGAGGAGCCGGGAGCCCTCGACCGCACCCTGCGGCTCGGCGTCGGCGCGTCCTACGAGATCTCCGCGAAGGCTGCCCCGGTGGACGGGGCCGCTCTCCAGGGGCTGATCCAGCGTGACCAGCTGGTGAACGTGCGGGCGTCGTCGACCGCGGTCGACGACGCCCGCGCGTCCGCCGTGGCCGCCATCGACGGCGACTCTGGAACCACCTGGATCGCCGATGCCGACGACGATCGCCCGACCCTGTCGGTCCAGTGGCTGGCCGAGCGGACGGTCCGTTCGGTCCAGGTGAAGCTGGACCGCCAGGCGGCGGCGTCACGGGCGACACGCCTCGAGCTGGTGTACCCCGGGGGAAGCCAGATCGTCGACCTCGACGAGACCGGGACCGCCCGAGTGGAGCCGTTCCGGGCCACGCGCGTCGACATAGGTCTGACCAAGGTCGAGAAGACCAGGAACCTGCGCGCCGACGGCAGCCGGGAGCGCGTCGGCGTGGGTGTCAGTGAGCTTCGGCTCGGGGGGACCGGCCTACTGCCGATCACCCTTTCCGAGACGCCCGTCGACGTCGGCTGTGCGTACGGCCCGACGTTGCGGGTGGGCGACGACCTCTATCCGACAACGGTGACCGCCTCACCCCGCCAGCTGTTCGAGGGCGGGATGCTGCCCGCGACCGTGTGTGGCCCGCCCCGGATCGAGGTCCCGTCGGGGTCGACCCGGGTGGTGCTCGCTCCGGCGCCGGCCTTCCGCGGCGTACGGGTGGTCATGCGGACGCGGACGCCTCCGGAGGCGGCCGTTTCCTCGCTCTCCCTCTCCGGTGCGTCGCCGGTGGAGCGCGAGCTCGTGGTGCCGTCGGGGGAGAAACCGCGGATCGCCGCCGTACGCGAGAACCAGAGCACCGGATGGGTCGCCGCGGTGAAGGGGGAGGGCACTGCTACCCGGGTGACCGTGGACGGCTGGCAGCAGGGCTGGCGGCTCGACGGGCAGGTGGACCGGGTGGAGCTCTCGTTCGCGCCCGACCGGCTCTACCGGGCCTCGCTCGCCCTCGGCGGCGTGCTGCTGGCGTTGCTGGCGGCGGCCGGTTGGTGGCTCAGGCGACGTCCCGGGTCCCAGCCGCCGCTCGGAGCGCGACGGATTCCTCCGTGGGTCCTGGCCGGCGGCGGAGTGCTGGCGCTCGGCGTGATGGCCGGCTGGTGGGCACTCGCGTGTGGCGCTGCCGCCGTGGGAGCGACCGCGCTGCTCAGGCGCCGCGTGCACCCCGACCTCGTCTCCTGGATGAGCGGACTGCTCGTTGCGACCGCGGCAGTCTTCTACTGGCAACGCCCGCTGGGCTCACTCGAGGGATGGGCGGGCGTCCTGAGCGCACCTCAGCTGCTGGTTGCCGCGGCGCTGGGGCTGCTGGTGTCCACCGACCTGCCCCTCCGGGGACCGGGAAGGTCCTTGAGCCGCATCGCCGGTCGTTCCACGAGCCGGTACAGCGCCTCGGACACCAGGAGGCTGATCACCAAGGTGAGGGCGAAGAGCTCGAAGGTCCGCCCCTCGAAGAGCGCCATGCCGCGGCCCCGGGCCACCAGCTCGAGGATGACGAGATGGACGCAGAAGAGGCCGTAGGAGAGGTGCCCCAGGTGCCGTAGCGGGCGCAGGGACAGCACGCGCACGAACCGTCCCGACGCAGGGGCGAAGACGCACGGCAGGATCAGCAGTCCGGCCGTCGCGGCGTAGAGCAGGTTCTTGGTCACGGCCTCGCCCAGGCTCGGGGCGGTGAGCGAGGACGGGCCTGCCAACGGAGTCGCGGAGATGGCGAACAGCGCCAGGGCCGCGGTCCAGCAGACACCGGGCGAACGCCCCATCACCTGCAGCAGTGGCGCCAACCTGCCCAGGTCGTCGCCGGGATCGCCGCCGTCGTCGCTTCTCCGGCCGGCCTGCCGGACGCGCACGTGGCAGGCAGCGAGGACGAGTCCCACCGCGAACCACGTCAGGTACGACGGCACCCACAGCGCGGCCAGGGGGCTGACGACCTCCAGGCGCTCGGCCAGGTCCAGCAGCCACACCGCGTTCAGCAACACCAGCAGCACGGCGACGGTGCCCGTCCTGCCCGCGGACGGGCGGCCGTGGCGCCGCCGGGACAGGGTCGCCCACATGATCACCGGCAGGAGCACGTAGAAGGCCCCCTCGGTGGCGAGGCTCCACGTCTGGGTGAGACCGTCCGGCAGCCGGTCGTCGAGGTAGATGTTGGTCATCGTCAGGGTCCGTAGCCACAGCCCGGGGGAGGCCTCGTCGTTGCCGGGGAGCAGCAGCAGGGCGCCCGTGGCCGCCAACAGGTAGACCGGCATGATCCGCAGCGCACGTCGCCACAGGTACCGCCCCGTCGAGGGCGCCGGTGCGCCACGCGCGTGGCGTTCCAGCCAGGACCGGGAGAGCAGGAAGCCGGAGAGCACGAAGAAGATCGCGACGCCGATGTCCAGGCGCGCAAGCGCCGTGCCGAAGCGCGACTGGCTGTAGGCGCCGCCCCAGAACGAGGCGTGCGTCGCCACGACCGCGATGGCCGCGACCGCACGCATCGTGTCCAGGGCGGGCAGTGTCGTCAGGGCCCCGGTGCCGCGTGACGTCGTCTCCTCGGCGGCGACGGGCGCGGTCATGGTGCGAGCGCTGGCGTACGACGGGACACGGAGCGACTATGACATGCGCCGTCCCGTCGGGCCGCCACTGCCGCCCGGACCCGTGGCCCCCACGGACCGGTAGCCCGCGATCGGCAGCTGGACCACTGATCAAAGACGACGCCCCAAGGTCTCACCATCTGAGTGCTTCGTGCGCTACGGTGCGGCGACGATCGTTCTGGGAGGGACACTTACATGCGCAAATTGATTCCGGTGCTGTTCGCTTTGGGCGGCTTCTTGCTGGTCGCCGGGCTGATCGCGGCCCTGTGGGCACCGGGGATGGTCAAGAAGACCCCCCTCGACGTCAGCACGACCACCAAGCTCAGCGGCCAGGCCGAGAAGCTGAACACCGCGACCGGGGAGCTCGAGAGCAACCCCGTCAAGGCCACCAACGAGACCAAGACGGACTCGAAGATCTCCGACGACAAGGTGGTGGCCTGGGCCAACAGCTCCTGCCTGGTCATCGACCGCGACGACCCGCCTGCGTGCGTCGACGGCACCGACGACCGGCTGATCTCCGCCGACACCGACGTGTTCGCCACCGACCGCGAGACCGCGCTGGCGGTCAACGACGGCAAGTACCTGCCTGCGGACGCGAGCGAGCACAAGGGCCTCATGAACAAGTGGCCCTTCGACGCCGAGAAGAAGACCTACCCGTACTGGGACGGCACGGCAGGCAAGGCCGTCGACGCCGAGTACGTGCGCTCGGTCAGCATCCGCGGCATCGAGACCTACCTCTACCGGGTCGAGATCAAGGATGCGCCCATCGAGATCGGTGAGGGGATCAACGGCACCTACGACGACGTCAAGGAGATCTACGTCGAACCGCGGACCGGCTCGATCCTGAACCAGACCGACGACCAGCAGCGCTACCTCGACGACGGCGACAAGGTCCTCGACCTGCAGCTCGCGTTCACCGACGCCCAGACCAAGACGAACGCGGACGACGCGAAGGCCAACATCTCGCGTCTGAACCTGATCACCAGGACGATCCCGATCGTCGGCATCACCGGCGGCCTGATCTGCCTGATCGGCGCCGGCGTGCTGCTGCTCCTGAGCGGCCGCCGCTCCTCGGGCGCGGACGACGACGCACCGCGCCGCAAGCAGAAGGTCGGCGCACACCAGGGCTGATCCGGGGTTCCGACCCCGACACGACACGAGCCGCTGCCCGACCGGTCACACGGTCCGGCAGCGGCTCTGTCGTTGCTCAGGCGGAGAGCCTGGAGACGAAGATCGCGGACCCGGGTGTCAGCATGCCCCGGACCCGGCTCCAGCCGCCCCAGGTGCGGTCGTGGTCGGCAGGCCACTCCGGCTCGTGCAGGTCGGTGAGCACGAACCCGTTGCGCGACAGTGTGCCCACCCAGTCGCCCAGGGTCCGGTGGTGCTCCACGTAGCGCGTCGCACCGGTCTCGTCGTCGACCTCGACGTAGGGGGTGCGGTCCCAGTAGGAGTGCGCGGCGACCAGCCCCTCCTCGCCGGGGTCGTCGGGGAACATCCACCGCGTCGGATGGGTGACGGAGAAGGCGAAGACCCCGCCCGGCCGCAGCACCCGGGCGACGTCGGCGACCAGGGCCGGCGCGTCCGCGACGAACTGGAGCGCGCCGAAGGCGGAGAAGACCACGTCGAAGCTCAGGTCCCCGAAGGGCAGCTGTGCGGCGGTCGCGCACACCGCGGGTACGGCGACCCCGTGCTCCTCGTCGATGCGCCGGCCGTGCTGGAGCTGGCGCATGGAGACGTCGATGCCGACGGGCAGCCCGCCGTGGGCGAGCACCCAGCGGGAGCACTGGCCGGCGCCGCAGCCGATCTCGAGCACCGCCTTGCCGCTGACCTCACCGAGCGCGTGCACCGTGTCCTCGCGCACCCCCTCGGGCCCCCACAGGAAGCCGGCGTCGCCGAGGTACTCGCCGTGGGTGGCCTGGTACTCGTCGGCGTAGGCATCCCAGTCGGCGCGGTTGGCGAGCAACGACTCTGCCTCGTCGACGGGGCGTCGTTCGGGGCGGACTCCAGACACAGTCGAAGGCTAGTCCACACCCGACGCGCAACACTTGGAAGGGGCGCGCTTGCCCGACTCGGGCCCCCTCGCAGGGTTACCTTCATCAAAGCGTCGCCCCGGGGCCACCGCCACGACACCGTGGCGCACCCGCTCACTGGAAGGTTCGCCGCCATGAAGAGACCACACAAGCTTCTTGCCACCACGCTCGCGCTCGCAGTCGCCGCCTCGCTCGCGGCGTGCTCGCCGCCGGAGAAGGACAACGACAGCTCCACCACCAAGTCCGGGGGCAAGGCGTCGGAGGCGACCTCGGCCGCGGACTTCGGTGGCATGGACGAGCTCGTCAAGGCGGCCGAGAAGGAGGGCAAGCTCAACGTCATCGCGCTGCCGCCGACCTGGGCCAACTACGGCGCGATCATCAAGAGGTTCCAGGAGAAGTACGACGTCAAGATCACCTCCCAGCTCCCCGACGGGGCGAGCCAGGACGAGATCAACGCGGCAAACCAGCAGAAGGGCAAGAGCACGGCCCCCGACGTCTTCGACCTCGGCCAGTCCGTGGCCCTGGCCAACACCGAGATGTTCGCGCCGTACAAGGTCGAGGAGTTCGACTCGATCCCCGAGCAGTACAAGGACCCGGACGGCGCCTGGGTCAACGACTACGGCGGGTTCATGTCCATCGGCTACGACTCGAAGAAGGTCCCGGACCTGACCACGGTGGACGAGCTGCTCAAGCCCGACTTCAAGGGGAAGGTCGCGCTCAACGGCGACCCGACCCAGGCCGGCGCCGCGTTCTCCGGGGTGGTGATGGCGGCGCTGACCCAGGGCGGGTCCGCCGACGACATCAAGCCCGGCGTCGACTTCTTCGAGAAGCTCAAGGCGGCCGGCAACTTCCTGCCGGTCGACCCGACGGCCGCGACGATCGAGTCGGGGCAGACCCCGGTCGTCATCGACTGGGACTACCTGAACGCGGCCGAGACCGCGAAGCTGCCCTCGTGGAAGGTGGTCGTGCCCGAGGGCGCCGCGGTCGCGGGCTACTACTTCCAGGCGATCAACAAGCTCGCTCCGAACCCGGCTGCCGCGCGCCTGTGGGAGGAGTTCCTCTACAGCGACGAGGGCCAGAACCTGTGGCTCGCCGGCGGGGCCCGTCCGGTCCGGGCCGAGCAGATGGTCAAGGACGGCACCATCGACAAGGAGGCCTACGACGCGCTGCCGGTGGTCAAGGGTGAGCCCGTGATCGTCACCGAGGAGCAGAGCGCCAAGGCGACGAAGTACCTCACCGCCAACTGGGCCAAGGCAGTCGGCTGATCCGAGCGATGGCACGCAGTACCGCTGGGGGCGGCATCAGTCGCAGGGCTCGCGAGGCTCTGCCGTTGGTGCCGTTCCTGGCGTTCGTGTTCGTCTTCCTGCTGGTGCCCACGATCACCGTGGTGGTCGGCTCGGTCTACGACCAGGGCGTGTTCTCGACCGGGCGGATCGAGGCGCTGTTCACCGGCACCGCCCTCTCGGCGCTGTGGAAGAGCGTGCTGCTCTCCGGCACCACCGCGGTCCTCGGCGCCACCCTGGGGGCGGTGCTGGCCTGGCTGGTGGTGAGCAGCCCGCCGAGCTCGCTGTTCCGGCGCACGGTGGTCTCGATCTGCAGCGTGCTGGCCCAGTTCGGCGGGGTGATGCTGGCGTTCGCGTTCGTCGCCACGATCGGCCTCAACGGGGTGCTCACCCTGTGGGCCCAGGAGCACCTCGGGTGGAACCTCGCCGGCTCCGGCTGGCTGTACAGCCTGAGCGGGCTGATCCTGGTCTACACGTACTTCCAGATCCCGCTGATGGTGATCGTGTTCCTGCCTGCCCTCGAGGGGCTGCGCGAGCAGTGGCGCGAGGCCGCCGTCAGCCTGGGCGCGACCAGGTGGCAGTACTGGCGCGAGGTCGCGATTCCGCTGCTCACCCCGGCCTTCCTCGGCTCGGCGCTGCTGCTGTTCGCCAACGCGTTCGCCGCCTACGCCACGGCGGCGGCGCTGGTCAGCCAGGGGAGCCCGATCCTGCCGCTGCTGATCCGCGCCGCGCTGACCAGCGAGGTGGTCCTCGGCCAGGCCGGGTTCGCCTATGCGCTGGCGCTGGAGATGATCGTGGTGGTCGCCGTGGTGATGGTGGCCTACAGCGCCCTGGTGCGGCGTACGTCGAGGTGGTTGCAGTGAGTCGCGCCCAAGGACGTGCCCGGACCCGCGACCGGGTGGTGCGGGTGGTCCTGCTCGCGCTGTTCGGGGTGTTCTTCCTGTTCCCGCTGGTCGCGATGGCCGACTTCAGCACTCGCAACCTCATCCAGGGCGGCCGGACCCTGGCCGCGTGGGAGAACCTCGTCCGCGACGACACGCTCTACTCCGCGATCACGATCTCGCTGGCCCTGGCCGCTCTCACGGTGGTCGGGATGCTGCTGATCCTGGTCCCGACGATGATCTGGGTGCGGCTGCGCGCGCCCTGGGCCAAGGGCATGGTCGACTTCTTGTGCCTGCTGCCGCTGACGATCCCGGCGCTGGTGATCGTGGTCGGGATGCGCGGGGTCTACGAGTGGGTGACCTACTTCCTCGGCGAGTCCACGCTCACCTTGACCTTCGTGTACGTCGTGCTGGTGCTGCCCTACGCCAACCGCGCGATCGACGCTGCCCTGGCCTCGATCGACCTGGCGACGCTCACCGAGGCGGCGCGGTCGCTCGGCGCCGGCTGGACCACCACGATCCTGCGCGTCGTGGTCCCCAACATCTGGTCGGGGATCCTGTCCGCGGCGTTCATCTCGATCGCCGTCGTGCTGGGGGAGTACACCATCGCGTCGCTCAGCGGCTACCAGAATCTGCAGGTCGCGATCGTGCAGATCGGCAAGTCCGACGGGCCCACCTCGGTCGCGGCCTCGCTCGCCACGCTGCTGTTCGGCTTCGTCCTGCTCTCAGTGCTCGCCCTGCTGACCCGTCGCCGACGTCGCGGTGGCCGGCCCGGTGCCGGTCCCGGTGCCGACGCCGGGGACCCTGCCATGGCAGCCCTCACCGCCCAGCAGCCCCAAGGAGCCCGATGACCTCGCCCAGCCCGGCCACCGCCACCGCGTCGACGCCAGGATCGAGCCTGGCGGTCGAGCTGAGGGACCTCACCCGGGTCTACGGCACCGTCCGTGCGCTGGACGGCTTCACCCTGGCGATCGAGCCGGGAGAGCTGGTGGCACTGCTCGGGCCGTCCGGCTGTGGGAAGACCACGGCGCTGCGGATCCTGGCGGGGCTCGACGAGGCCACCTCCGGCACGGTCCTGGTGGGTGGCAAGGACCTCACCAGGGTCTCGGCGAACAAGCGCGACATGGGCATGGTCTTCCAGGCCTACAGCCTGTTCCCGCACCTGACCGTGCTCGACAACGTCGCCTTCGGCCTCAAGCTGCGCGGCCAGGGCGGGGCCGAACGCCGCAGGCGGGCACAGGAGATGCTCGAGCTGGTCGGGCTGGCAGAGCACCGCGACAAGTACGCCAGCCAGCTCTCCGGCGGGCAGCAGCAGCGGGTGGCGCTGGCACGCGCGCTGGCGATCCGTCCCAGCGTGCTGCTGCTCGACGAGCCGCTCTCGGCGCTCGACGCCAAGGTGCGGGTCCAGCTGCGTGAGGAGATCCGGCGCGTGCAGACGGAGGTCGGTACGACGACGCTGTTCGTGACCCACGACCAGGAGGAGGCGCTCGCGGTCGCCGACCGGGTGGGGGTGATGAACCAGGGCCGGCTCGAGCAGCTCGCTGCCCCGGCGGACCTGTACACCCGTCCCGCGACCCCGTTCGTCGCCGGTTTCGTGGGGCTGAGCAACCGGGTCGCCGCGCGGGTGGACGGTGAGGTCGCCGAGCTGCTGGGCTCCCGGGTCGCGGTGCTGGAGGGCTCGATCACGTCCGGGAGCGGCGTCGCGATGCTGCGCCCCGAGGCGGTGACCGTGACCGCCGACCCCCAGGGGACGGACCGGGTGGCCAGCGTGGAGTTCCTGGGGCCGTTCTCCCGGGTGCACCTGACCACTCGCGACGGGGTCGCGGTCGTTGCCCAGATGCCGAGCTCGCAGGCGCGTGCGTTCACCTCCGGTGACCCGGTCACCGTGGCCGCGGAGGCCTCCGGCGTACTCGTCGTCGAGGGGTCCTAGCTGGCGCCGGGGCGGCCGGGTGTGGGACGGGACCCGCTCGGTTGGACGCTCGATGGGGTGCGTGGATAGACTGTGCGATGCGCCAGAAGTCTGCCTGAGTCTCAGACGTAGCAGCCTCTCGCTCGCTGTCGGCCCGTTGCGGGAAACCGTGTAGGGCAACGAACCAACAATCGTGATGGTGAAACGGGCCTCTGCGCGTGCCCGTACGACTTCTATCCACCCGAAGGTTCCTCTTTCCCTATGACAATCACCCCCACTCTTTCCGACGCTCCGCAGGTCGCCATCAACGACATCGGTTCGGAGGAGGACTTCCTCGCCGCGATCGACGCGACGATCAAGTACTTCAACGACGGTGACATCGTCGAAGGCACCATCGTCAAGGTCGACCGCGACGAGGTCCTGCTGGACATCGGCTACAAGACCGAGGGTGTCATTCCCTCGCGCGAGCTCTCGATCAAGCACGACGTCGACCCCAACGAGGTCGTCAAGGTCGGTGACCAGGTCGAGGCCCTCGTTCTCCAGAAGGAGGACAAGGAAGGCCGGCTGATCCTGTCCAAGAAGCGCGCACAGTACGAGCGCGCCTGGGGCACCATCGAGCAGGTCAAGGAAGAGGACGGCGTCGTCGAGGGCACCGTCATCGAGGTCGTCAAGGGCGGCCTGATCCTCGACATCGGCCTGCGCGGCTTCCTGCCCGCCTCGCTGGTGGAGATGCGCCGCGTGCGCGACCTGCAGCCCTACGTGGGCCAGACGCTCGAGGCCAAGATCATCGAGCTCGACAAGAACCGCAACAACGTCGTGCTCTCGCGTCGCGCGTGGCTCGAGCAGACCCAGTCCGAGGTCCGTCACGGTTTCCTCACCCAGCTCCAGAAGGGCCAGATCCGCAAGGGTGTCGTGTCCTCGATCGTCAACTTCGGTGCCTTCGTGGACCTCGGTGGCGTCGACGGCCTGGTGCACGTCTCCGAGCTGTCCTGGAAGCACATCGACCACCCGAGCGAGGTCGTCACCGTCGGTGACGAGGTCACCGTCGAGGTGCTCGACGTCGACATGGAGCGCGAGCGCGTCTCCCTGTCGCTCAAGGCGACCCAGGAAGACCCGTGGCAGCACTTCGCCCGGACCCACCAGATCGGCCAGATCGTGCCGGGCAAGGTCACCAAGCTGGTGCCCTTCGGTTCCTTCGTCCGCGTCGAGGAGGGCATCGAGGGCCTGGTGCACATCTCCGAGCTGGCCGAGCGCCACGTGGAGATCCCCGAGCAGGTCGTCCAGGTCAACGACGACGTCATGGTCAAGATCATCGACATCGACCTCGAGCGTCGCCGGATCTCGCTGTCGCTGAAGCAGGCCAACGAGACCGCCACCGCGGTCGAGGGCGAGGAGTTCGACCCGACCCTCTACGGCATGGCAGCGACCTACGACGAGCAGGGCAACTACATCTACCCGGAGGGCTTCGACCCCGAGACAGGTGAGTGGCTCGAGGGCTTCGAGGAGCAGCGCAAGACCTGGGAGGACCAGTACGCCAAGGCGCACGCTCGCTGGGAGGCGCACCTCAAGCAGCAGGGCGAGGCCAAGCAGGCCGAGGCCGAGGCCGGCGAGGCGACGTCCTACTCCAGCGGTGGCGACACCCGCGGCGACGCCGACGGTGGCTCCGAGGCCGAGGGCGGCTCGCTCGCCTCCGACGAGGCACTGCAGGCACTGCGCGAGAAGCTGACCGGCGGGGGCGTCTGACCCGCAGGCTGAACCCAGTTCCGGAGCCCGGTCCCCATGCGTGGGGGCCGGGCTCCGGCACGTTCAAGGGGTGCTCGGCGTCGTCCCCTGCGGCTCCCGTACGGGAGAGGTCAGATGATCCCGGCGGCCCGGCCGGCGGCCGCGTAGGCCTCGGCGAGCGAGGCGACGTTCTCGTGGGCGTTCAGGCCGCTGGGGTTGGGGACGACCCACAGCTCGGCGCCCTCGAACGGCTCGTCCTGGCGGCCGGCGGTCGCCTTCGGCCGGCCGAACGCGTGCCGGTAGGCGGTGATGCCGGCGACGGCGACGACCTGCGGTCTGCGTGCGCGCACCAGCGCTCGCAGGCGCTCGCCGCCCTCGCGGAGCTCGGCCGGGGTCAGCTCGGCGGCACCGGCGGTCGCGCGGGGGACCAGGTTGGTGATCCCGAGTCCCCGCGACTCCAGGTGGCGGCGCTCGTTCTCACTCATCCCCTTCGACGGGGCCACCGGCTCGGTGAGGATCCCGGCCCGCAGGAGCGCGGGGTAGAAGCGGTTGCCGGGGCGGGCGAAGTGCGCCTGCACGGCCGCCGTCCACAGGCCCGGGTTGATCCCGACGAACAGCAGCCGCAGGTCCTCGGGCAGCAGGTCGGGGACCTCCACACCGTTGAACTGCGCCAGCTCGGCCTTGGTGAAGCCCATCAGCGCCCGTCCTCGACGAGGTCGGGCAGGTCGAGGCGGCGTACCTTCCCGGTGGGGGTGCGGGGGAGGGCGTCGACCCGGTGGTACTCCTTGGGCCGCTTCGCGGGCGCGAGGTGCTCCCGCGCATGCGCCTCCAGGTCGGCCGTGCCCGCCTCGCCGACCACGGCCGCGCATACCCGCTGGCCCCAGTCCTCGTCGGCCACCCCGAAGACGGCGAGGTCGGTGACTCCAGCCACCTCGCCGAGCACGCGTTCCACCTCGGCAGGGTAGACGTTCACGCCGCCGCTGATGATCAGGTCCTCGCGCCGTCCGTCGAGGAAGACGTAGCCGTCCTCGTCGATCCGTCCGAGGTCCCCGACGGTGAACGCGGGTCCCGCGTCGGTCTCCCGCCAGGCGGCGGCTGTCTTGTCCGGGTCGCCGAGGTAGGTGAACCGCGCATGGGCAGGTACGGCGCACCACAGGTGGCCCTCCTCGTCGACCGTGATCGTGCGACCGGGTCGCGCCCTCCCCAGCGTGCCGGGCCGCTGCAGCCACTCCTCGCTGCGGCAGGCGGTGAACTGCCCCTCGGTGGATCCGTAGAACTCCCAGGTGGAGCCCTCGGGGAAGTCCGCGACCAGGCGCCGCTTCACCCACTCCGGGCACGGCGCCCCGGCGTGGGCGACCAGCCGGAACGACGACAGGTCGGGGGTGCCGTGCTCGTCCCAGTGGCCGAAGAGCCGTTGCAGGTGGGCCGGGACGCAGAACATCGTGGTCGGCCGGTGCTCGCGGATCGCCTCGGTGACGACCGCGGCGTCGAAGGGCCCGGGGACCACGACCCGGCCGCCGGCGAGCAGGGTGCCGGTCGCGAACCGCAGCGGGGCCGAGTGGTGCAGCGGGCTCAGCACCAGGTGCACGTCCACCTCGGCGAACCCCCACAGGTCGCGCTCCTCGGCCAGCAGCGCCTCCGCCTCCGGTGTCGCCAGCAGCCCCGAGAAGACCCCCTTGGGTCGTCCGGTGGTGCCGCTCGTGAGGTGGATCGGCCGGCCGAGCGGAGGCCCGGCGAGGTCGCCGGCCACGACTCGGCCCAGGGCGTCGAGCTGCTCCGGCGTGCTCACCACCACCGCCGGGTCGAGGTCCTCGAGCAGCATCGACCGCTCGCTCGCGGTCAGCTTCGCGTCCATCGGGACCGGGAACACGCCCCGGCGCAGCAGCGCGATCACCAGCTCGGCGTACGCCACCGAGCCCGGCACGAGCAGCGCCACCCGGGAGCCGGGAGCGAGGTCCAGCGAATCCACGCCGCCGATCCTGCCAGCCTCCGCCCCGCAGTGACCGACGGGCCGGGGGCAGTTTCCCAGGTGATGAACCCGACCTGCCTCTTCGCACACCTCACGCCGTGTGTGGAGAGGCAGGTTGCCGTGCCAGGAGCGAGACGTGTACGCCGAACCGCAGACGCCCCCGTCTCGCCTGCGGCACACTCTCGGTCATGATCCGGTTGGAGCTGGCCCTGGGCCTGGTGACGCTCGCGCTGTGCATCTACTGCCTGGTCGACGTGATCTCCCGCAGCGCGGACGAGGTCCGCAACCTGCCCAAGGTCGCGTGGATCCTGCTGGTGTTGTTCTTCCCGTTCGCCGGCTCGGTGGCCTACCTGCTGGCAGGGCGGCCCCGGGGGGCGTCGTGGCGAGCACAGCAGAAGCGCGCCGCGCCGGGGTTCCCGGAGTACGACCGGCCCGGACGCGCGGCGGCGACCAGCCCGGAGGACGACGAGGCGTTCCTGCGCAGGGTGCGCGAGCGTGCCGAGGAACAGCGCCGCCGGCACCGCGAGGCCGAGCTGGAGCGGGCTCGCGAGGAGCAGGCGAAGCTCGAGCGGCGGCTCCGGCGCGAGCAGCCCGACGAGCCCGATGCCGGTTCCTGAACCCGCTCGTCCGGTTCCGGGCACCGAGTCCCTCAGTCGGCGCCGGCGCCGCGGGGCCGAGGGACGTCTCCGGACTCGTGCTGCGATGATCGCCCGGTGACCACACGCGTAGGACTCACAGGCGGCATCGCCTCCGGCAAGAGCACCGTCTCCACCGCTCTCGCCGAGCTCGGTGCGGTGATCATCGACGCGGACGCCCTCGCACGTGAGGTCGTCGCGAAGGGCACCCCGGGGCTGCAGGCCGTGGTCGAGGAGTTCGGCGAGGAGCTGCTCGGTCCCGACGGTGAGCTGGATCGGCCCGCGATGGGTCGGCTGGTCTTCAACGACGAGCAGGCGCGGAGGCGTCTCGAGGCGATCGTGCACCCCCTGGTCTTCGAGCGCATCGTCGAGCTCGAGGAACAGGCGCCCGAGGACGCGGTCGTCGTACACGACATCCCGCTGCTCGCCGAGAGCGGTCGCGCCGGGACCTTCGACGCCGTGATCGTGGTGGACGCTCCCGAAGAGCTGCAGGTCGAGCGGATGACGCGCGACCGGGGATGGACGGAGGAGGACGCCCGCTCCCGGATCCGGGCACAGGCGTCCCGCGAGGACCGGCGCGCGATCGCGACCCACGTCATCGAGAACAGCGGGACGCGCGAAGACCTCCGCGCGCGCGTCGCGGAGGTCTTCGCGGAAGTGGTCTCGACGGGTCCCGGATCAGCTGGGTGAGCAAACCGGCCCGGTCCGTCGAGCGGTCTGAGGCCTGTGCTCAGGCGGCGAGGTCGGGATCGGCGAGGCGGCGCAGCTTCGCGATCGCCTCACGCTCGAGCTGCCGGACCCGTTCGGCCGAGATGCCGTGGCGGGCGCCGATGTCGGCCAGCTTGTGCTGGCGCCCGTCGACCAGGCCGTAGCGCGAGCGCACGATGTCCGCGGAGCGGTCGTCGAGCAACCCGACCAGCGTGCTCAGCCGGTCACGCGACTCGGTGTCGAGCACGGTCAGGTCCGGACCGGGCGAGCTCTCCTGGGCGATCAGGTCGCCCAGCGAGGTGTCGCCGTCCTCGTCGATCGGGGTGTCGAGGCTGACGTGGTCCCGGCCCCAGGCCATCAGGTCGAGGACGCGCTCGGGATCCATGGAGAGCTCGACCGCGATCTCCTCGGGGTCGGGTGCCCGGCCCAGCTGGCGCTCGAGGGTACGACGGGCCGAGCCCACCTGGTTGAGCTCCTCGACCACGTGCACCGGCAGCCGCACCACGCGTGCCTGCTGAGCGATTCCGCGGGTGATCGCCTGGCGCACCCACCACGTCGCGTAGGTGGAGAACTTGTAGCCCTTGGCGTAGTCGAACTTCTCCACGGCGCGGATCAGCCCGGTGTTGCCCTCCTGGATCAGGTCGAGCATCGGCATCTGGCTGCGCCCGTACTTGCGGGCGATCGAGACGACCAGCCGCAGGTTGGCGTTGATGAACCGCTGCAGTGCGCGCTCGCCCTCCTCGGCCAACCAGGTGAGCTCTTCCTCGGTGGCGAGCTTGGGAGCACCACCCTTCCGCCTGCCTACCCGGCCCTCCTCGAGGAGCTTCGCGGCGAACAGCCCCGCCTCGATGGTCTTGGAGAGCTCGACCTCGGTCGCGGCGTCCAGCAACGGTGTCCGTGCGATCTCGTCGAGGTAGAGACCGACGCTGTCGCGTCCTTCGATCTCACGGTCGTTGCGGGTGGTGGTGGTGGTCATGGCGGCCTTTCCCTTTCTGCAGGTGGACCGGTACGGCTGGTCCTGTTGGTCCAACACAGTGCGGTGGTACGGGATTCCCGACCGTGTCGGGGGTGAGGCCCGAAATCCGCCTCTCACCCTTGTAGACGTGCTAGTACCCCGCGAAGTTGCGGCGTACGCGAGTTCTCAGTCAGTTCTCAGCGATGGCGGCCCCCGGCACGCCTTCGGGCCACCGCACGCCCGGCGATGGAAAACGGGCACACTTCTGCCATGCGGATCGACCTCAACGCCGACCTCGGGGAGGGCGTCACCGACGACGAAGGACTCCTCGAGGTGGTCACCAGCGCCAACCTCGCCTGCGGGTTCCACGCCGGTGACGAAGACACCATGCGCCGGGTGTGCGAGTCCGCCGCTGCGCGCGGGGTGGTGGTGGGAGCCCAGGTCTCATACCTGGACAAGGAGAACTTCGGGCGCAGTTCGATGGACGTGGAAGGCGACCTGCTCGCGGCCTGGGTGGCCGAACAGGTGGAGGTCCTGTCCCGGATCGCGGGGGAATGTGGCATCGAGGTGGCCTACCTGAAGCCGCACGGCGCGCTCTACAACAGGGTGGTCGACGACGAGGGGCAGGCGGCCGCCGTGCTGCGCGGCAGTGGCTCCCTGCCGGTGCTGGGTCTACCCGGGTCGGCGATCCTGCGGCTGGCCCGGGCCGCGGGCCGGACCGTGGTGGCGGAGGGCTTCCCGGACCGGGGGTACACCGACGAGGGCCGGCTGGTGCCGCGCGACCAGCCGGGCGCACTGGTGGAGGGGGCCGATGCGGTCGCCAGGAACGCGGTCGAGATGGCGCTGCGCGGTGTAGTCCAGTCGCTGTGCGTGCACGGTGACTCACCGGGTGCGGTCCGGACCGCCGGCGCCGTGCGAGCAGCACTGGAGGGGACCGGGCACCGCCTCGTTGCCTGGGCGGGAGCAGCACGGTCCGGGTGACCGGGTTTTCCACAGAGCACGGAGAAAACCTGTGGAAAACGGCGCGAACCTGTGGAGGGCTCCCGAGTCCCTGTGGGCAACGCCGCAGCGCGGTGGAAATGTCGGGTTCCCGCGCGGTCAGGGTCTTGTGCGCTCGTCCCGCCGTCGCGTAGAACAATGGGCACCGAGCCCGTCAGGGCAGCGGTGGACCAGATGAGGACCGTGGGATCAGCCCGGCGAGGAGACCCGTCGGAGCCGTCGGTGGTGTGGACGGCCGAAGCCCGTGGGGTCGCTGGTCCGGGACGTCACATCACGTCGTCCCACCAGTGGGGTCCGCGGCAACTCATACTTCCCGCGGACCCCACGACTACGTCCGAGGTCGCCTCGGCCCGCGGGCTGCGGCGGCGCCGGCTTCTCTGCGAGGATCCTCGAGATGGATGTCCGGCCTTTCGGTGACCACGGGTTGCTGCTCCAGTGCCAGGGGCCCGACGCTGTCCGCGCGGCGTACGCCGAGGTCCTGCGTCGCCGCGACAACGGCGAGCTGAGCTGCACCGACGTCGTCCCGGGGGCGAGCACGCTCCTGTTGGACGGCGTACGGGAACCCGGCGAGGTCGGCAGGCTGCTCGCCGGCTGGTCGCTCGACCAGCCCGACCCGGACGCCGGTGCCGACGGTGACCTCGTCGAGCTCCCGGTGACCTATGACGGTCCCGACCTGGAGTCGGTCGCCGAGCACTGCGGGATGGAGGTCGGTGAGGTCGTCCGGCTGCACCGCGAGACCGAGTTCGTCGTTGCCTTCTGCGGCTTCGCTCCCGGCTTCGCCTACCTCAGCGGCCTGCCCGAGGAACTGCACGTGCCGCGCCGCGAGGACCCGAGGTCCCGGGTCCCGGCGGGCTCGGTGGGACTGGCCGGCGCCTTCACCGGCGTCTACCCGCGGTCCTCGCCGGGTGGGTGGCAGCTGGTCGCACGCACCGATGCGCCGCTGTGGGACCTCGACCGCGATCCTCCGGCCCTGCTCGCGCCCGGCACCCGGGTGCGGTTCGTGGAGGCGAGCAGCAGTGGGAGCTGAACGGTGCATGGAGGTGCTCGACGTCGGTCCGCAGGTGACCGTGCAGGACCTCGGTCGTCCCGGTCTGGCGCATCTCGGGGTCCCGCGCTCGGGATCGCTCGACGAGCCGGCACACCGGCTGGCGAACCGGCTGGTGGGCAACGACGAGTCCGCGGCGACGCTGGAGTGCCTGGCCGGGCAGCTGCGGGTCCGGGCCCGGACGGGCCTGACCATCGCCGTCACCGGCGCCCGGGTCGCGGTGAGCGTTGCCGGCCGTCCGAGCGAGTGGGGGAGTGCGGTCTCCGTGCCTCCCGGGGCCGAGATCGAGCTCGGGGCGCCGACCGAGGGACTGCGGGCCTACCTGGCCGTCTCGGGCGGCATCGAGGTGCCCGCTGTGCTCGGGTCGCGCTCCACGGACCTGCTCTCGGGCCTGGGACCCGAGCCGGTGTCCGCCGGCGACGAGCTGCCGGTGGGGGAACCGCTTGGGACACCGGTGCCCGTCGACGCCGGACGGCTGCCGCCGGCCTCGCGCGTGCTCCGGCTGCGGCTCGGTCCACATGAGGACTGGTTCACCGAGGGGAGCCTGGCGGCCCTCGACGGGTCGTCGTACGCCGTAGGCAGCGACTCGAACCGGATCGGGCTGCGCCTGGAGGGGGAGCCGATCCGCAGGCGCGACGACGAGGAGCTGCCGAGCGAGGGGATGGTGCTGGGTGCCGTGCAGGTGCCGCCCAACGGACAGCCAGTGGTCTTCCTCAACGACCATCCCACCACCGGCGGGTACCCGGTGGTCGGCGTGGTGGCGCTCGAGGACCTCGCCGTCTGCGCCCAGCTGCGACCGGGGGAGCAGGTCACTCTTCGCGTGGTCTGACCGGCTTCAGCGCGGGGTCGTCGATCGAGAAGCTGAGCACCCGGCCGGGAGGTGTGTCCGAGGTCTCGAAGCGCACCGTGACCACGCCCCTGCCCGAACCCCACACCCAGCCGGGGCCGTGCTCCTCGTGGGTCACGTCCATGCCCGGTGCCCAGGCGCGGTGCCTTGAGGCGGCCGCGACGGCGGCCAGGGTGACCTCGTCGGAGACGGCAGCGGCCTCGTCGTCCTCCTCGGTGAAGAGGTACTCCTGGATCCAGTCCGCGAACCCGGAGACGCCGACCCCCAGCAGCCGTACGCCGCTCGAGGTGTCCAGCTCGGCGAGCAGGCGACGGGCGACCCGGGCGATCTGGCGCACGTCGTCGGAGGGCTCGGAGAGGGTGGCCGAGCGGCTCACCGTGGAGAAGTCGTGCAGCCGGACCTTGATCGAGACGGTGCGACCGGAGATCCGTGCCTTGCGCAGCCGTTCGGCGACCTTGCCCGCCTGGCGGTCGAGAAGCGCCTCGAGCAGCCGCTTGTCTACGTGGTCGGTGTCGTAGGTGTCCTCGACGCTGATCGACTTCGCCTCGCGCTCGGGCTCCACCGGGCGGCTGTCCCGGGCCCGCGCCAGGGCGTGGAGGCCGGCGCCGTGGGCGCGCCCGAGGAGCCGGACCAGCTCCTCCTCGGTGAGCCGCTCGAGCTCCTCCACCGTGTGCACGCCGACGCGGCGCAGGCGCTCGGCGGTGGCGGGACCGACCCCGGGGATCACCGTGACCTGCATCGGCCGCAGCAGGTCCTGCTCCATCCCCGGTGCGACCACCACCAGGCCGTCCGGCTTGTCGAGGTCGCTGGCGATCTTGGCGACGAGCTTGGAGGTGCCGATGCCCACCGATCCCGCGATGCCGCCGGTGACCTCGCGGATGCGGGCCTTGAGGTCACGGGCCAGGGCGCTGACCGAGGCGATCGAACGGTCCGCCAGGTCCGCGGCCTCGAGGTCGACGAACGCCTCGTCGAGCGACAACGGCTCCACCAGCGGGCTGACCGAGCGCAGCACCTCCATCACCGCGCGGCTGGTGTCGCGGTAGGCGTGGAAGCGCCCCGACAAGAAGGCCGCGTTCGGGCAGCGCCGTCGTGCCTCGGCCGTCGACATCGCCGAGTGCACGCCGAAGGTCCGGGCCTCGTACGACGCGGTGGCCACCACCCCGCGGCCTCCCACGCCCCCCACCACGACGGGCTTGCCCCGCAGGGAGGGCTTGTCCCGCTGCTCCACGGAGGCGAAGAACGCATCCAGGTCCATGTGCAGGATCGTCGGCTCGGAACGCACGTCGTGATCGTGCCACGAGCGGCCGACGAGGGAGCGCGCCCCATGACCGGCTCCCGTCCACAGCCGGCCTGCTGCACCGGTTCTGCACAGGCCGATCGACGGCCTCGGCGCACGTCCCCCGCACGGCCGAGGGTGACAGGCATGACCCCCACACCCGAGTCGCCCCTGGACCCGCCCACCTTCGTGGCCCGGACGCCCACCGACCTGATCGCCGTCGTCCCCGGAGTCCTGGGCTTCCATCCCCGGGACTCCGTCGTCCTGCTCACGTTCGGGCCCCCCGCGGGCGGCTTCCACGCCCGGGTGGACCTGCCGCTGGAGCCGGGGGAGCAGGAGGAGGTGACCGACCTGCTCCTCGAGGCCGTGGTCGCCAACCAGGCACGCCGGGTCGCTGTCCTGCTCTACACCGACGACGCCGAGGCCGCTCACGCGATGGCGCTGCTGCTGGTGGGCCGGCTGCTCGACGAGGGGGTCGAGGTCGTCGAGGTGCTGCGCGTCGACGACGGTCGCTGGCACCCGGTGCCCGACGACGGGCTCCCCGGCACGGCGTACGAGCTCGAGACGCACCCGTTCACCGCGCAGCGGGTCTTCGAGGGCCACGTCGTCCACCGCGACCGTGAGGACCTGGCGGACTCACTGGTGGGGACCGACGAGGAGGACTCGGTGGCGGTGGCGCTGGCCGCGACGAGGTTCACCGACCTGGTGGCGACCTCGGAGGAGACCGCGGACCCCGTGCACGGCTTCCTGCGCAGCGAGGCGCAGTGGCTGCAGCAGCGCATCCGCGCACGGCTGGCGGACCGGGAGCCGCTGCACCCCCGCGATGCCGGCCGGGTGCTGGTGCTCACCTCGCTCGTCCCCACCCGTGACGTCGCCTGGGCCGAGATCGACCGGGTGACCTCCGCTGGCCACGTCGACCTGTGGCGCGAGCTGGTCCGGCGCAGCCCCCGCGAGCTGCTCCCCGGGGCGTCCGCGCTGCTCGCGTTCGCCGCCTGGCAGCACGGTGACGGCGCTCTGGCCTGGTGCGCGATCGACCGGTGCCTGGAGGTGGAGCCCGACTACTCGATGGCGCACTGCGTGGCCGAGGTGCTCACCCGGGCGGTGCCGCCGAGCGTGTGGGTCCCGATCCCGCAGGAGGAGCTGACCGTGTTCGCTGCATCCACCCCGCTGCACGGACGGGCCGACCGAGCCTCGTGACACCCGCCTGTGGCCACTACTGTTTCGGCCATGGGAGAAGAAGTCGAGCTGCAGGAGTTCACCCGGGCCGACCGCACCCGACACCGCGAGAAGGTACGCCGCTGTCTGGACGTGTTCGCGCGGATGCTGCGGGAGTCGCGTTTCGACGTCGACGACCCGATGACCGGAATGGAGATCGAGTTCAACCTGGTCGACGGCGACGGAAGGCCCTCGCTGAAGAGCGCCGAGGCGCTGGCGGCGATCGCGAGCCCCCACTTCCAGACCGAGCTCGCGCAGTTCAACCTCGAGATCAACGTGTTGCCAAGACGGCTCGGGGCACGCGGGATCTCCGGCTTCGAGGAGGACCTGCGCTCGGCCCTGAACCACGCCGAGGGCAAGTCCAACGAGGTCGCCGCCAACATGGTGATGATCGGCATCCTGCCGACGCTCGAGGAGGGCCACCTGAGTCCCTCGCGGATCAGCCCCAACCCGCGCTACAAGCTGCTCAGCGACCAGATCCTGGGGGCCCGTGGGGAGGACCTGGTCATCGACATCCAGGGCGTCGAACGGCTCCGGACGACCTCGGAGTCGATCATGCCGGAGGCCGCCTGCACCTCGACCCAGCTGCACACCCAGGTGAGCCCGGAGAACTTCGCGGCGTACTGGAACGCCTCCCAGGCGATCGCCGGCATCCAGCTCGCGGTGGGCGCCAACTCGCCGTACCTCCTGGGCAAGCAGCTGTGGCAGGAGACCCGCATCCCGCTGTTCGAGCAGGCGACGGACACCCGCGGCGAGGAGCTCAAGGAGCAGGGCGTCCGGCCCCGGGTCTGGTTCGGCGAGCGCTGGATCACCTCGATCTTCGACCTCTTCGAGGAGAACGTCCGCTACTTCCCGGCGCTGCTGCCGATCACGGACGCGGAGGACCCGCTCGAGGTGCTGGAGTCGGGCGGGACCCCGGCGCTCTCGGAGCTGAAGCTGCACAACGGCACGATCTACCGGTGGAACCGGCCGGTCTACGACACCTCCGGGGGCGTGCCGCACCTGCGCGTGGAGAACCGTGTCCTCGCGGCCGGTCCGAGCGTGGTCGACACGATGGCCAACGCGGCGTTCTACTTCGGCCTCACGCGTGCGCTGGCCGAGGACGACCGGCCCCTGTGGTCGCGGATGTCGTTCTCCGCGGCGGAGGAGAACTTCCACGTCGCCGCCCAGCACGGCATCGAAGCACGCGTCTACTGGCCCGGCATCGGTGAGGTGAGCGCCACCGAGCTGGTGCTGCGCCGGCTGCTCCCGCTGGCCTACGAGGGGCTCTCGCGCTGGGGCGTCGGTCACGACGAGGCCTCCCGCGTCCTCTCGATCATCGAGCAGCGGTGCGTGCTGCACCGCAACGGTGCCTCGTGGTTCGTCGAGAAGGTGACCGCCCACGAGCGTGCCGGCGCCGACCGCGAGGAGGCAATGCGGCTGGCCCTGCTCGCCTACAGGGAGCTGATGCACGCCAACGAGCCGGTGCACACCTGGCCCGTGTGAGTCACCTGGTCCTCGCGCGCCTCAGCCGGAGACGGGGGAGCGGTTCCGGATCCGGCTCCACACCCGCGACCGACCGCTGACCAGGTCGACCCAGCCGTTGCGGTTGAGCACGAAGAACGCCGGCAGCACCAGCCCGTGGCGCCCGAACCCCGCCAGGGACGCCGCGAACCACTCCGCGTCTGCGTCGGTCCGCTCGAGCCCGCCACCCCGGGTCAGCCACGCGCAGGCCCCACCGGGCTCGGCGAGCCCGTCCAGCGCCCGCTCGACCAGGTCGGCGCGCAGCGGCACCGATGCGTCGGTGAGCTGCGGGATCGATGCGTCGGTGAGCTGCGGGATCGAGACCCGGTCACGGCCCGGGTGGCCCACGTGGCACGTCGGTGGCAGCGTGCGCCGGGTGCCGGACCGGGTCACGAAGTCCTGCAGCTCTCGGCGAACGGCGGCTGCGACCTCGGGCTCCATGGGCCCAGCCTGCCCTCGTGCGAGCCGCCGGTGTGGGCGCTCCACAGGCTCCGTTGCCAGCCGGCGCTAGACCGACCCGGAGGCCTGGCCGAGCCGGTGCAGGTCGGAGGGGTTGTACCCGAAGTGACTCTTGAAGGCGCGGGAGAAGTGGCTGGCGTCGGAGTAGCGCCACCTGCTCGCGACCTGGGAGACGCTGCGGCCGGCGAGGAGGTCGTCGCGGGCACGGGCGAGGCGACGGATGCGGATGGTGCCCGAGACGCTCTCGGCGCTGCCCTCGTAGGCGCGATGCAGCGACCGCAGCGAGACCCCGAGACGGGACGCGACCTTGGCAGGGCTCAGGGCCGGATCGGCGAGGTTGCGTTCGATGAACGTCTCGGCGGCGGTGCGCAGGGCCGTCGAGGTGTCGGTGGAAGTGAGCGGGAGGTCCTGGAGGGCGGCGGCGAGCAGCTCGATGGTCGCGTTGCGTGCCGCGGGCAGTGCTCCCAGGGGCAGCCGGTCGAGGGTGTGGGAGAGCCCTTCGAGGTAGCCCGCGAGCAGCATCACCGCGGGGGCGGCCCGGTCGAGCACGGTCCCGGTCTGGAGGAGCCCGCGGCTGCCGACCTCGGCCAGGGCGCTCTTGGGCACGAACAAGCTGCGCTTGACGAGCGGCTCCTGGACAGCGAACCGGGCAGGGTGGGCGGAGTCCCAGATCACGACGCTTCCCGGCTCCAGCTGGGACTCGCCGCGCCCCTGGGCGACGACCTCGCGTCCCTTGAGGGTCATCAGCATGACCAGGTACTCGTCGTCGGTCTGCGAGATCTCGTGGGCGCGCCGGGCGCCGGTCGAGGGGTCGCACGAGCAGTCCACCAGGACCAGGTCGGCCAGATGGCGTCGCCGTACGGAGGCGTCGAAGGTGTCCGGGTCGCCGGTGAGCTCCTGGATGCTCCAGGGCAGGTGGGTCGAGGACAGCATCCGTGACCAGGCCTCGTGGGCGTCGGCGCGCGAACGGGCGTGGAAGTCCCACTCATCGGGCTCACCGGACCCGGGACGGGTCGCGGGTCGGTTCGCGGCCCGGCCCGCTCCGCTGGGTGCATTCATCTGAGCTCCCGTCTGCGTGACCGTGGTCACTGCCACCTCACGATAGGTCCGGCCCCGGGGCCCAACAAGGGGGCTCGGGGCCGTGGCACGCAACGTCATGAGGACGGCACTCGCAGGCATGGCTGTGACCGAGGTCACGTCCTAGGTTGCTGGGGAACGCACCCACGGAGGACCCACATGACCAGCACCCTGGACGACCCCTCAGCCATCGCAACCCCCGACCACCGCAGCGACGTGGAGTTCGACTCCGACGGCGTCACCCTGCGCGGCTGGTACTACCGGGCCACCAGTGGCGGCAGCGCGCCGACCATCGTGATGAGCCACGGTTTCGCAGCGGTCAAGGAGATGTACCTCGACAAGTACGCCGAGCACTTCTCGGCCAACGGGCTCAACGTCCTGGTCTACGACAACCGCAACCTCGGCGCCTCGGACGGCACCCCACGCGGCGAGATCACCCCGTGTCACCAGATCGACGACTACCGCAACGCGATCACGTTCGCGGAGACCCTCGAGGGCACGGACCCCGACCGCATCGGGATCTGGGGCTCCTCCTACTCCGGGGGCCACGTCCTGGTCGTCGCCGCCCAGGACCGCCGGGTCAAGTGCGTCAGCGCCCAGGTCCCGGTCGTGGACGGGGATGCCAACTTCCGCCAGCTGGTCCGTGCCGACTTCGTCGCCGGTGCCCGCGCGGGGTTCGACGAGGACCGCCGTGCCCGGTTCGGTGGCGGCGAGCCGGCCATGATCGACGTCGTCAACGAGGACCCGATGGCTCCCGCCGCGCTGCCGACCCCGGACTCCTACAGGTGGTTCATCGGTACCCACGAGCTGCGAGCCCCCAGCTACGTGAACTCCTGCACCCTGCGCAGCGTGGAGCGGTTCTCCGAGTACCAGCCCGGTGCCTACCTGCGGCTGATCGCGCCGACGCCACTGCTGATGTGCGTGGCCGAGAACGATGTGCTGACGCCCACCAAGATCGCGATCGACGGGTTCCACGAGGCGCGTGAGCCCAAGAAGCTCGTGGTCCTCCCGGGGGGCCACTTCGACGCGTACGTCGACGGCTTCGAGATCTCCGCGCAGGTCCAGCTCGACTGGTTCAGCACCCACCTGCTCAGCCGGGCCGGCACCACCGCCTGACCAGCCCTTCCGGCATCTCTCCAGCCCCGCAGAACCCCCGAGAAAAGAGAGAGTGATGACCCACACCCTGCTCGCGATGTACAACCACCCCGAGGACACCGAGGCCTTCGACCGGCACTACGCCGAGACGCACGCCAAGCTCGGCCTCGCGTTCCCCGGGCTCCGCTCCTTCACCGGCACCCACCCCGGGCCCGAGGACGGCGCTCCCGCTCCCTACTACTTCATCGCCGCCCTGGCGTTCGACGACCAGCAGGCCCTCGAGGCCGCGATCGCGGGACCGGAGGGACAGGCCGCGATCGCCGACCTGGAGAACTTCGCCGGAGCCGGGGTCACGATCATCAACGGCCCCACGACCACCTACCTGTAGGCGAGGGACGAGTCGACGGCCGTCGTGAGCTCGGGCTCCGCGGGCACCGCCTGCCCTCCCACCAGTGGCTGGTGGGAGGTCCACAGGCTGCGTTGGCATGATGGCGCCATGGACATCCACATCACCGGCGACGAGCACGCCGACCAGGTACTCACCGAGGACCCGTTCGCCCTCCTCGTCGGGATGCTCCTCGACCAGCAGTTCCCGATGGAGCGTGCCTTCGCCGGACCGGCGAAGCTGCTGGAGCGGTTCGGCAACCTCGACCCGGCGCAGATCGCGGCCGCGGAGCCCGAGCAGTTCGCCTCGCTGTGCTCCGAGCCGCCGGCGGTGCACCGGTTCCCGGGCTCGATGGCCGAGCGGATCCAGGCGGTGGCGCGCGTCGTGGCGGAGGAGTACGACGGGCACGCCGAGCGGATCTGGACAGAGGCGGCCGACGGGCGCGACCTGCTCAAGCGGATGACCGCGCTCCCGGGGTTCGGCAAGCAGAAGTCCCAGATCTTCGTGGCGCTGCTGGCCAAGCAGCTCGGCGTACGTCCGCAGGGGTGGGAGGCCGTGGTCGGCGACTACAGTCTCGAGGGCTACCGCTCGGTCGCAGACGTGGTCGACGCCGCGTCCCTGGAGCGCGTGCGGAGCTTCAAGAAGGCCGCCAAGGCCAAGAAGGCCGCGGCCGGAGCATGACCGGCGCGCCCCCGGCTTGGGGGTCGTGACACAATGAGAATGCGGCTGTTGACAGGTACGGGTCCTGTCGCGCCCCTGCAGTTTCCTGAAAAGTTCCTGAACGACAATCGAGAGGTAGTTCGTGTCCTCGAGTTCGTCAAGCGCGACCGCCAAGAAGACGGCCGCCAAGAAAGCCCCCGCCAAGAAGGCAGCGGTCAAGACCGCCGAGCAGATCCAGGCCGAGGTGGCCGCTGTCGGACCCGACGGCAAGAAGATCCTCCTCGACCTCCCTGACGAGCAGTTCGAGAAGGACGTCAAGGCCGATCCGACGATCAAGGAAGACGAGAAGACCGCCACCTTCATCGTCTCGGCCGCCGACGAGACCGACGAGCCCGAGCAGCAGGTCATGGTCGCCGGTGCGACCGCCGACCCGGTCAAGGACTACCTCAAGCAGATCGGCAAGGTCCCGCTGCTGAACGCGGAGATGGAGGTCGAGCTCGCCAAGCGGATCGAGGCCGGCCTCTTCTCCGAGGAGAAGCTCTCCAAGGGCGGCAAGATCAGCCCCAAGATCCTCGACGAGCTCCAGTGGATCTCCGAGGACGGGCGCCGCGCCAAGAACCACCTGCTCGAGGCCAACCTGCGACTCGTGGTCTCGCTGGCCAAGCGCTACACCGGCCGCGGGATGCTGTTCCTCGACCTGATCCAGGAGGGCAACCTCGGCCTGATCCGTGCGGTCGAGAAGTTCGACTACACCAAGGGCTACAAGTTCTCCACCTACGCGACGTGGTGGATCCGCCAGGCGATCACCCGCGCGATGGCCGACCAGGCCCGCACCATCCGGATCCCCGTGCACATGGTCGAGGTGATCAACAAGCTCGCCCGCGTCCAGCGGCAGATGCTGCAGGACCTCGGCCGCGAGCCCACGCCCGAGGAGCTCGCCAAGGAGCTCGACATGACCCCTGAGAAGGTCATCGAGGTCCAGAAGTACGGCCGCGAGCCGATCTCCCTGCACACCCCGCTCGGCGAGGACGGCGACTCCGAGTTCGGCGACCTGATCGAGGACTCCGAGGCGATCGTCCCCGCGGACGCCGTCTCCTTCACCCTCCTTCAGGAGCAGCTGCACGCCGTGCTGGACACGCTCTCCGAGCGTGAGGCCGGCGTGGTCTCGATGCGCTTCGGCCTCACCGACGGCCAGCCCAAGACGCTCGACGAGATCGGCAAGGTCTACGGCGTGACCCGCGAGCGGATCCGCCAGATCGAGTCAAAGACGATGTCGAAGCTGCGGCACCCCAGCCGTTCCCAGGTGCTGCGCGACTACCTCGACTGAGTCGGCCGTGCCTCGACCGCAGGCCAGGGCGACCGCGCCCGGGCCGACGGTGCCGCAGTGGCGCTCCCGCCTCGCGAACGTCGTGGGGGTGCTGGCGCTGCTCCTGATCGTGCTCTCCATCCTCGACGAGGGCACCCCCTGGACGTTCCTGGCCGGGGGTGTCTGCTTCGTGGGGATGATGCTCATCGACGGGTCCTTCGGCCGCTGGTGGCGCAAGGAGCCGCGGCGCAAATAAGCAGTACGCCGCGAAAGTGATCTGCGTCACACGTGTGGCGACCCGGCGAAGTGCGGTTTCAAGGTGCCATGGTGGGTGCTCCGCACACTCTGGGAGGTCAACATGGCAACCATTCTCTGGATCATCGCCGTCGTGCTGGTGATCAGCGGGATCGTCACCCTGATCAGGGGGCAGATGCTCTTCGGCATCCTGCTCATCGTCGCGGGGCTGCTCGTCGGTCCCGGTGGCGTGAGCATCTTCACCTAGCCCAGGGCGACACACACCACGGCGCCTGCGCACAGCAGGAGGCCGACGGACTGCTCGCGGTGCAGCTTCTCGTGCAGGAACAGCACCGCGAGCAGGACCGTGGCTGCGGGGTAGAGCGAGGTGAGCACCGCGGCGACGCTGAGCAGGCCGAGCTGTCGGGCAAGCAGGAACCCGACCACGGCCAGGGTGGCGAGCAGGCCTGCGCCCAGCCCCCACCAGTGGGCGCCGGCGTTGTCCAGCCGCGGCCGCGGGTCGCCGCCCAGGAGCAGGGCCGACGCGGTCACCGCGACCAGGGAGACCGCCTGGCAACCGAGCACCGGCCCGAAGCCGGCGGCCTCGGGGACCTGCCCGAGCGCGGCGAAGAGAAGACCGAAGCCGAGCCCGGCGAGCACGCCGTCCAGCAGTCCCTCGGCGGTGGAGCCCGGCGCATCGGCGGCGACTGGCTCGCGGGAGACCAGCCAGATGCCCGGCAGCGCCACCAGGATGCCGACCCACACCAGCAGCGTCGGTCGCTCGCCGGAGGCGACGCCGATGGTCGCCGGCAGCAGTGCCGCGCCGACCGCGGAGACGGGGGCCACCACGCCCATCCGGCCGCGGGCGAAGCCCCGGTAGAGGAACGCGGTGCCGGTCCCGCTGCCCACGCCCGCGAGCAGCCCCCAGGCGTAGTGCGCCCCGGTCGGGTCGCCCGGGATGGCCACGGCGAGCACCAGCGTGCCCAGGGTGGCTCCCAGGCACGCCGTGAAGGCCACCGGCCACACGGAGGTACGCCGGGACGCGACTCCGCCGACGAAGTCGGAGAGACCGTAGGCCAGGGCGCCGCCGAGGGCGAGCAGGACCGCCATCAGGTCAGGACGACGCCCACGGCCCACGTGGCCGCGGCGGTCAGGCAGGCGAGCAGCTCGATCACGATGGAGAGACCCACCGCGCGCAGCGCCTGCACCGTCGCGGGCCACGCGTCCCTGCTCCCGAGGCGGCGGAGCTCGGCGAGGTAGACCCCGAGGACGAAGCCGACCAGCAGCCCGACCACGGGGATGACGAAGAACCCGACGATGCCCAGGGCCCCGCCCAGCATCAGGGTCGAGCCCGGGATGCCGTTGGCGGTGAGGCGCCGCCCCGGGACGGCGTACTTCACCACGCTGCCCAGGGCGATCGCGGTCGTCGCCACGGCGAAGACGATCCAGGCGGTGGCGGTGCCCACATCCCACGACCACACCAGCACCGCACCGAGCACCAGCAGCGAGCCGGGGAGCACGGGCACGACGACGCCGACCACGCCGACGGCGATGGCCAGGGCGACGAGGACCTCCAGACCGCTCATGGCCGAACCCTCTCACCTCGGCGCGCGGTCAGCAGCACGTGCAGGTGGAGACCCCTGGAAAGGGCCGAGGCCCCGGTCCACAAGGGACCAGGGCCTCGGTCAGGTTCCGGGCGGGCGCGCTCAGTCGGTCGAGGGCTTGTCGGCCAGACGGCCGGTCTCGTCCTGGACGTGCTGGGCCACCTCGCGAAGCTTGTCGCTGTGCTCACGAGCGTGGTGGGCACAGAAGAGCAGCTCACCGCCGGTCTTGAGCTGTACGCGGAGGTAGGCCTGTGCGCCGCATCGGTCACACCGGTCCACCGCGGTGAGCGGGGCCGGGCTGGGGGCTGTCGCAGTAGTCACGTCTGGCCTCACTCTCGTTTGGGTAACTTCCTCAACGACCGAGACGAGTGGAAGTTCCACCGCTCGATTGCTTCATCAGTCACAACAGTCAACCACGCTGGATACTTCCTGCTGGAAGCGCACCTCCTCGTTGAGACGGTGGTGGCGCTCCTCACACGCTGAGTCGAGTCTGACGCGCCGTGTTCTCGAACGTGGCGAAACGGACCAACTCGTTGTGTGCGTACCCGTTCTTTCTAGTTCAGCACACCGCACAAGGCCCGCATTGAGGAACGTTGCCGAATCGTGTCCGAGCGTGTCGCGAACCACGGTGGCGCGTCGGTGGATGAGCGGCACCCGGCGGTCGGTAGATTCGGACCTGCTCCCCACCGCAGCCGTGGGGCCAGCCATGCCGCGTCCAGAGCCAGAGGTAGACCAATCGACAACACCTACAACGCCCAGCACCTGCTCGTCCTCGAGGGTCTCGAGGCGGTGCGCAAGCGGCCGGGCATGTACATCGGGTCGACCGACACCCGGGGGCTGATGCATTGCCTGTGGGAGATCATCGACAACGCGGTCGACGAGGCCCTCGGCGGGCACGGCGACCACATCCGGGTGTTCCTGCACCCCGACGGCTCCGCGGAGGTCCGTGACAACGCCCGTGGCATCCCCGTCGACAAGGAGCCCAAGACCGGGCTCTCCGGAGTCGAGGTGGTCTTCACCAAGCTGCACGCGGGCGGCAAGTTCGGCGGCGGTTCGTACGCCGCCACCGGTGGGCTGCACGGCGTGGGCTCCTCGGTCGTGAACGCCCTCTCGGCGCGACTCGACGTCGAGGTGGACCGGCCGCCGGCGACCCAGACGATGTCCTTCCAGCGGGGCGTGCCCGGCGTGTTCTCCGGCGAGGGCCCGGGCACCGACTTCGCACCCCAGTCGGGGCTGCACAAGGGTGCTCGGGTGAAGAAGGGCGTGACCGGCACCCGCGTCCGGTTCTGGCCGGACCGCCAGATCTTCACCAAGGACGCCACCTTCACCTGGGACGAGCTGGTCACCCGGGCCCGACAGACCTCCTTCATCGTGCCCGGTCTCGAGCTGACCCTCACCGACCTGCGCGGCGAGGAGCCCGTGACGGAGTCGTTCCACCACGCCGGCGGCATTGCCGAGTTCTGCGAGTACCTCAGCCACGACGAGCCGGTGACCGAGGTACTGCGCCTCCAGGGTTCCGACGTGTTCACCGAGACCGTCCCGCTGCTCGACGCCAAGGGCCACATGACGCCCCAGGACGTGGAGCGCGAGCTCGGGGTCGACGTCGCGTTGCGCTGGGGGACCGGCTACGAGACCGAGCTGCGCTCCTTCGTCAACGTGATCGCGACGCCCAAGGGCGGCACGCACGTGGCCGGGTTCGAGGCCGCGATGACCAAGACGTTCAACGACGTGATGCGCAACAGCCGGGTGCTCAAGGCCAACGACACCGACGTGGTCAAGGACGACGTCCTCGAGGGCCTCACGGCCGTGGTCACCGTGCGTCTGGCCGAGCCGCAGTTCGAGGGGCAGACCAAGGAGGTGCTCGGTACACCGGCGGCGCGCGCCGTCGTACGCAAGGTGGTGGCGGCCGAGCTGAAGAACTTCCTCACCTCCACCAAGCGGGCCGAGAAGGCCCAGTCCAAGCTGGTGATGGAGAAGGTGGCCGGTGCCGCCAAGACCCGCCTGGCCGCTCGTCAGCACCGCGACACCCAGCGCCGCAAGAACGCGCTGGAGTCCTCGGCGCTCCCGGCCAAGCTGGCCGACTGCCGGTCCACCGACGTGGAGCGATCCGAGCTGTTCATCGTCGAGGGGGACTCCGCGCTGGGCACGGCCAAGCTGGCCCGCAACTCTGAGTTCCAGGCACTGCTGCCGATCCGCGGCAAGATCCTGAACGTGCAGAAGGCCACGGTGGCCGACATGCTCAAGAACGCCGAGTGCGCCTCGATCATCCAGGTCGTCGGTGCCGGCTCCGGGCGCACCTTCGACCTCGAGCAGGCGCGTTACGGCCGAGTGATCTTCATGGCCGACGCCGACTCCGACGGCGCGCACATCCGTTGCCTGCTGGCCACGTTGTTCTTCAAGTACATGCCCGAGCTGGTGACGGCCGGCCGGCTGTTCACCGCCGTGCCGCCGCTGCACCGGATCGAGCTGACCAACCCCAAGAAGGGGATGGACAAGTACGTCTACACCTACTCCGACCCCGAGCTGCAGCGAAAGCTCGCGGAGCTGACCAAGAAGGGCGTGCGCTGGAAGGACCCCGTGCAGCGCTACAAGGGTCTCGGTGAGATGGACGCCGACCAGCTGGCCGAGACCACGATGGACCCGCGCCACCGCACCCTGCGCCGGATCACCGCGGACGACGCGGCGCAGGCCGCCGAGGTCTTCGAGCTGCTGATGGGTGCCGAGGTGGCGCCGCGCAAGGACTTCATCGTGGCGGGCGCCTACGAGGTTGACGCGGACGCCATCGACGCCTGACGCGCGTGGACAACGAGACGCTCACCGCCGCCTGGGACCAGGTCTGGGGGCTGCTCACGCTGCTGCTGGGGCGACGCTCGGTGCAGCTGGGCTACGTCGTCTCCGCGCTCGGGCTGGTGGCGCTCACCCTGGTGGCCACCTGGCGGGCCCGCTGGCGCGGTGGCCGCACCTGCGTCGCCGTGGCGGCCGCGCTGGCGCTGGCGCTGTTCCCCGCGCTGACCCTGGCCCGGCGAGGGGTCGACCTGCGCCGCAGTCCCACGTGCGACTGGGCCTGGGCGCTGGAGCCGACCAACGCCGAGCAGGTGCTGAACGTGCTGCTCCTGATGCCGGCGGGCTTCTTCGCCGCGTGGGCCCTGCGCCGCATCTGGCCCGTCGTGCTGGGTGCGCTGGCACTGAGCCTGGGTGCGGAGCTCGCGCAGGCGGCGCTGGACATCGGCGCGTGCCAGGCCGGTGACATGACGCGCAACGCCGCGGGCGCTCTGGTGGGCGCGGTCCTGGGACGGGTGGTCGCGGCGCTCAGCCCTGGCGGTCGGGACCGGCGCGGGTCGGGGTGATCCGGAGGATGACGCGGCGATCACGCTCCATGGCGGCCCGGTAGTCGTCCCAGTCCTCGGCCTCGCCGCTGATGCCGCGGTAGTAGTCCACCAGCGGCTCCATCGCCTCCGGGAGCGAGAGCACCTCCGCCTCGCCCTCCACGTAGATCCACTCGCCGAAGAAGCCGTCCGGGATCACGCACAGCTGCACCCAGGGGTCGGCACGCAGCTGCCTGGTCTTGTACGCCGTCTCCCGGCTGCTGACCGTCAACCGCCCCTCGGCGTCGACCCCCACCAGGACAGGGCTCTGGTGGACGCGGTCGGGGCTGCGGGTCGCCAGCACGGCGTGGTGGTGAGTGCGCACGAAGTCACGTGCCTGGTCCAGGTCCATGACGCCATTGTGACGCTCGGGCAGGATCTTTCCCATGGAGCGTGACGACGTACGCCGCTGGCTGACGCGCTACGAGGAGCTGTGGCGGACGCCGGGGACCGAGGCGCTGTCCGCGCTGTTCACCGAGGACGCGTCCTACCTCGCCTCCCCGTGGGCGGAGCCGGCCGACGACGGCCGGTGCCGGCACTTCGAGGAGTGGCCGTTCGCACCGGGCCAGCCGGACGGGCACTGAGCCAGTCACCCGTGGCTGGGCGTCGACCCTCAGGCGAGCTGTTCGAGCAGGCCGCTGTCGACGTCGTAGAGGAAGCCGCCGACCGCGACCCGCTCCGGGATCAGCGGGTGCGCGCGGACCTTGTGCACGTCGTCGCGCAACGCCTCCAGCTGGTCCTCGACGACGCCGAAGTTCTGCCAGGACGCGTCCTGGCCGGCGGACTCGGTGACCTTGGCGCGGATCTCATCGAGGGTGGAGCTGGCCATCGCGCACCTGGTGTGCGGAACCACCAGGATGCGCTCGACCTTGAGCAGGTGGACGCCCAGCACGAGCGCCTCCAGGGCCTGCGGCGTCACGCGGCCACCGGGGTTGCGGAAGATCTTGGCGTCGCCGGGCACGAGTCCGAGCATGCCCAGCGGCGAGATGCGGGAGTCCATGCAGGTGACGATCGCGATCCCGGCGTGGGCGACACCGTCGAACCCGGCCAGGTCGAAGGTGTCCGCGAAGGTGCGGTTGGCGGCGAGCAGGTCCTCGAAGTCGTTGCTGGTCACAGGAGGAACCTAGTCCCTTGTGAAGCCCCTGAGGACGTGACGTTCAACACCGGGCGGCCGGCTGCCCGGGAGCGGTGACCGGTCGACGGCGTACGGCTCACAGGGTGGGGGTCAGGCCGGAGGATCGGACCTGACGGGTGTTCGCGCCGCGGAAGCACCAGATGGCCGCAGCAGCGGCGATCACGGCGCACATGGCGGCGCCGAGGAAGATCGCCTGGAGCTGCTCGATGCCGGCCACCTCGAGCATCCGGGTGTACTCCGCGCACCGGGTCTTGCCGTCGGAGCACACGTCGTTGGGGGAGGGGATGTCGACCTGTACGGCGTAGTAGCGGCGCAGGCCGATCGTGGTGAGCGCGGAGATGCCGACCAGCATGCCGACCATCCGGGAGACCACGAGCAGGGCGCTGGCGACGCCGTGGACGCTGTCCTCGGTGCTCGCCAGCAGGGCCGCGTTCACCGGGGCCAGCGCGAGGCCGAAGCCGAGGCCGGTCGTCGCGAGCACCGCGGAGGAGGACAGGTGGTCCAGGGACTCCAGGCCCCACCCGGCCATCAGCCAGAACCCGGCGGCGGCCAGGAGCATCCCGGCCGCGGTCAGCACGCCTGCGGAGACCCGGCGGGTCAGGGCGCCGCCGAGGATGGCGCCGACCGGGAGCGCCACCAGGAACTCCACGAGCACCAGCGCCGCCTTGATCTGGGAGCCGTCGGCGACGGTGAGCCGGGCGAAGATCGGGATGTCCACCAGCGCGGCGATCAGGGCGGCGCCGACGAAGAAGCTCACCAGTACCGCCCCCCACGCAGGCCGCTGCGCGAACGCCCCGTGCGGGATCAGCGGCGCGGGTGAGCGGCGGTTGTGCAGGGCGAACAGGACGATGGAGACCGCGGCGAGGGCGAGGTACCACGGGCCCGCGGGGGAGAAAACCTGCACCTCGGGGTCGGCGGTGGCGAAGGCCAGGATGATCCCGCCCAGCGCGAGCGAGAGCAGCCCGGCGCCGACCAGGTCGGCCTCGCGCACCGACCGCCACCAGTCGGGCAGGTCCACCAGGGGGCTGCGGGCCAGCACGAGCCGCGCCACCAGGGCCACCCCGAGGCCCATCGCCACCAGCCCGATCGGCGACCACCAGATCGAGGCCCCGCTGGTGAACGGCACGAACGGCCCACCCAGCTCCACCGAGGACACCAGGCTGCCCGGCTGCCACATCACCAGCAGCATCACGGCCAGTCCCAGGACCAGCAGGATCAGGCCGATCCAGTCGATGTGCCGCCACCTCGGATGGTCCCGGCCGTTCGGCAGGTCCTCACCGGCGTGCCGACCTGCCGAACGACCGGGATTACCCGTGCTTGTGATGGTCACGATGGCCGCGGCGAGGACGAGGCCGACGGCGAGGTTGATCCAGAAGATGTCGCGCCAGGTGCCGAAGGAGAGCACGACGGCGCCGTACAGGGGGCCGATGACGCTGCCGAGCTCCTGGACGGCGCCGACGATGCCGAGGGGGATGCCGCGACGGTTCGCGGGGTAGAGGTCGGCCACCAGGGCGAGGGTGACCGGGACGAGTCCGCCGCCCCCGACCCCTTGCAGGAATCGGCCGGCCACCAGGCTGCCGAGGTCGTACGCCGCTGCGGTGACCAGCGAGCCGAAGGCGAACACCACCAGCGCCGCGACGAGGACCGGGGTCCGGCCACGGAGGTCGGCGATGCGGCCGATCAGCGGGAGCATCGCGACGTAGCCGAGCAGGAAGCCGCTGACGATCGGGGCGGCCCGCTGGAGCTCGTCCACGCTGAGGCCGACCGAGCCCATCATGTCGGGGAGGGAGAGGACGACGACGTAGGTGTCCGCCGCGGCGAACGCGACCGCGACCGCAGCCAGGGCGAGCAGCACCCTCGCGGAGCGGGAGGGCCCCGTGGCGCCCTCCTGGGGCTCGACCGCCCGCTCAGCGCGTTCGCTGCTCGACCGCCTGCGGCCGGGGCGTGAGGTCGTCACAGGGGTCGGCCGATCAGCTCGTGGGAGCGGTGATCTTGACGCCCTTGTCGTAGTCGGTGAGCTTGACGTCGTAGGTCACGTCGCCGCCGCCGGAGAAGAACGGTCCGGTCACCTTCACGGTCGTCGCGTAGCCCTTGTCGTCCACGCCGACGCTGGTGTCGTAGCTCTCCTTGGTGACGGCGCTGGGGATGATCCGCTTGACCGCCGCACCGGGCAGGGTGCCGGTGTAGGTGGTCACGATCGTGTCCGCGTTGCGCTTCTTCTCGCCCTTCTTCAGCCCTTCGAGCTGGGTGAGCAGCGCGGAGAGGCCCTGCTCGGGGTCCGCGAACTGGGCCGGGTCGGGGGCGCCGTACTCGGCGGGGTCGATCACGGAGTACTTCGTCTGCAGGGGCAGCTTGGCGTGGACCTCCCCGTCCACCGAGGTGATCGGGACGGTGGCGGTGAGCCCGCTGAGGACCACCTTCACGTCGCCCTCGAACGCCGCGGGGTGGGCGATGTCGCCGGTGGCGCCGAGGACGCCGTTGCCGGCCGAGGGGGTCGACTCCGTGGACAGCGCGATGCGCACGCTGCTGGCGTCGTCGAACTTGCCCTTGGCCGTCTCCATCACCTCGGTCGGCGACTTCTCCGCCTTCTTCGCCGCCTCGTCGCCGCCGCAACCGGTCGCCAGCACGGGTGCCACCAGGGCGAGGGCGAGCAGGGAGAGGGCGCGAGTGCGTCGGGGTCCGATCATGGGGTCACCCTGCCACGTCGGCAGTCGCGTCCGGACCCGGACCGGCCGGAAGGACGGCCGCGACCGGGCTGGCGCAGGCGACGATCGGCTGGCTGCCCGGCAGGCCCGAACCGTCGCGTCGTCCGACCGGGTCGGGCAGCTCCACGGGGGCGCCGCTGTCGGCGGCCGCGAGGGCCGGGGACTGTCCCGCCCAGGCGAAGACCAGCTCGTCCTCGCCCTTGAGGAACCGGTGGCAGCGCACGCCCCCGGTGGCCCGGCCCTTGGGCGGGTACTCCGTGAACGGTGCGACCTTCACCGAGCCCGCCTCGGTGCCCGGCAGCGCGGAGGACGCGCCCGAGACCGTGACCACGACCGCGTCCTCGGGGTCCAGTGCCGTGAACGAGGTGACGTGGGCACCGGCGCCCAGCTTCACGCCGGCGACGCCGCCGCCGGAGCGGCCCTGCGGACGCACCTGGTCGGCCCCGAAGTGCAGCAGCTGGGCGTCGCTGGTGATGAAGCAGAGGCTCTCCTGCCCCGTGCGCAGCTCCACGGCCCCGACGACCTCGTCGCCCTCCTTGAGGGAGATCACGTCCCAGTCGTCGCGTGCGGAGAGGTACTCCGGGTTGACCCGCTTGACCACGCCGAGCCTGGTGCCGAGCGCGAGCCCGGGGGAGTCGGGATCGAAGCTGGTCAGTCCCAGCACGCGCTCGCCCTCGAGGGTCAGGAACTCCCCGACCGGCGCCCCGCCCGCGAGGTTGGGGTGGTGGGCGGTGCTGGGCAGGGTCGGCAGGTCGAGCACGCCGAGCTTGACGACCCGGCCGGCCGAGGTGAGCACCCCGACCTCGCCGCGGGCGGTGGAGGCGACCGCGGAGACGATCACGTCGTGACGGGCCCGGCCCCCCTCGTCCCCGGGCGGGTCGAGGGTCGTCGTACGCGCGAGCAGGCCGGAGGAGGACAGGAACACGTAGCAGGGGTCGTCGGCCACCTCCAGCGGCGTGGCCGAGGCGGTGGCGGTCTGCCCCGAGGACTCCAGCAGGACCGTACGCCGCGGGGTGCCGAACGTCTTGGCGACCTCGGCGAGCTCGTCGGACACGACGCTGCGCAGCCGGCTCTCGTCGCCGAGGATCTCGTCGAGGGCGGCGATCGTGGCGAGCAGCTCCGCGTGCTCCTTGTCGAGCTCGATCCGGGAGAACTTGGTCAGCCGGCGCAGCGGCATCTCGAGGATGTAGTTGGTCTGGGTCTCGGTGAGGTCGAAGACGTCCATCAACCGGTTGCGGGCCATCTCGGTGTTGTCGCTGCTGCGGATCAGCTGGATGACCTCGTCGATGTCGATGATCGCGACGAGCAGGCCGTCGACAAGGTGCAGCCGGTCGGCCGCCTTGCCGCGCCGGAAGCGCGAGCGGCGCCGGACCACGTCGAAGCGGTGCTCGAGGAAGACCTCCAGCATCTCCTTCAGGCCGAGAGTGCGGGGCTGGCCGTCGACCAGGGCGACCGCGTTGATGCCGAAGGAGTCCTCCATCGCGGTGCTCTTGAACAGCTGCTCGAGCAGGGCCTCGGGGTGGAACCCGTTTTTGACCTCGATCACCAGGCGCAGGCCGTGGGAGCGGTCGGTGAGGTCCTTGACGTCGGAGATGCCCTGGAGCTTCTTGGCCTGGACGAGCTTCTTGATCGCCGCGATCACGCGCTCGGTGCCGACGCCGTAGGGCAGCTCGGTCACCACGATGCCCTTGCGGCGCGGGGTGACCGACTCGATCCGGGTGGTGGCGCGCATCCGGAAGGTGCCGCGACCCGTCTCGTAGGCGTCCCGGATCCCGTCCAGCCCGATGATCTTCCCGCCCGTGGGCAGGTCGGGGCCGGGGATGAACCGCATCAGTGCGTCGAGGTCGGCCTTCGGGTGCTTGACCAGGTGGCGCAGCGCCTGCACGACCTCGATCAGGTTGTGCGGTGCGATGTTGGTGGCCATGCCCACCGCGATGCCGGTGGCGCCGTTGACCACGAGGTGCGGCACGGCGGAGGGGAGCACCGAGGGCTCGATCTCGCGGCCGTCGTAGTTGGGCCGGAAGTCGACGGTGTCCTCGTCGATGGTCGCGGTCATCGCGACCGCGGCGGGAGCCATCCGCGCCTCGGTGTACCGCATCGCGGCGGGCGGGTCGTCGGGCGAGCCGAAGTTGCCGTGGCCGTCGACGGTGGGCAGCCGCATCGAGAACGACTGCGACATCCGGACCAGTGCCTCGTAGATGGCGCCGTCTCCGTGGGGGTGGAACCGGCCCATCACCTCACCGACGACGCGGGAGGACTTCACGTGGCCGCGCTCGGGACGTAGCCCCATCTCGTGCATGGCGTGCAGGATCCGGCGCTGCACGGGCTTGAGCCCGTCGCGTGCGTCCGGCAGGGCCCGCGAGTAGATGACCGAGTAGGCGTATTCCAGGAAGCTGGTGCGCATCTCGTCGCCGACGTCGATGTCGACGATGTGTTCCTCGAAGTCCTCCGGGGGAGGTGGTGCGGTACGACGGGCCATGGGGGGATTCTCCCAACCGGCGCCGGTGATCGATCAGGGGGCACGCCGTAGGGGCGCGGACGGTACATTTCACTCGTGACCGCGACGGGCGTCGACCCAGCCCCCTCCCCCCGGGACTATCCCGAGCACTGGGAGGCCGACGTCCTGCTCCGGGACGGGCGCACCGCCCACCTGCGCCCGATCGTGCCCGAGGACGCCGAGGGGCTCGTGGAGTTCTACGCGCAGGTCTCCGACCAGTCGAAGTACTTCCGGTTCTTCGCGCCGATGCCCAGGCTCTCCGACCGCGACGTCGAGCGGTTCACCCACGTGGACTACCGCGACCGGGTCGCGTTCGTGATGACGGTTGCGCAGAAGATCATCGCGGTCGGGCGCTACGACGTGGTCGAGGAGGGACGCGCCGAGGTCGCCTTCCTGGTGCAGGACGCCCACCAGGGCCGCGGCATCGCGCAGCTGCTCCTCGAGCACCTCGCCCAGGCCGGGCGCGAGCGGGGCGTGGGCAGGTTCGTCGCCGAGGTGCTGCCCGACAACCGCCGGATGATCCAGGTCTTCCGGGAGCAGGGGTACGTCGTCAAGGGCGGCTGGGACGAGGGGGTGATGCACCTCGAGTTCGACATCGACCCCACCGAGACCTCGATCGGCGTGCTCGCCGCGCGCGAGCACCGTTCCGAGGCGGCGTCCATCGCGGCCTTCCTCAACGCCCGCAGCGTGGCCGTCATCGGGGCCTCGCGGCGCAGCGACACGATCGGCGCGCTGCTGGTGCGCAACCTGGTGCTCGGGGACTACTCCGGCCGGGTCTACGTGGTGAACCCCGCTGCGGACGCCGTGGCCGGCATGCCGGCGTACGCCAGCGTCAGCGACATCCCCGGCGAGGTCGAGGTCGCGATCGTGGCCGTGCCGGCCGAAGCCGTGCAGGACGTCGTCCTCGACTGCGCCGCCAAGGGCGTCCACGGGCTGATCGTGATCTCCAGCGGCTTCGCGGAGACCGGCGAGGAGGGGCGCCACCGCCAGCGCAAGCTGGTCGGCCTCGCGCGCTCCTACGGGCTGCGCCTGATCGGGCCCAACTGCCTCGGGGTGATCAACACCGCCTCCGAGGTCTCGCTGAACGCATCGCTGGCGCCGCTGATGCCACCGCGCGGGAGGGCGGGCTTCTTCTGCCAGTCCGGTGCGCTGGGCTCGGCGATCCTCGAGAAGGTGCGCGGGCGTGGCCTGGGGCTCTCCACCTTCGTCAGCGCGGGCAACCGCGCCGACGTCTCCGGCAACGACCTGCTGCAGTACTGGGAGGAGGACGCAGCGACCGAGGTCATCCTGCTCTACCTGGAGTCCATCGGTAACCCGCGCAAGTTCTCCCGAATCGCCCGCCGCGTCTCCCGTTCCAAGCCGATCATCGCGGTCCGCTCCGGGCGCAGCACCCAGGGCGTGCCGATGGGCCACGCCGTACGCCAGATCGCCGCGCCGCCCGAGGCCGTGGACGCCATGTTCCGCCAGGCGGGGATCATCCAGGTGGACACCCTCGACGAGATGTTCGACGTCGCCCAGCTGCTCGCCCACCAGCCGCTGCCGACCGGCCCCCGGGTCGCGATCGTCGGCAACTCCGACGCCCTCGGGCTCCTCGCAGTCGACGCGGCCGCCGCCAGCGGGCTCACGGTCACCAGCGCCACGGCGCTCGGGGCCGACGCGACGGCGGAGGACTTCGAGGACGCCCTCGACGCCGCGATCGACGACGGGCACGTGGACGCCGTGGTGGCGGTCTACATCCCGCCCCTGGACGCGGGCGGCGAGGAGGTGGCGAACGTGCTCGCGGCCGTCGGCGAGCAGTCGGACAAGCCCCTGGTCTCCTCCTTCCTCGGACGTGAGGGGGTGCCCGAGCTGCTGCGGGTCCCCGACGTCTCGGGCCACACCGCCGGCCGCGGTTCGGTCCCGTCGTACCCCGCGGTCGAGGCCGCGGTGCGCGCCCTGGCCCGGGTGGTGGACTACGCCGCCTGGCTCGGCCGCCACGACGACGAGGTGGGTGTCCTGGAGGACATCGAGCTCGACGCCGCCAAGCGACAGGTGAACGGACTCCTGATCGACCACCCCGAGGGACACGAGCTCTCCGAGGCCGAGCTGCGCGACCTGCTCGGCAACTACGGGATCGACCTGTGGGAGCGACGCCACGTCGGGACCGTCGAGGAGGCGATCGAGGCCGCCGGGGACCTCGGCTGGGACGTCGTGCTCAAGGCGACCGCCGACCGGCTGCGGCAGCGTCCCGACCAGGCCCACGTGTGGCGCAACATCCACGACGCGCAGGAGATGCGCGACGCCTGGCACTCGCTGAGCGCGATCATCGCCGACCCCACCGACGCCGGGTTCGTCGTGCAGCGCACCGCCGCGCCCGGCGTCCCCGTCGCCGTCCGTGGCCTCGAGGACCCGCTCTTCGGCCCGGCCGTCTCCTTCGGTGTCTCCGGCGCGCTGACCGAGCTCGTCGGCGACCGGGCGTTCCGGATCCCGCCGATCAGCGGGCTCGACGCCGCCGAGACGGTGCGGTCCATCAAGGCGGCGCCGCTGCTGTTCGGCTACCGGGGGAGCGAGCAGGTCGACGTGCCCGCGGTGGAGGACCTGCTCCGCCGGGTGGCGCAGCTGAAGATCGACCTGCCCCAGGTCAGCCAGATCGACCTGGGACTCGTGCACGCCACCGCCGACGGGGTGACCGTGCTGCAGGCCGCGGGCCGGGTGGACGCGATGCTCGAGCCCCGCTCGGACCTGTTCGTACGCCGGCTCACCGACCCGCTCGACGACTCGCTGCCCCGCTGAGCGGCCTCGCCGTGCACCGTGCGCGTGCAGCGGCGGGCGGCTGGGCCGGAACGCGTGACAGACTGCGGTCATGCGTCAAGCACCCCCCAGCGACCGCTTCTCCGACCTCGTGATGGCGATCGAGAAGACCGGCTACTACCCGCAGGTCGTCGCCGCCGGAGTCCGGTCGGCCGTCGCCGGCGAGAACGTCACCTCCTACCTCGTCCACCACGAGCCCACCATCGACCGGGACGAGGTGCGCCGGCACATCACGGTCGTCGTGCTCACCGGGACCCGGCTGATCCTGTGCCACACCGACGAGCACGCTCCTGACGACCTGCTGCCCGAGCCCTACACCTCCACCTCCACCGAGGCGATCCAGCTGAGCTCGGTGCGCTCGATCGTGGTGAACCGGATGGTGGCGAACCCGGCGACCTTCGCCGGTGGCGGTGAGCCCACTCCCAGCGAGGCCGTGCTCACCATCGGCTGGGGCGGCATCAACCGGATCGACCTCGAGCCCGCCGCCTGCGCGGATCCCGAGTGCGACGCGGACCACGGCTACACCGGCATGGTGGTCTCCGACGACTTCTCGCTGCGGGTCAGCTCGGCAGCGGACGGCCAGGGTGCCGTCGACGACCTCCTCGTCTTCGCCGAGAGCCTCTCCGCCCGCACGCAGACCTGACGGTGCGGCCAGCCCTGCCGGACTTCGTAGAGCCGGCCTACTCCGGCGACCTGGCGGGTCGCACCCTCGGCGACGTGCTGCCCGCGGTCGCCCGTGCCCTCGGCGTCGACGTCGGCTTCCACGAGTCCTCGCTGCGGCTGCCCCCGGCGCCGGCGTACGTCGTGATGCTGGTGGACGGGCTCGGCCACGACCTGCTGGCCGAGCACCGGGTCCAGGCGCCGTACCTGCACTCCTTGCTGGGGGAGCCGCCGGCCACCTGCGGCGTCCCGTCGACGACGGCCACCTCGCTGACCTCCCTTGGCACGGCGCTCGCGCCGGGCCAGCACGGGCTGGTCGGGTTCAGCTCACGGGTGCCCGAGACCGGCGCGCTGCTGAACTCGCTGTTCTGGGACCAGCCGGTCGACCCGCTGCAGTGGCAGCCCAACGCCACCGCCTTCACGCGGCTCGAGGCGGCCGGGGTGCACACGAGCGTGGTCAGCAAGCGCGAGTTCGCCGGCTCGGGACTGACCCGGTGCGGCCAGCGCGGCGCGGAGTACGTCGGCGCCGACGACGTGGCCGAGCGGGTCGCGGGAGCCGTCGCGGGAGCTGCGCGACGCCCCTCGGTGACCTACGTCTACGACGGTGACCTCGACTGGCACGGCCACCGTGCGGGGGTGGACTCCCAGCGCTGGCGTGCGCAGCTGCGCGACATCGACGAGGACGTCCAGGAGCTGCGCGACGAGCTGCCCGACGAGGTGCGGCTGGTGGTGGTGGCCGACCACGGGATGATCGACTCCCCGGCGGATCGCCACGTCGACATCGACGGGTTCGCGCAGCTGCGCGACGGGGTCACCCTGCTCGGTGGCGAGGCCAGGTTCCGGCACGTGTACTGCCGCGGCGGTGCGGTGCCCGCCGTCGCCGACGCGTGGCGGGAGACCCTGGGCGACCGGGCGACGGTGCTCACCCGAGACGAGGCGATCGAGCGCGGCTGGTTCGGCGAGGTGGACTCGCGGGTGCGCCTGCGCCTCGGCGACGTGGTCGTGGCCGCCCGCGACGACTGGGCCCTGATGAGCTCCGCGGACTTCCCCTACGAGATGACGCTCGTGGGCCTGCACGGCTCCCTGACACCGCGCGAGATGCACATCCCGATCCTCGTCGGCTGACGGAGCCCTCTAGGAGAACGGGAGCGGCTCGGCGATCATCGAGATCGCCCTGGCCCGTGAGGCCGTCATCCGGCGGCGGTGATGGGCCCTGCAGAGGACCTCGTAGGAGATCTCCGCCGGCACCTCTCCCTCGACGTCACCCACGACGATGACCTCGCCCTCGGTGACCATCTCGCCGTCGGCCGTCCGGGCGTTGTGGGTGGCTCGCTTGCCGCACCAGCACAGCGCCTCGACCTGGAGCACGTTCATCCGGTCGGCGAGCTCGACCAGGCGCCGGGACCCCTCGAAGAGCTGGGTGCGGAAGTCGGAGAGGATCCCGAAGGCGAACACGTCGAGCTGCAGCTCGTCGACGATCTTGGCGAGCTGGTCGACCTGCGCGCCGGTGTAGAACTGGGCCTCGTCGCAGATCAGGTAGTCGATCCTGGCGCCGTGGGTGAGCTCGTCGACGACGTAGCGCCAGAAGTCGAAGTCCTCGTCGACCTCGAGGGCGTCGTGGGTCAGGCCGAGCCGGGAGGAGATCCGGGCCGAGCCCGCACGGTCGTGGGTGGTGAAGATCCGGCCGATCCGGCCCCGGGCGGCATGGTTGTGGTTCGTCTGCAGCGCGAGCGTGCTCTTCCCGGAGTCCATCGTGCCGGTGAAGAATTGGAGTTCAGCCATCGGGGAGGATCATGCCATGCACGCATCCCGGAGCCAGCCGCTGATCGACGTCGAAGCCCTCGCAGCCGTGGTCGCCGCAGGCTCGTGCACCGTGCTCGACGTCCGCTACCGGATGGGCGGGCCTCCCGGGGCCGAGGAGTACGCCCGTGGCCACGTCCCCGGCGCGGCGTACGTCGACCTGGACGGGGTGCTGGCCGGACCACCCGGGACGGGCGGGCGGCACCCGCTGCCCGACCCGGAGGCCTTCGCCGAGGCGATGCGTGCGGCCGGGGTGAGCGGGCACCGCCCGGTCGTGGTGTACGACGACTGGGCCGGCCGGGCCGCGGCGAGGTGCTGGTGGCTGCTGCGCTGGGCGGGCCATCCCGACGTGCGCGTCCTGGACGGCGGCTGGAGCGCCTGGGTGGAGGCAGGTCAGCCGGTCTCCACCGAGTCCGTGCACCCGGCCCCCGGCGACTTCGTCGCACGGCCCGGACAGCTGCCGGTGCTGGAGACCGACGAGGTCCTGGCCTTCTCCCACGACCACGTGCTCCTCGACGCACGCGAGCCGGAACGCTTCCGGGGCGAGGTGGAGCCGGTCGACCCGGTGGCCGGCCACATCCCCGGGGCGGTCAACGTCCCGACGAGTCGCAACCTGCGTCCCGACGGGCGGTTCCGCAGCCGCGAGGAGCTGGTCGGGCACTACGCCGTGGCGCAGGGCCGCGAGGTCGCGGCGTACTGCGGCTCGGGCGTGACCGCTGCCCACGACGTGCTCGCGATGGCGGTGGCCGGCCTCGAGGCCGCGCTCTACCCGGGTTCGTGGAGCGAGTGGGTCACCGACCCGGACCGGCCGGTGGCAACGGGCGAGGCCTGAGGCCCTGGTGGTCGGAGCCCGGGTCGCCGTCCGGGTCGCCGTCCTGGTCGAGGGGCTGCACCGCGACGACCGCGTCGGGTGACAGCGGGCCGTAGATGTGGGGGAACGTGTCGTCGCCCACGGGGTCCTCCTGCCACGGCACGCCGAGCAGGTCGGTGTCGATGCTCAGCAGGACCAGCGGCTCGCCGGCGTCGCGGTAGTAGCGGTCGAACACGCCGGCCACCTGGTCCACCCGTGCGGCGTGCAGGAATCCCTGCTGCGCCAGGCTGACCCCGCGGGTCGAGGTGGTGTAGGCACCTGAGCGCCGCGCGGCCTCCCAGTCGGCCACGGTGGCAAGGTGGAAGATCCGCATCTGCACATCGTGGCACTCAGGCCGTGGCTGCGAGTTCCCCCGGGACGTTGCCCGACACGTCCCCGAGCGGACTGAGCCGCGCGAGCAGGCTCTCGAAGAGCCCGGCGGTCTCCTCCAGGGAGAGCAGCGCGGCCTCGTGGCCGCGCCAACCGAAGACCACGGCGCCGTCGAGCTCGTGGGTCTCCAGCGGCACCGCCCCGGGGTTGAGCACCAACCGCCCGGCCGCCCCGGCCTGCCGGTGGGACTCGCAGTCGCACTCCGCGCGCAGGAGCAGGGTGGTCAGGTCCGAGGGCCGGTAGGCGACCAGGCGGAGCCGGGTGCCGCGGGCGTCGAAGTGCAGCACCCGGTCGGTGCCGGGCCGGCTACGCAGCCACAGGGAGACGGGGACGGCGTGGCTGGGGGCGAGCACCTCGTAGCCGCGCGCGCCGAGCGCTCGGGTCCAGGTGCCGAAGTTCATCGGTGGCATGGGGAGATCGATCCTGTGTCGGGGCTGTCGGGGTCCGGGGGACGCACCAGCCCGCAGGCTGGTGTCAGCGGCAGCGACAACACAGGTTCAGCACGAGATGGAGGCTACCAGTGGACGCCGCGGAACGCGCGGGCGAGCGCACGCTGGACACTGACGCGCTCGGTGCGGGCGTCGTCGTCGCCGCGGGCGGCCGTGGAGTCCGGGAACACCTGGTAGGCCACGTGCAGGATCCGGAAGGCAGTCCGGGGGGCCAGCGTGTGCCCGAGGGCGCCGAGGTTGCCGGTGAGGGTGTTGATCTCGTGGGGCCGTTCGACCAGGGCCCGGATCACCTTGGCCGCGGCCTGCGCCGGGGTGATCGCGGGGAACTTGTCGTACATCTTGGTCGGGGCGATCATCGGCGTGCGGACCAGCGGCATGTGGATGCTGGTGAAGGACACGCCGTCGCTGATCAGCTCGCTGGAGACCACGTTGCTCCACGCGTCCAGGGCGGCCTTGGAGGCGACGTACGCCGAGAACCGCGGTGGGCTGGTGAGGACGCCAATCGAGGACACGTTGACCACGTGGCCCGACCGCTGCTCGCGCATCTTGGGCAGGATGCCGAGGACCAGGCGGACCGCCCCGAAGTAGTTGAGCTGCATGGTGCGCTCGAAGTCGTGGAAGCGGTCCTCGCTCAGTCGCAGCGAGCGCCGGATGGAACGCCCGGCGTTGTTGACCACGTAGTCGATGTGCTCGAAGTCCTCGTCGAGCTGCTTGGTCAGGGCGTCGATGGCGTCGAGGTCGGAGAGGTCGCAGGGGTAGCTGTACGCCGTCCCGCCCTGGGCCTCGATCAGCCGCCGGGTCGACTCCAGCTTGTCCCGCCCACGGGCGACCAGGATCGGGATGCCCCCGGCCTTGGCGATCTGCACCGCGGTGACCAGCCCGATGCCGGAGGAGGCGCCGGTGATCACCACGACCTTCCCGGCGAGCTCGCGGACCGCCGAGGAGTCGCTCCTGATCGAGTCGTCGAGCATCTCCTCCCAGTAGGACCACAGCGTCGAGGCGTAGGAGTCCAGGGCGGGCACCTCGATCCCGGAGCCGGCCAGCGCCTTGTCCGTGGAGCGGGTGGCGTAGACCGAGGGGAAGGAGACGTGCTCGAGCACCTCGGGAGGAATGCCGAGGCGACCGATGGTCTGGCTCAGCGCGAGGTGCAGCGCCGGTGTCCGCAGCGCGGCCGCGACGAGGTTGGCCGGCCGCAGCGCCCGGGGGAGGAGCTCGGTGGGCAGGATCGAGGTGACGCTGCGGTCGACCGGCACCGCGAACCGCGGGGCCTTGGCGGCGGCCGCCAGCGTGTTCACCAGGTCGACGGTCCCGATCGGGTCGGGGTTGACGAGGTGGAAGGCCTGCCCGTCGAGCCCGCGCTCGTGCGCGAGGTGGTCCATCGCCCGGGCGACGTAGTCCACCGGGACCACGTTGGTGTCGCCGAGGTCGACGCCGACGAGAGGAAGCCAGGCGGGCACGTTGTCGCGCAGCCGCTTGAGCAGCGGGAAGAAGTAGTAGGGCCCGTCGATCTTGTCCATCGCCCCGGTCTCGGAGTGGCCGACCACGATCGCCGGCCGGTAGATCCGCCAGGGGACGCCGGCCTCCTCGCGCACGATCCGCTCGGACTCGAACTTGGTGCGGTGGTACGCCGAGGGCAGCCGCTGGCCCTCGTCGAACATCGTCTCGTCGAACACGCCGCGGTAGTCGCCCGAGACGGCCACCGAGGAGACGTGGTGCAGGCAGGACACCTCGAGGCGGGCGGCGAGGTCGATGGCGTTGCGGGTGCCACCGACGTTCATCGTCTCGTTCAGGTCCTCCGAGGCGGTCATGTCGTAGATGGCGGCGAGGTGGAAGAAGTGGTCGATCTCGTCCGCGTGCGCGGTGACCCACTGGTGGCTCACCCCCAGGCCGGGCTCACCGAGGTCGCCGATGACGGGCACGACCCGGTCGGCGTCGAGACCGGCTGCGCCCCACTCCTCGATCATCGCCTCCAGCCGGGGGAGCGATCCCTCCCGGCACAGCGCGAAGACCTCGCCGTCGCGGTGGTCGAGCAGTTCCTGGACCAGGTGCCGACCGAGGAACCCGGTCGCACCGGTGACGAAGTAGGCCATGGTGAGATGCACCGCTCTCAGGGGTCGAGGAGGTTGACTGAGGTCATTCAACTCGCCCGAGCGCGCCGGGTCACCATCATCGACCAGATGCCGACCTGCCGGCACCCCTCGTCCGGGGCCGGGGCCCCGGGTCGGTCAGTCGTTCTTGCCGCCGCCGAACATGATCTCGTCCCACGACGGGACCGAGGAACGGCTCTTCTTCTTCGGCGCCGGTGCGGGCGCCGGAGGCGGGGTCGGCGGTACGTCGGCCACGGGCTCCTCGACCTCGACCGGGTCCAGCGCCCCGTTCTCGTTGAGGTGGTCCTCGATCTCCGGGATCGGCTGGAGGTCGGGCTCGCCGCCGGGTCCGGCGTCGCGCTGGTGCTCCGAGAGCGTCTGGCCCGCCGCCTGGGGAACGGCGGGGCGGTCCTGCGCGAGCCAGTCGGCGTCCGCGGCGGCAGCCGGGTCAGCGGTCCGGTCGCCGGTTTCGGAGCCGGCCTCGGACCCGGTCTCGACATCGGGGGAGTCGGCAGTGGCCGGCTCCGGGTCGGGCTGCCGGTCCCTGACCAGCTCGATGGCGTCGTCGCCGAGCGGCAGCTCGTCCTGGGACGGCACTGAGCTCAGCCGGCGGATGCTGCCGGCGCGGTCGCCGTCCGGCTGCCCGGGAGTGGCCGGGGCCTCGGTCTCGCGCACCTCGCCGGTGAGCACGAGCGCCTCCTGGTTCTGCGCGACCACGTAGCGCCCCGGCATGTCATGGGTGAACTCCGCGGTGCGCGGGGTGCCGCGGACGGCGTACGTCGCCACCAGCGCCCAGCGGCCGTCGGGGCGACGCCAGGCGTCCCACTCCACGTCCTCGTCGTGCAGGCCGTGGTCGCTGAAGAACATCGCAGCGGCCTCCCCGAGGGTGCGGCCCCCGGAGGAGGACTCCCCGGAGCGGCGGCGGACCGAGGCCTTGAGCGCGGTCTGGGCGACGTGGGCCCGCTCCGCCAGCACGGGGGTGGCGAAGCCCATGATGGCCTCCACGGACGTCTGCGCGGCCGCGGCGACCTCCTCGGGTGACTCGCCCGCCCGGATGCGGGCCTGGATGTCGCGAGGGCGCAGTGCGCTTTCCATCTTCATCTCCAACTGGCCGAGTCGTGCGTTCTCGCCACGCAGTACGGCGCGTAGCCGGGCGTCCACGGGGACCGCGAACTCCTCGCCCGTCGGGCTCACCAGCAGCAGTCGCCTGCCGTTCTGACTGAGCCCCACCGGGGTGAGGTCCTGCATGCTCGCTGCTCCTTCGCATCACACCTGCGGCCCCGAGCCTACTTCAGCCCGGTCCACGCCTGAGCAGGGCGACGCGCCGACCCATCCTAGTGTTGAGCCATGGCCGAACCGAACCCGAGCACCTTCCTGCTGGTGCTCGACCTCAGCGGCATCTTCGTGTTCGCGATCTCCGGCGCCCTGGTCGCCGTGCGCAAGCAGTTCGACGTCTTCGGTGTCCTGGTCCTGGCCGGCACGACCGGGCTCGGTGGCGGCTTCCTGCGAGACGTGCTGATCGCCGCCACGCCGCCGGCTGCACTCACCGACTGGCGCTACCTGATGGTGCCGGTCGCTGCCGGGCTGATCACCTTCGTCTTCCACCCGGCGGTCGGTCGGGCCGAGCGCGTCGTGAACATCTTCGACGCCGCGGGACTGGGGCTGTTCTGCGTCACCGGGGCACTGAAGGCCCTCGAGTACGGACTGGGACCGGTGCCCTCGGCGTTGATGGGGATGGTCACCGGCATCGGGGGCGGGATGGCACGCGACCTGCTCGCGGGCCGGGTCCCGGTGGTGTTCTCCAGCGAGCTCTACGCGACCCCGGCACTGGTCGGGGCGACGTGGGCCGTGCTCGCCCAGGGGTGGGGCCTCCCAGAGGGCCTGGTGGCGATCCCCGGGGTGATCCTCTGCTTCGGCCTGCGGGTGCTGGCCCTGTGGCGGGACTGGCGGGCGCCGCTGCCGCGGGGCTCTGCCAGCGTCTAGGGCCAGCGTCTAGGGCCAGCGTCCAGGGCCAGCGTCCAGGGCCAGCGTCCAGGGCCAGCGTCTAGCCCAGGACCCGGTCGAGGTAGGCGTTGGTGAAGACCCGCTCCGGGTCGAGGCGGTTCCGCAGGTCCTGGAACTCCTGCCAGCGCGGGTAGGCCGGCGCCAGGTCCTCGGCGGTGCGCGTGTGCAGCTTGCCCCAGTGCGGACGGCCGTCGTGGGCGCGGAGCACCTCCTCGACGCCGCCGAAGTACTCGTGGTGGTCGGTCTGGACGTTGGTGTGGAACGCGAGGTACATCGAGTCCCGGCCGTAGGCGGCCGAGAGCGGGTGGTCCTCGCCGGGCGAGGTGCGGATCTCCACCGGGAAGCTGATCCGCCAGCCCCGCCGCTCGATCAGGGCGCGGACCTCGGTGAGCACGTCCAGGCCCACCTCGCGCGGCACGGCGTACTCCATCTCGCGAAAGGGCACGCCCCGCCGGGAGGTGAACACCTTGTGGGGCACGTCGCTGTACCGACGGGTGCCCAGCGCCCGCGCGGCCAGTCCGTTGAGCCGGGGGATCAGGCCCGGGCGCACGTTGCCGAGGCGGTTCAGCCAGCCGAACGCGTGGTTCGCCATCAGGTCGTCGTCGATCCAGGTGCGCAGGCGACTGAGCGGCTCGGCGTCGTCGAGCGTGCGGTTGTTGCGCTTGGCGAGCAACCGGTCCGTGTGCGGGAACCAGTACATCTCGAAGTGGTGGTTCTCGGCGACGAGCTCGTCGAACTCCGCGATCGCCTGCTCCCAGCCGATCGGGCCCTCGTGGGCCTCGAGGACGAACAGCGGCTCCACCCGCATCGTGATGGAGGTGAGCACGCCCAGGGCGCCGAGGCCGACCCGGCCGACGTCGAGGACGTCGGGGTTCTCCAGCTCGGTGGCGCTGATCAGGGTGCCGTCACCGGCGACGAGCTCCAGCCCGCACACCTGGGAGCCGAGGGAGGCGACCAGGCCACCGGTGCCGTGGGTTCCGGTGGAGATGGCGCCCGCCAGCGTCTGCTCCTCGATGTCGCCCATGTTGTGCAGGGACAGGCCGAGCCGGGCGAGCCCGGCGTTCAGCTCGTGCAGGGGGGTTCCGGCGAGGGCGGTGACCGTCATGGCGTCGCGGTCGACCGCGACGATGCCGCTGAGCCCGCTCGGGTGCAGCAGCACCCCGTCGGTCACCGCGATGTCGGTGAACGAGTGACCGGTGCCGGGCATCTTGACCGTGAGGCGTTCGCGGCGTGCGGTGACCACGGCGTCGACCACGTCGCCGGCGTCGTGCGGGCTCAGCTCCCTGGCCGGGTGGCCGGTGGCGGTGCCCGCCCAGTTGGTCCATGAGGGCATGCAGGGCAGGCTAGTCCTCCGGGGAGAGGACCCGCTGCCCGACCTGCCCGGGGGCGCGGACCGCGAGCCCGGCGAGTGCCGCCAGGCCCGCGGAGACCGTGCACACCCAGTACGCCGCGGAGCCGCCGCGGTCGTCGGCCACCACTCCCGCGAGCCAGGCTCCCGGGGCGATCCCCGCGCTCATGCCCGTCTGGACCACCCCCATCGCCTCGTTGAGGCGCTCGCGCGGGACGGAGGCCTCGATCACCGAGAACAGCGCGATCAGGGTGGGAGCCAGGGCGAGCCCGGTGACGAAGAGCGCCACCGTGACCACGACCAGACCCGGCAGGAACGGCAGCGAGACCGTGCCGACCGCCAGGATCCCCATCCCGGCGCGGGCCCGCACCAGGGGGCCGCGCTGCCACATGATGGCGCCGGCGACCACTCCCGCGATCAGGCTGCCCAGGGAGAAGGCCCCGAGCATCAGCCCGGAGAACGACTTGCGCCCGGCGTCCTCGGCGAAGGCGACCGAGCCCACCTCCAGCGCCCCGAACAGGCTGCCGAGGGCGACCGCGCCCACGGTCAGTGGGATCAGGAGCCCCCAGGGCATCGGCCGGCGGACGACACCGGGGCGCCGCGGGTGCGCCGGCGGCTCGGTCCGCCGCTGGACCGCGAGCCCCAGGGAGCCCAGCGTGCCGGCCACCACTGCGACCACGAGCCCGGACTGCGGGGCCAGCGTCGTGGACAGGAACGTGACCAGCGCGGGCCCGCTGACGAAGACGACCTCGTCGGCGACGCTCTCCACGGCGAAGGCGGTGTGCCGCTGGCTGTCCACCTCGAGCAGGTGCGCCCAGCGCCCTCGCACCATCGTGCCGATCTGCGGCATCGAGGCCCCGGCGAGGGCTGCGAGCAGGTGCGGCCACGGGGTGTCCCAGCCGTCGGTGATCGACCTGATCATCAGCCCGCTGGACAGCGCGAAGACGAGCGAGTCGACGTACAGCACCCGGCCCTGGCCGAACCGGTCCGCCAGCCTCCCGTGCGGGACGGCGAAGCCCGCGTTGCCGATGACGTACGCCGCCGCGACCTGGCCGGCGAGGGCGTAGGAGCCGGCCAGCGTGCTGACGAGCAGCACGATCCCGAGGGTCATCATCGACATCGGCAGTCGTGCCACGAGCCCGGTGGCGGAGAACGCGAGGGCCCCGGGGCGGGCGAACACGCGGCGGTAGGAGTCGAGCACCCCGCAACGATAGGAAGGCCTGCCGGACGGCCCCGAGGCGGACTGCCGCAGGGGGCTCTCACGCCACTGCTCCTACGCTGGTCCCATGAGCAACGACACCTCTGCCGAGGGCCGTCCTACGGGTCCGCGCGACCCCCGTCCCTACGACGCAGTGCTCCTCGTCTCCTTCGGTGGACCCGAGAAGCCCGACGACGTGCTGCCGTTCCTGCGCAACGTGACGGCCGGCAAGGACATCCCCGACGCCCGCCTCGAGGAGGTCGGGGAGCACTACTTCGCCTTCGGTGGGCGCAGCCCGATCAACGACCAGAACCGCGACCTGGTGGACGCGATCCAGAGCGACCTCGAGGTCAACGACGTGACCCTCCCCGTCTACTGGGGCAACCGGAACTGGGACCCCTTCCTGCGCGACACGCTGGAGCAGATGGCCCGGGACGGTGTGACCCGCGCGGCGGCCCTGGTCACGAGCGCCTACTCCTCCTACAGCGGGTGCCGGCAGTACCGCGAGAACCTCGCCGCGGCGGTGGCCGAGGTGCCGGGGGCGCCGCGGATCGACCGGCTGCGCCACTACTTCAACCACCCGGGCTTCATCGAGCCGATGGTCGACGCCACCCTGGCCGCGCTGGCGGACCTGCCCGAGGAGGCCCGCAGGGGTGGGCACATCGCGTTCGTGACCCACTCCATCCCGCTGGCGATGAACGAGACCAGCGGACCTCTGGGCGGTGCCTACGTCGCCCAGCACCGGGTCGTGGCAGCCGAGATCATCGAGCGGGTGCGCGAGGAGACCGGCCACCGGTACCCCTCCGAGCTGGTGTTCTGCTCACGGTCGGGCCCCCCGAACGTCCCGTGGCTCGAGCCCGACGTCAACGACCACCTGCGCTCGCTGCGCGGACGCGAGGTCCCGGGCGTGGTGGTGGTGCCGATCGGCTTCGTCTCCGACCACATGGAGGTCGTCTACGACCTCGACACCGAGGCGGCGGCGACCGCCGACGAGATCGGGCTGCCCTTCGCCCGGGCCGCGACCGCAGGTCTCGACCCGAGGTTCGTGGCGATGGTGCGCGACCTGCTGCTGGAGCGAGCCGCCGTGGAGCGCGGGGAGCACCCCGTGCGCGCGGCCGTCGGGTCCGACCCGTCCTGGGACGTCTGCCCGGCCCGGTGCTGCCCCAACCCCCGTGGCGACCGGCCCGCGCTCTGCGGACAGGACTAGGCGATGAGTGGGGGGCCGGCTGTGCCGTCGAGCTCGGACCTGCTCGCGCTGGCGACCGCCGCTGCCCGCGAGGCCGGCGAGCTGGTCGCCGGGATGCGCGCGGGCGGAGTGGACGTGGCCGCGACGAAGTCGAGCGTGGCCGACGTGGTGACCCTGGCCGACCGCGCGAGCGAGGAGCTCATCCGGGACCGGCTGCTCGGCCCGCGGCCCGGTGACGGCTTCGTGGGGGAGGAGGGCGAGGACGTCCCCAGCAGCTCGGGCGTCAGGTGGATCGTCGATCCCATCGACGGCACCGTGAACTACCTCTACGGCAGGCCGGAGTACGCCGTGTCGATCGCCGCGGAGGTGGCCGGCGTGGTCGTGGCGGGCGTGGTGCTCGGCCCGGCCACCGGTCTGGAGTACGCCGCCACGCTCGGTGGGGGAGCCACCCGCAACGGCGTACCCGTCCGGGTCGGGGACACCCCGCCCCTGGACCAGACGCTGGTGGCCACCGGGTTCAGCTATGAGGCCGCCGTCCGGGCCAGACAGGGCAAGTCGGTGGCCCGGATGCTGCCGCAGGTGCGCGACATCCGTCGCAACGGCTCCTGTGCACTAGACCTGTGCGCGGTCGCGTCGGGGGAGTGTGACGGCTACGTGGAGGAGGGTCCGCACCTGTGGGACTACGCCGCGGGAGGGCTCGTGGCGCGCGAGGCCGGCGCCGTCCTCGAGGTATGGCCGGCACCCCTGGTGAACCCGACCGCGCGCCTGCTGGTGTGCGCTCCCGCGGCCGGCTGGGAGACGTTCCTCACGCTCGTGGGCGCCTGTGGCTTCCCCGTCGGGGAGCCGGATCCACAGCCGTCGGGGGGCCCGACCGTGGTCTGACCTGCGGCTGGTCGGCGATCGGCCGGACCGGGAACAAGAAGTGTTCGCCCGGTGTTCACGCCTCGTTCGAGTGTCTGTTGTCAGCACGGGGTTGCGCTCATGTGCACAATCAACCCGGTGTGGTGCACAATCTGCGCCGCACACGTGATTTCGACGCTCCGATGAATCTCGGGGCTCGATTAGGGCACTGGCCCAACCGACGCCCGGAAACCACGCTGGGACTGGGGAGCAGGAGAAAGATACGCATGGCAACCGATTACGACGCACCGCGCAAGACCGAAGAAGAGCAGAACGAGGACAGCCTCGAAGAGCTCAAGGCGCGCCGTCACGACAAGAACTCCGGAAAGGTCGACGAGGACGAGGCTGAAGCAGCCGAGTCCTTCGAGCTCCCGGGGGCGGACCTCTCGCACGAGGAGCTGGCCGTCGAGGTCAAGCCCAAGCAGGTGGACGAGTTCACCTGCATGAGCTGCTTCCTGGTGCACCACCGCAGTCAGCTCGCTGACGAGAAGAAGCTGATCTGTCGCGACTGCGCCTGACCCACGCAGCACGAAGGGCCGCTCTCCCACCGGGAGAGCGGCCCTTCGTCATCTCAGGTCCGGGTCAGCTGGTCGCAGCCTTCGCCTTCTTGGTGCTCTGTTCGTCCGAACCGAGCCCCGGGGGCAGGTGGCCGGTGGACTTGGCGTAGTAGTTCGCCGCCTTCCGGGTTGCCAGCATCCGCGCCACCTGGACCGCAGTACCGCTGGCCACGGCCCACAGCACGGCCTCCCACAGCTCCACGTCGGGGTCGGCGGGGTTCGCCGGGGGGTTCTTGCCGGTGGCGGTCTGCCAGGCCTTGGTGAGGCTCTTGCGCGCCACGGTGGCGCCGAACAGCGCTGCCGCGAGCGAGAAGATCGACCACACCTTCGAGCTGTCCTGCGACTTCTTCGACTTGTCCTTGGCCATGTCCTGCCTTTCAGGTGGGGCGATGTCAGGGATTGGGTACCCAGGAACCGCCCACCCTAGTCAGGACGGCCGGCGATCTCGGCGCTGGTGAGCGCGGCCGCGAGCCGATCCGGGTGCCGCGTGGAGACCAGCCAGTACGGCGTGGGGTCGGCCGGGTCGGAGACGGCTACCTTCACCGACCGCTTCAGGTAGGGGCGGGTCACGAGGAACGCGCGGACGTCGGCGTCGACGCCGTGGACCCGGCGGGTCTGCTCCGGGTCCAGGGGCTCGGCCGCGCCGAGGTGCTCGACGGGGATGTGCGCCCGGCCGGCGTGGAAGACCCCGTCCCGGATCGCGACGCGGGCGCTGCCGGCCCACGCGAACAGCCCGAAGATCACCAGCAGGAGCGAACCGCTGGCCAGCCAGGCGGCCCAGGCGGGCATCGCCACGATGAACGCCAGCCACAGCGTGGCGAGGAGCATCGTCGCCTGGACCCACCAGCGCAACGGCACGTAGAGGCTCTCTGAGTACGCAACGGAGGCTGGCGGCGGCACGGGCAAAGCCTGTCACCTCCGATCCTGTGTCACGCGGGTAGGGTCCCCAGCCATGGTGCACATCACGATCAGGCGCATCGACGAAGGGCTGCCCGTCCCCTCCTACGCCCACCCCGGGGACGCCGGCGCCGATCTGCGTTCCACGGTCGACCTCACCCTGGAGCCCGGCGAACGTGCCCTGGTGCCGACGGGGATCGCGATGGCGCTCCCGGAGGGGTACGTCGGGCTGGTGCACCCGCGCTCGGGGCTCGCGGCCCGCCACGGCATCTCGGTCGTCAACACGCCCGGGACCATCGACGCCGGCTACCGCGGGGAGATCAAGGTGTGCCTGGTCAACACCGACCGCCACGAGCCGTTCGACGTGCACCGCGGTGACCGGATCGCCCAGCTGGTGATCCAGCGCTTCGAGACCGCGGTGTTCCTCGAGGCCGACGACCTGCCGGAGTCGGTCCGCGGCGCCGGGGGCTACGGTTCCACAGGAGGCTTCCACCAGGAGGCGCCCCCCAGGAGCAGCCAGGAGACCGGCCAGGACCCCGAACAGGGCCGGGCAGGAGGGACAGCAACGTGAGGTTCGGCCGCAAGTCAGGCTCGGCGCAGTCCCAGGAGACCCCGGAGGTCGAGGAGTCCGAGGACTCCACGCTCGCCTCGGACCCGGCCGTGGCCGAGAGCCCGCGCGGTCCGCTGGACGCATCCGAGCTCCAGGACGAGGACCACGAGGGCATCGACCTCGGCAGCCTGCTGATCGCGCCGGTCGGCGCGCAGGAGCTCCAGCTGCAGGTCGACGAGGATTCCGGCCAGGTGATCGCCGTCGTGCTGGTCGGTGAGGACGGTGCCCTGGAGCTGCGGGCGTTCGCAGCCTCCCGTGGAGGCGGGGCCTGGGACGAGCTGCGGCCGCGGATCGCCGCGGAGATGGCGCGCATGGGCGGCACCGCCGACGAGCAGTCGGGCACCTTCGGCACCGAGCTGCTGTGCATGGTGCCGATCCAGGACCAGAACGGGAACCCGGCGACCCAGGCGTCCCGCGTCATCGGCTGCGAGGGCCCGGCCTGGCTGCTGCGAGCCACGATCATCGGCCCGCCCGCCCTGGACCCCGAGCTCGCCTCCCGGTGGGAGGAGACGATCCGCAAGGTCGTCGTACGCCGTGGCCGCGGGGCGATGGCCCCCGGTGCGCCCCTGCCGCTGACGCTGCCGCCGGAGGCGCGCCGCGTCGACGCACCCGGCGAGTGACTGGGGCGACTGACTAGTCTGTGCCGCATGTCCCCGCACAAAGGCCGCCTGCGGGCTTCCATCAGTCGCTGGGCCAACCAGGACCGCGACGAGGCCAAGGAGCTCCGTGAGGGCGCCGAGAAGGCGGGTCTGGTCACCGTCGCCGACGCGCCGGACCGGCGCCGGGTCGTGGTCCAGGGGACCCTGCGGACCGTCACCCTGCGCCCGCGCGGTGGCGTGCCCGCGCTGGAGGCCGAGCTCTACGACGGCTCCGGCTCGATCAGCGTGGTGTGGCTCGGCCGGCGCCGGATCGGCGGCATCGCCCCGGGCCGCAGCATGAGGGTCGAGGGCCGGATCGGCCTGCAGGACGGTGTCCGGGTGATGTACAACCCGCGCTACGAGCTGAGGCCCCGGTGACCTCTGAGATGCCGGGATCCTCCGGGGGAGCCGCCCGGACCGCTCCCGACGGGCAGCCGACTGCCCGCACGGTCGAGGAGGTGATCCGCAAGCAGCTCTCCACCGCGCTGGGCGGCACCCGCGGCATGCTCGAGGCGGCGGTGCCGACGATCGCGTTCACGGTGCTCTTCCTGACCGTGCACGACCTCCGGCTGGCGATCATCGTCAGCGTCGGCTGCGCCGGGCTGTTGCTGGCGGTGCGCCTCGCGCAGCGCTCCTCGCCCCAGTTCGTGCTCAACGCACTGGTGGGCATCGGGATCGGCGCCCTGTTCGCCTGGCGCGCCGCGCGCGGCGGCGGCGACGAGGGGGAGCAGGCCCTCGCGTACTTCCTGCCCGGCCTGCTCTACAACTTCGCCTACGCGGTGCTGATGGTCTTCACGATCGTGATCCGCTGGCCGCTGGTTGGCTTCCTGGTCGGCAGCGTGGCCGGTGACCCGACGGCGTGGCACGCCGACCGGAACGTCGTACGCCTGTGCAGCCGGTTGACCTGGCTGCTGGCGCTGCCGTGCGTGCTCCGGGTCGTGGTCCAGGCGCCGATCTACCTCGCCGGGCGCAACGGCTGGTGGTCCACCGACTCCGCGGTCGCCGCGCTCGGCGTCGCGAAGCTGGCCATGGGGTGGCCGCTCCAGGTCGCCTGCCTCGCCGGGATGGTCTGGCTGCTCACCCGCAACAGCACGCCCGTGGCCCCCGGGGAGCCCGGACCGCGCCTGTGAGTCAGTTGGTGTGGCGCTTGCCACCGCTGTGCTCGTCGGGCGCCAGCATCCTCTCCAGCTCCTCCTCGAGCTCGGCCGGTACGACGAACAGCAGCTCGTCGCCGGCCTCGATGGGCTGCTCGGGGTCCGGGGTGTAGACCTGCCCGTCGCGCAGGATGGTCACCAGGGCGCAGTTCTCCGGGAACGGGACCAGGCCCGAGGGCTTGCCGACGTACGGCGAGTTCGAGGGCATCGTCATCTCGACCAGGTTGGCGTTGCCCTTGCGGAAGGTGAACAGCCGGACGAGGTCGCCGACCGTGACCGCCTCCTCGACCAGCGCCGACATGATCCGCGGCGTCGAGACGTTGACGTCGACACCCCACGCCTCGGTGAACAGCCACTCGTTGTTGGGGTGGTTGACCCGGGCGACGGTGCGGGGAACCCCGAACTCGGTCTTCGCGAGCAGCGAGGTGACCAGGTTGGCCTTGTCGTCACCGGTCGCGGCGATCACCACGTCGCACTCCTCGAGCCGTGCCTCCTCCAGCGAGGAGAGCTCGCAGGAGTCCGCGAGCAGCCACTCGGCGTCGGGGACGCGGTCGGGCTTGATCGAGGAGGGCTCCTTGTCGATGAGCAGCACCTCGTGGCCGTTCCCGATCAGCTCGCGGGCGATCGAACGGCCCACGGCTCCAGCACCTGCGATTGCGACGCGCATCCCTACTCGGCCTCCGGACCCTTCTTGAGAACGTCGTAGACCCGGGCGGCGTTCTGCTCGCGCATCACCAGGTGGAGCTCGTCGCCCTCCTGGAGCACCGACTCCCTGGTGGGCAGCATGCCCTCGCCGAGCCGGTCGATCCAGGCGATCCGGCTGGTGGACTGCTCCTGGAAGTGCACCGTGCGGTGGCCCACCCAGACCTCGGAGACGGGCACGTGGTCGACCCGGATCGTGCCCGAGGGGTCCCGGAAGTCCGGCTCGGCGCCGGCAGGAAGGATCCGCCGGAGCACCTGGTCGGCGGTCCACTTCACCGTGGCGACCGTGGTGATCCCGAGCCGCTGGTAGACCTCGGCGCGACCGGGGTCGTAGATCCGGGCGACGACCTGCTGGATCCCGAAGGTCTCCCGGGCCACCCGGGCCGCGATGATGTTGGAGTTGTCGCCGCTGCTGACCGCCGCGAACGCGTCCGCGCGCTGGATACCGGCCTCGGTGAGGACCGCCTGGTCGAACCCGTAGCCGGTCACCTTGGTGCCGTTGAAGGAGGGACCCAGCCGCCGGAACGCATCGGGGTTGCTGTCGATGACGCTCACGGTGTGGTTCCGGTCCTCGAGGCTGCGGGCGAGCGTCGAGCCGACGCGGCCGCAGCCCATGATCACGACGTGCACGTGAGGAACACTAGGGCATCAAGGCCCCCGGGTTACCGGTCCGTGAGAACGGCGACCTACATCACTCCCCGTCCCGCCGCGCAACCGGTCCACGTGCCCTAACCTCGCAGGGTGGGCGTCGGCAATGTCTCGAAGCGGATTCTGCTCGGCCGCAAGCTGCGCAGCTCCCAGCTGGGCGAGACCTTGCTGCCGAAGCGCATCGCCCTGCCCGTCTTCGCCAGCGACGCGCTCTCCTCGGTGGCCTACGCGCCGGACGAGGTCTTCATCATGCTCTCGATCGCGGGCGCCTCGGCGTACGCGTTCAGCTGGAAGATCGGCCTCGCCGTCGCGCTGGTGATGCTGACCGTGGTCGCGTCGTACCGGCAGAACGTGCACGCCTACCCCAGCGGCGGCGGTGACTACGAGGTCGCCAAGGTCAACCTGGGCAAGAACGCCGGGGTGACGGTCGCGGCTGCGCTGCTGGTCGACTACGTGCTCACGGTGGCGGTGTCGATCTCCTCGGGGGTCCAGAACGCCGCCTCGGCGATCCCGCAGATCTCCGGTCACGAGTCGACGGTGGCGTGCGGCCTGGTGCTGGCGCTGGCCGCGGTCAACCTGCGCGGGGTCCGGGAGTCGGGCGCCTTCTTCGCGGTGCCGACGTACGGCTTCATGATCGCCGTGCTCGGAATGGGGCTGTACGGCGCCCTGAGGGCCGCCGAGGGCACCCTGCCCGACGTGGAGAGCGCCGACCTGGTGATCACCCCGTCCCCGGGGTACGAGGGTGAGATCACCCAGGTCGCGATGATCTTCCTGCTGGCGCGGGCGTTCTCGTCGGGCTGTGCGGCGCTGACCGGGGTGGAGGCCATCTCCAACGGCGTGCCCGCTTTCCGCAAGCCGAAGAGCCGCAACGCCGCCACGACGCTGTTCCTGCTCGGGGCCATCTCGATCACGATGATGCTGAGCATCATCGTGCTGGCCCGGTCGATGGGCCTGAGGTACGTCGACCCGCACGAGCTGGACCGGCTCACCAACCCCGACGGCTCCGCGCTGCCCAAGGGCTACGACCAGCACACCGTGATCGCCCAGATCGCGCGGGCGGTGTTCAGCGACTTCCCGCCCGGGTTCTACTTCGTGGTCGCGATGACCGGGATCATCCTGGTGCTGGCCGCCAACACGGCGTTCAACGGCTTCCCCGTGCTCGGTTCGATCCTCGCCAAGGACGGGTTCGCGCCGCGGCAGCTCGGCTCGCGCGGCGACCGGCTCGCCTACAGCAACGGCATCTTGATCCTGGCCGGGTTCGCGATGGTGCTCATCGTCGCGTTCGACGCCGAGGTGACCCGGCTGATCCAGCTCTACATCGTCGGGGTGTTCGTCTCGTTCAACCTCAGCCAGCTCGGGATGATCCTGCACTGGACCCGGTTGCTGAAGTCCGAGACCGACCCCGCCGAGCGCCGCCGGATGTTCCGCTCGCGGGTGATCAACACGATCGGCCTGGCGATGACGGCGGTGGTGTTCGTCATCGTGCTGCTCACGAAGTTCCTCGCGGGCGCCTGGATCGCGATCCTCGCCATGCTGGTCTTCTACGCCCTCCTGCGCTCGATCCGGCGCCACTACGACCGGGTCGAGGACGAGCTCGCCGTGGGCGACGACGACCAGATGCTCCCGACGCGCGTGCACGCGATCGTGCTGGTCTCCAAGCTGCACAAGCCGACGATGCGGGCGCTGGCCTATGCCAAGGCGAGTCGGCCCAACATTCTCGAGGCGGTGTCGGTGGACGTCGACGGGACCTCCTCGGACCGGCTGGTCGACGAGTGGGACGCGCGCCGGATCGACGTACCGCTGAAGATCCTGTACTCGCCGTACCGCGAGGTGATCCGGCCGGTCGTCCAGTACACCGCGGAGATCCGCAAGGCGAACCCGCGCGGGGTCGTGGCGGTCTACATCCCCGAGTACGTCGTGGGCCGCTGGTGGGAGCAGGCGCTGCACAACCAGTCGGCGCTGCGCCTCAAGGCCCGGCTGCTGTTCACTCCGGGCGTCATGGTGATCTCGGTGCCCTACCAGCTGCGCGGGGCCGAGGCTGCCAAGGAACGCGCGGACGGCGACCTGCACCGGCTGCGGCCCGGCGACATCCGTCGCGGACGCACCAGGACCGGGCGATGACGACGGAGCAGTCCCCGCTCGTGGGTCGCCGCTTCGAGGTGGAGGTGGGGCCGGTGGCGCACGGCGGCCACTTCGTCGCCCGGGTGCACACCGGTGCGGACGACCGGGAGATGGTCGTGTTCGTGCGGCACGCCCTGCCCGGTGAGCGGGTCACGGTCGAGATCACCGAGGACAGCGGCAAGTTCCTGCGCGGTGACGCCGTACGCATCGAGACGCCCTCGGCGCACCGGGTGGAGCCGCCCTGCCCGCTGGCGCACCCCGGAGGCTGCGGCGGCTGCGACTTCCAGCACGTCGAGCTCTCAGAGCAGCGCCGCCTCAAGGCCGCCGTGGTGGCCGAGCAGCTCTCCCGCCTCGCCGGGATCGATCGCGAGGTGACCGTCGAGCCGGTGCCGGGCGACCAGGACGGCCTGTTCTGGCGGACCCGGATGCAGTACGTCCACCTGCCCGGCGGCGGGCGCGGGCTGCGCAAGCACCGCTCGCACGACGTGATCGAGGTGGAGCGGTGCCTGATCGCCCACCCCGACGCCCGCGAGCCGGACACCTCCGACCCGGTCGTGGAGCGCGTCGAGTCCCAGCTCCTGGGCAACCACGAGTTCACGGTGGCCGGTGACGGCTTCTGGCAGGTGCACCCGGGGGCTCCGCGGGTCCTCGTGGAGACGGTCCTGGGGATGCTCTCGCCGCAGCCGGGGGAGCAGGTGCTCGACCTCTACTCCGGCGTCGGCCTGTTCACGGCCTACCTCGCCGACGCGGTCGGTCCTGCCGGTGCGGTCACGGCGATCGAGAGCGACCGCTCGGCCACCGAGAGTGCCCGGGCCAACCTCTCGTCGTACGACTGGGTGAGGGTGGTGCGCGACCGCGTCGACCGTGCCCTGCACCGGCTCGCCAAGAGCGATGCGCGTTCCGACCTCGTCGTGCTCGACCCGCCCCGGGCCGGTGCCAAGCGGCAGGTGGTGCGCGCCGTCGCCGAGCAGGGCCCCCGCGCGGTGGCGTACGTCGCCTGCGACCCCGCCGCTCTGGCCCGCGACATCTCCTACTTCGCCGAGGCGGGCTACCGGCTCGAGGAGCTGCGAGCGTTCGACCTGTTCCCGATGACCAGTCATGTGGAGGTTGTTGCGCAACTCGTGAGATGCGGACCCCCTCACTAGCGGGTCAGAGTCCCCACGATTTCCTCCCAGTGCCGCAGCGGCACCAGGTGCCCCTCTCCGGGGTAGACGACGAGGCTGGCGTCGGGCAGGTGGTGCCGCAACCATTCGCCGTTGACAGGTGGAGCCATCTGGTCGAGTTCGCCGTACCAGAGGTGGACCGGGCATCGGATGTCCTCCAACTCGATACCCCATGGGCCGCACCAGGCGACGTTGTCCCAGGCAATTCCCATCGGCCCTTGCCGCAAGCCCTCATGCAGCACCGAGAAGAGGTTTCCGCGCAAGACCGGGTCACAGACCACGGCTGGATCCGTCTCGCCCCAAAGCCAGTCGATCCAGGGGGCCTGCTCGTCGTCGCGGACCGACATCATGGTTTGCAACATCTCCTCGTTGCCGATGCCGAACTGTTCGGCGGCACGAGCCGGCTCGTCGGGGAGGAATGAGAGGGCAAGGCGGTCGTTGTCGGTGAAGCTCTCGAGCGCCCCCGGCACCTGTTGGAACGGCGCGTTCCCACCAGCCACGCCCGCTCGGATCACGCGTTCGCCCAGCACTGCCGCGGCGGCTAGCGCAAAGGGTCCACCCCCTGACCACCCGAATGCTGCAAACCGCCCTATACCGAGACTGTCCGCGAGAGCTTCGACATCGTGCGCGATGCTGATGAGGCTGTACGGACCGGGACCAGAGCCGCCGTAGCCCGGCCGGTCGAAGCTGACCACCCGGACTCCCAGTGCCGTGGCGATCTCCTCACCGAAGCTGAGATCCAGTCGCGACCCGGGCGTGCCGTGGAAGTAGACGATCGGAGTTCCCCCGGAGTCCCCAGCTTCCCGGACCAGGATCGAATGACGTCCCGTCACGATCTCGCGCTCAATCATGCCGTGGGTATGCCGCCGAGCTGGCGGAGATCCTTGAGGATCACTGGGGCCTTCTGTATGAGGGACAGGTGGCCCTCTCCCTCGAGCAGTTGCGCCGACGCCCCGGCGACGTTCACGGCCAGCCACTCCGCGTGGGCGAACGGCACCATCGCGTCCAGGCGGCCTTGCCACACCGAGACCGGTACTCGGATCGCTTGCAGGTCGAACCCCCAAGGACGCGTGTGGGTCATGTCGTCGTCGCGCCACCCCACGATGCCCTGACGTCCGGCAGCGTTGACCGAGGCTGCGAGATACCCGGCCAGTTCGCCGTCCAGCGCGGCGCGGTCCACCGGGGGCGCCAGCGCGCCAAGTCCTACGGCGACGTCCTCGGCACTGACGGTGAAGAACCCCGTCTGGGTCTCCAGGAACGCCTCGAGCGCCTCGACACCGGCGAAGACGGCCGTGTACTCCGCGACGTTTTCCTCGGCCATGCCGTCGCGAATGTCCCCGTCGTACTCATTGGCTGGAGCGATGCCGACGCAGCACGCGGCCGCCAGACACCGGTCCGGCAGCAGCGCAGCGCAGGCCAGCGCGCGCGGCCCACCGCCGGACCACCCGATGGTGAGAAAGTTGCCCACCCCGAGGTGGTCGAGCACCGTGACGGTGTCCGCGACGTCATCGGCGACCCGCGCCGTCGTTGCCCCGTCCGGGCGCGGCGACGAGGCGCCGTACCCCGGGCGCGAGTAGGAGATCACCCGGAGACCCTGCTCCGCCGCGGCGCGCTCCAGGGTCGGGAAAGGCACCGCACCTTGGGGAGTCCCGTGGTGGTACAGGAGCGGGAACCCGTCGTCCGGCCCCGCGTCGAGCACCTCGAGGCTGCGGCCGTCGTCGGTCGGGACGATGAGTGGCACGACTACTTGTCCCCCTTCGGCAGACTGCCTCGAATTGCTGGTCCGCCGAGTCACAGGCTACAGAGGCGGGCGCGGCTTCCCGACAACCTGTGAGTACACACCCCGTGGGCGGCATCGCTGCAGGCCAGAGGGCAGTTTCGTCCATGGAGTGCAGCCAGTCGCACAGGATCGCACTCAGGCTCGGGCACATCGACCTCTTCCCGATGACGCACCACGTCGAATGCGTCGCTTTGCTGACGAAAACAGGCTCTGACCTGCGGTGATGCAAGTCGGGGTGTTAGCGCCGACCTCGAAAATCCGGGCTTAGGGCGCGCTTTGGGCGCACTTTGAGTTTGCGAGCGCCCCGCTGCCGGGCGCGGAGACCGCTCCAGAACGCGAAGAACGGCCCGTGGGCCGACGCGTAGTGCGAAGAGGGGTCCACGGGGCCGTTCCGGGGGTCTGAGGGCTCTCAGAGCTCGATTTCGGGATCGTCGGCGGGCTCAGTCCGAGGAGCAAGCCGCTCCGTCGCGGCGCGGTAGTCCGGCACCACGAGCCGGCGGTTGATGTAGTGCCGCTCGGTGACCGTCTTGGACGTGTGGCCGAGCTGGTCCTTTGCGGCGTCGGCGTCGTAGACCTCGTCGATCTCGGTCGCCACCGTCCGACGGAAGGAGTGCGGCGAGACGTCGCGGAGCGCGGCGATGTCGGCGTACCCGTCGAGCTGGCGGATGTGCCACAGCCGACTCTGGACGTTGCCGGAAAGTGCCAGGTTCCGTTGCGGCTGGCGAAGACTGCGTCGATGTCGTTCGGTGGCTGCTCCAGCTTGCGTCGGCGCAGGATGGCAACGGCCCAGTCGGGGAGTGCGATGGGGCGGATCGCGGCGTGGGTTTTGCCGTAGTCGACCCGCTTGCCCTTGGAGGTGATCTGGCCGTTGACCATGAGCCACGGGAACCAGGTCTCGTCGTCGCGGCGCGCGGGAGGGGCGGTCAGCTCGATGTCGGACCAGCGCAGGGCGAGCAGTTCGCCGATCCGCATACCGGTGGCGATGAGCATGTCGACGATGTCCGGGAGGTCGACACTCTTCGGGCCATTGCGCCGCTCGGCGTTCGCCCACTCACGGATGGCCGCACGCACAGCGTCGAGGTCCTCGACCGCTACCGGCTTCCTCTTGACCTTCGGCACAGGGACTGACGGGACGGCTGTTGCCGGGTTGCCGTTGAGCGCCTCGTGGAAGATCGCCATGTGGAAGGCCCGCACCAGGACGCTGCGAATCCGCTTGCGCATGTCCGCTGAGACTCCGGCGCTGTCCAGAGCCGCCTGGATGATGACGGGCCGAACGTGTCGCAGTTGGTAGGCCCCCAGAGGGTGCTCGGTCTTGTCGCCGTCGAGCACCCAACGCAGGTGATAGCGGTAACGCTCCAGGGTCTCCGAGTTGGGACTGCCGTCGGCGTTTTCCATCTTGGCGAACCAGAGGTCGAGCAGTTCCTGGACCGTGTCGTCGGGAGCGATGGCGCCATCCCCGAACGTGCCGGTGTGCTCGACGAAGAATGCCTTGAGGTTGGCCCTCGCCTTGTTCTTCGTTTCGCCGCTCTTGCGGTACTCGCGGACGACGCCGTCGACATCGCAGTAGCGGGCACGAGCCAGCCACGTCCCATTGGCACGTTGTGTGCAGTTGATGTCGCCGTAGGTGCCGACCACCAACTTCTGTCGGGCCATTTCTGATTCCCTTTCGTGTACCTGATCCCGTCAGGGCTGCGCTGTCCGGAGGGCTCCACCCCGCACCCGGCTTGCGCGGCTGCGGCTCCGAACCTGCCGACCGCCCTCCGAGGCGGGGTCGGCGCCTTCGTTGTCGTCGCCGAGTCCGAACGACTCCTCGTGGTCCCGGAGCCACCGGTCGAGCTCGGACAGGCGGTACTTGAGCCTGCCGCCGGCCTTCACTGCGCGTGGGCCATAGCCGGGACGACGGACCCGCCAGGTCAGGAGCGTGGCCTTCGGGACGCCGAGATAGCCACAGGCGTCCTCGGTGTTGAGGAAGGGGTCTTGGGGAAGCGGGACGACGAGGGCCAAGGGCATCTCCTTGTCGCCGCTGCTCGCGGTGGATGGGGTGTCAGATCGACGGGACATCAGGGCTCGCTCCTCTCGATGGTGGACGGTGGTGCAGCGCGGCCTCGAAGTCGAGGCGGCTTTGCGCTGCACCTTTCGGCGCCTTTCGTTGGATAGGTGTGGGCCGCAGGTCGCTGCGCACGATTGCGAGCAGCTCGGTCTGCACGGGCGTGGTGATGGGCACGAACGTCTGCCGGGTGACGCGGATGAGTTCGCCGTTGTGGTCGTCGAGTACGGGGACGTTGATGCGCTGGAAGTAGAGGCGCTGGGCGAAGCCGTGCTCGATGACGTTGCAGATCCGGTCGTCGATGCCCGCGCTGACCCGCTGGAGCCGACGGTTCTGCGGGGGATTGGCAAGTCCGTCCCGGCCGAGTTTCTCCATGCGGACGGCAGCGACGGAGCCTTGGCCGGCGGCGGGTCCACCGTTCCCGACCATCCCGCCGAGGTCACGGGTCTCGTGGACGAGTCGCCCGTAGCTCTCAGCACGTCGCTCCCACCGGACCGCGATGGTCGGGTCGATGGTTTGGAGTCGGCGGGCTGCTTCACGCGAGACGATGCGTTGGGAGTCGAGCACGACACGCAGGTTGTGGGCGGTGGGGAATGTTCCCAGGTGGATGAGCAGGTTGTGCTGGGCCTGGAGTACGCCGGTGATGCCGGGCAGCCCGGGTCCTTCAATCAGCGTTGCTTCGGGCCGCCATCCGCGAAGGTCGACGGTGTAGTCCGACTCGCCGTATCCCGCCCGTGTCACGCACATCGCGGCCGCACGTCCAAGGCGGCCCGGCTCCTTGAGCGCCTGCCAGCCGGGGATGTTGGCATAGCGACGGTCGAGGCTGACGACCGCACGCACCACGTCGGCCGCGTCCTTGATGACGGTCAGGCACTGGGCTTCGGACAGACGGCCGTACCCGACACCGTTGGCGAAGTCGTGCTCGCCGAGCACGCAAGCACGAGCCGCCTGACGCCAGGTGTCGACGAGCGCGAACGGCTGCTCGGTGAGCAGCTCGTCCATCGTTGGCAGGTTGACCTCGGTCGCGCCGAGAGTGGCTTCCAGGCGATAGCGCAGCTCCTCGGCGGGGCCACGGGTGCGGCCGGTGCTTCCTTCGAGGTTGATGCGCGGGTTGGCGGCGCGCATCGCCTGGTGGCTCCAGACGAGTACGGCGTAGCGGTAGCGCGCGATCTGCTCACCGATCAGCTTCCGCTCATCGGGAGTCGTGGTCTCGGGGACGGTGTGCAGGCCGGCGCCGCCGATGCGTTGCTGGATGCGGTGCTGGCGCAGCAGTTCACCCAGGGCCTCTCGGAGCATCCCGCTGGTCTCGCCGTACATCAGGGCGCATCCAGTTCTCGCGCGGCCCACAGCATGTCGAGGACGAGCTCGACGGTCAGGGAGTCGATGCCGTGCCTGACGAGGTCCTCGATGGCCGACTCGGCGACCTCGAAGAGGACGTTCCGGTCGGTGACCGGGACCGGGCTGATGCCGGGGATGTAGTCGCCGTGGATGAAGTCGATCTGGAGCAGCACGCGGTCGTACTCGATCGACGCATCGGTCGTGAGTGCGGCGTCGGCCAGGGCGGCGACGTAGGAGCGGGCTTCCGCGAGGGTCACCGCGTGGGCGAGCAGCATGGGTGAGTCCTTTCGGGGGCTGGAGATGGTCGGCATGTCTTCGACCGTCGAGTGGTCGATCGAGGACGCCGAGAACGCGTAGTCCTGTCTGTGGACAAGCCGGTGGAAAGTCCCGCTGTGTATCGGGTGCGCGGCTACGCAGCGAAGCGAACCGCGTCTTCGATCGCTCTGCGGGCGGCGAGGTCCTCGGCGACGAACGCGGTGAAGTCGGCTCGTCGGTCGACGATCTCGACCTCCGGCGCGGGCTCGTACGGGGCTTCTCCGGGCCACGCGGTCTGCCGGGTCGGCCTGTCACGGTCCAGCCGCGTACCGCACAGGGACACCCACTCGCGTAGCCGGTTTCGGGCCTCGGCGAAGTCTCGATGCCAGGCGAGAGGTGCTGACGGCGAGCCATCGGGGTCGTAGGCGTTGAGCCAGTGGGTGTGGAGTGCAGAGAGTTCCCAGATCAGCTCGTCGTGGCGATGCCACAGCGGTGGGATCACCGTCGGCGGCAGGCCGTAGGTGTGCCGCAGCCAGTCCACCCACGCGTCGAGGTCGTGCCACTCGTCGAATGCCTCGTCCGCGGTGAGGAGGTTCCAGTTGATCGGGCGCAGCGGGCGCTCATCGCCGAAGTCGGCGGTCCCGAAGACAGTGTCGGGACCGCCGAACTCCTCGAACGAGTCGCCGCCCTCGAACTCCAGCGTCTGCTGGTCGGATTCGACGTCGGTGCTCATCACGGTGGCCTTCAGAAGCTGACGGCCTGGGCCGGCTCGTTGACCACGTCATCTCGTTGGTCGGAGGGTCGGGCTGCTTGGCAGGATTGCGGTCCACGACGTAGCGGGTGCGGGCGCAGTCGTGTCCGATCCGGCGTGCCACGAACTGCTCGCGGATCTCGCTGGGACCGCCGGGTCGCTCCTGCTCGTACTCGTGGATGTAGCCGGAAGCGACGATCTGGTCGCCCGGCTTGAACCGCGGGTAGGCCCGCTCGGCCGCGCGGTCGAACAGGACCATGTCGCAGAAGACGGGGTCGAGCTTGGTGAACGACCCGTCGCCCTCCTTGCGGTGCTGCTCGATGCCGACCCGGCAGAAGAACCGGGCGTGACCCTTGCCGGTGAACGTGAGCTCGGGCGCGGTGGCGATGAACCCGTGCAGGCTCATCTGGGTGGGAATCGTCATCATCTGACTCCTGACGTCGGGCGGTGCCCGGATGGCACTCGCTCTCAGGAGTTAGGTGTGCGCCTGTGCCGAGCGCGCCGACGGGTAAGGCGACATCTCGGAAGCCACAAACAGTCGCCTTTGCTGCCAATACCCTGAGATCCCGGTCCCGGGTTGCGAACGAGGAGGTGTCGCCGTGGACGCAGTCAAGGTCTCGAACTACGGAGTGGGCGACGACCTCCTCGAAACGTTGCTCAAGGTCATGGCGGTCGCGACAACAAGATTGTGGATCAAAGTCGCCTGGTGGGACGGCTCACCAAAGGGCCGACAGTTGGCTGAGGCAGCCATTGCCGCCCATCGCCGCGGCCTCGACGTCCGCATCTTGTGCCGACCCGAGGCATCGAACGACGCGGTCCTACGCCAACTTCGGCAGGCTGGAATTGCGATCGTCGGCGTTCGGTACATCCATGAGAAGGAAGTGCTTGCCGACGACGTCGCCGTCTCGCACTCGATGAACTTCACCGACAGGGAGATCGAGCGCAATCAGAACTCGGGCCTCGTGTTCGACGCGCCTGACATTGTCGACGCAACAGAGGCCGGCTTCCTAGCGCTAATCGAGAACCGCGCTGCGGTAGGTGTCGGCGACGAAGAGTGGACACCGAGTTCGAAACTCATCCCGGCGGAACTGCAGAAATACCTAACGCAGTTCGACCGATTGAACCCCCTCCAGTCGAAGGCCGTGCCTGCTGTTCTCTCGACTTCTGGGCACGTCATGGTCGTCGCCCCCACCAGCTCGGGTAAGACCCTGATCGGTGAGATCGCCGCTCTTCGGTCGATCGTGAGTGAGCGCAAGCCTGCCGTGTGGCTCCTACCGGCCAGGGCGCTCGCGGCAGAGGTGAGCGAAACGGCACTGCGCTGGAACGAACACGGAATCCGCTCCGTCGAGTTGACCGGCGAGACGAATATGTCCAGCGTCACCGTGCGTAACGCTCAACTCTGGGTTGCGACCACCGAGAAGTTCGAGGCCCTCTATCGGCGTTCTTCTCTGCGCGAATTCATCGCGACAGTCGGCTGTCTCATCATCGACGAGGTCCATCTGGTCGGGGATCCCACCCGCGGTGCCACTCTGGAAACCCTGATTGCGCGTCTGCGCGCTGTGGAGGGCCGGACTCGAATCGTTGCGCTGTCGGCGACAGTCTCGAACGCCGACGAATTGGCCGGCTGGTTCAACGCCCAGCTGGTGCGGTCGGCCTGGCGACCCACGATCCTGACGACACAGCTCATTCCGTACGACGCGCCGCCACCCGGTTCGAAACACGAGGAGTATGAGGCCGCAAAGGACGCGGCACTCGAACCTCTGCTCCGGGAGCTCAGGGCGCCGACAGCAAACGATTCAAGAGTCGTCGAGGGCAGCGCCACGAATGGCTCTGGAAGCGTGTTGGTGTTCTGTGGCAGCAAGAACGGGGTTCGAAGGACGGCTGCGATGGTAGCCCGGCGCCCGTTCCGAAACGTCGAGGACGACGAGCTTGTGGAGACCACGTTCTCGGCCGGCGTCGGCATGCACTTTCGCGACGCCCCGCGCGCCCAGCGGGCACTTGACGCTTTCAAGGAGCGCAAGATTCAGACGCTGATTGCAACGTCGGGTCTTTCGACTGGGGTCAACACTCCCGCCCGGTCCGTCGTCATCCGGGATCTGGAGTTGGGCCTCGCACCGCTTGAAGTCAGTCAAGCGCAGCAGATGTTCGGTCGTGCAGGACGTGCGGGACAAGAGCCCGAGGGATTCGGGTTCATGCTGGTGCCTCGGGACGAAGAGACTGAATGGCGCATGAAGCTCGCCGCGGGCTACACAGCGCGCAGCCAGGTGCTCGATCACCTGGGAGACGCCCTTCTCGCGGAAATCCTGCTTGGCTCGATCGTCGATCGCGAAGGCGCCGGGTCGTGGTTTGAGGAGACCTTCGCGTACGCCCAGTCAGGCGAGGAGACGGACATCGACGAAGCACTCGACTTCCTTGTGCTGCGCGGCTTCGTCACAGAATCAGAGGATGGTCTGGCGGTCACAGAGATCGGGGCCCTCACATGTCGGCTAATGATCGATGTCGAGTCCGCAGCCGGGCTGTTGACCGCGCTGGCTGAAGCGCCAGTTCCCACCACCGCCGACGAGGCGGAGGAGCTCGTTCTCCAGATACTTGCCACGGAGGTGCGTGCCCTTCGCGACTGGCCGGTGAACCCGAAGGTCTACGAGGACGTGGTTGCCGGGATTCTCTTCGGCTGGACGCCCCGCGTCACGTCTCGAATGGGTGAGGCGTTTGGCTCACGGTTCTGTATGGCCGCCGCGCATCTGGCGCTGCGCGACGCTCGACGACTTCAAGCCAAGCCACCGCCGGGGATCTCGATCGCGGAGTTCAAGCGGGCCATCGAGGACATGCCTCGGTACCTCGCTTGGGTAGCCGCCTTGGGCTACGTCGATCAGGCAACCTGGGCACCGGCCGTTGCCGGTGAACTTGCCCGACGGCTCGGGTGGTGGCACCTGACGCCCCACCCTGAACGCGGCTCAGGGCGACTCCTCTGGATGCTCGAACGTCTCCTGGAGCCTGAGAACCGCAAGCCCCGGATGGCAGACCTCTGGTCTCGCGCGAGAAAGGCCGGGTTCTCGTCGCCTGATCCCATCACCTCGCGCCCGCGGAACGTCGACATCTCGGCCGAGGCATTCAGCGAGCTTGTTCACGGACGCGCCGACCTACAACTCTCACCACTCGTGCGCCTGGAACTCCCGCTAGAGACCCGCTCCAAGGCCTCAAGGGTCACAGCCATGAGCAATGCAGGATCGCGCCGGGCTATCGCAAGCGCTCGACCGGCCCAAGGGCGCATGGACCTTCCAGTACCGCCATCCAGGGCAGCCAACGAGATTGCCGCTGACGTCTTCCTTTACACGCGAGACGGGGACTTCAGCTACCAAAATCTGACAGCCGACCTCCCAGACGATGCGGGGGCGAACAAGGTGGACGCGGTCGACGAAGCGCGCAGCCTGCTGGATGCACTGCCCGACCTGACCGCCGTTGCCGCGGGTCCGCGGGGACTGCGACGCGTGTTGATGAGCGAGCGCAAGAAGCAACTCAACACGATCCTGCCCCTGCTTTCGCCGGACCCGGCTCTTCGGCCCGTCGCCCTTGCGCTGGCGGAGCATGAGGCAGAGCCGGACTTGGCGGCGATCAACCTCCGAACGAACCTGCGGCGTCTGCTCGCCACCGCGGGCGATGGGTCGCCACGACCCGCGGCCACAGTCCTGCGCTCGGGGAGTGCATCCACCTCAGAATTTGAACTGACATTGGCAGCTCTCGCAGGATCGCTACAGATGGAAACGGGTATCGCGTCAGCCGAAGGGAGGCTGCTAGCACTGATTCGCCTATCTGGCGATTGGTGCCTGGCGATGCCATCGGACTCCCGCAACGTACGGATTGACCCGGTCTTTCCGACCTCGTTGCCGCCGGTCGTGAGTTCGCTGCAACCGCGCCCGGTCCAGGACCCGCTCCCAGCGCGCCCACTGTGCGCTTGGGTTGAGGAGTTCGTGCTGCCCTGACGCTTTCAACGGCGTCGGAGAGCGGTCTCCACCGACGCCCTGTCCCCGCTGAGCTGAGCCGCTTCTTGGCGAGCCGTCCACGGGCGCAAGTCGGTGACCAGGGGCGGAGCGCTGCGCAGGAGGATGAGCGCGGTGCCGAATGGCAGGGTGCGGATCACCTCGGGCGGCATCACCGGCACTCGGCGTACGGAACGTTGGAGCGATCGCGAGCCGTAGTCGCCGACGGAGACGGTGTCGGTCTTCTCGTCGCGCTCCCCGATGAGGGCTGAGAGGTCTTGGAGGTCCTTCGCCGATGAGGTGCCACCGAGGATGATTTTGACGATGGAGGCGTCCCAGATGGCGCCGGCCGCGTGGTCGCCCCACTTGTCTCGGGCCTGGGAGAGGGACTGGAGCACGGGCATCGTGGTGATCCCGGTGCCGCCGCCCTCGGCCATGAGGACCGGCAGGGACGGCAGCGGCGAGAGGTTGCCGATCTCGTCAAGTGCCAGGAGTAGTGGTGGGTCCATGCGTGCGCCGGGTGATGCGGCGGCGAGGTGGCGGGCGGCCTCGACGAGGTCCTCGATGAAGGCTGCGACGAGTGACCAGGAGGCGCCAGCTCCTGCGCCGGTGGCGAGGAGGTAGAGGGTGCCGTTGCTGGTGAGGAAGTCGACGGGGTCGAAGTGCTCGCCGGGGTTTGGGGACACGGCGTCGAGGACTCGTAGGTCGGCGAGGCAGGTCAGGGCGAGGGAGACGCCCATCCAGATCGAGTCTCGGGTGCGGGGGTCGGAGTGGATCATCGACTCCAACGAGTCGGCCCAGCCGGGTGCAGCCTTGTGGTTGCTCGACAAGATCGCCACCGCGTCGGCCGCCGCAGACGGCGACAGCGTCCACCCGAATAGCTCGCGGGGACTGCGATTGTCGAGGGCAGCCGCATGGAGCAGCGCCTGGAGGGCTGTGCGGGTCTTGCCTTCCCAGAAGCCGCCGGACTCGACCCCGCCGGTCGACAAGCCGGTTGCGGACGCCAGGCCGGTGGCTCGGATCATCGCGGTGAGTGGGTCTTGGCAGCCGCGCACGGGTGACCAGCGAAGGCCGGCCGATAGACCCTCGGCCAGCCGTTGAGGGTCGAAGACCGCGACCGGTCCGCGCACCTGGCGAGCGGTGAGGGTGGCTGCGATGTTGTCGGGTCGGGTGGCGGTGGTGATGACCGCGCCGGGGGCGTCGAGGATCGCGTTGATGACGACGTGGAGGCCCTTGCCCGAGCGGGGCGGTCCCAGCACCAGGATCGAGTCCTCGACCGACGCCCAGACGCCCTGACCCCGCGAGCGCCCGAGGAGGTAGCCGACGTCGGAGGGCTCCGGCTTGTCGAGGGACGGTCGCAGCGTTCGGCCACGAGCGAGCAGGGCCTTCTGCGAGGCGACGGCGCGTACGTCGCGTCCGGTTGCGACCCCTGCAAGTCGGCGGGGATCATGCGTCGTCGTGTGCTTCATCGAGCCGATCCGTCGCCATAGCACGAGGGTGCTGGCGATGACCGCCGAGACCATGAGCAGCAGCACGAGCCAGTAGACCCACGCAGCGAGTCCGTCGGCACCGAGCGCGGTGGATGGGTCGCTGGGGTGGGTGAGAACTCGAAAGCCGGCCTCCCAGCCCCCTTTTGGCTGCGAAGCGCCTGACACCCACGCGGCGGCAGATCCAGCAAGTCGCAGGATCGCCGCGATCAGGCCGACGGCGGCGATGAGGATGAGGCCGAAGTTGACCAGGTCGTCGTCGACTCCCTGCCCGCGAGGGTTCACGCCGCACCACCATCGGCACTTGCGCTGACCATGACGGTGCCGGACCGCTTACCCATGAACACCACCAGGCCCGGGTGAGCTTCGAGCAGCGCGGGCGGTAGGCGTAGGCGGGCAGTGCCGTCAGTGCTCGCGACTTGGTGGGCGACCACTACGGCGACAGCGACTTCCTCGCCTGCCTGGAACCCGCCGCCGGTCACCTCGCCGACCGTGGCCGCCGACTCGAGCACGGGCCTGACCATCTGCAGGCGTGGACGGGCAGGAGTGACGATGTCGGTGAAGGTGTTCCCGTCGCCTTCGTGGACCTCGACCCGTACGGCGGTCCCGAGGTCGGCGGCGATCTCGTCGAGTATTCGTTGGAGGTCGTCGCGGGTGAGCGATCCGTCGGCGGAGTAGGGCTCGTGGTCGAGCTTGACGGTCAGGAAGCCCTTCTCGTCGACGTCGACGTCGACCTCGACCAGCGGCATGACCACGGGGACGCGGACCGCTTGGCGGTCGTCGCGCCGGTACGGGGCGGCAGCGTTGATCATGCTCATAGCCCGATCGTCTCCACCTGCCGCTGAGCGACCGTTTGCACTGGTGCTGCCCCACGCCCAGCAGCGAGCGCTTCGCGGTCGAGTCCGGGCGGGTTGCCGTCGCCGACCTGCGGGGTGTCGAGCTTGTCGAGGATCGTGACCGCCGAACCCCGCGCACGCTCGGCGGTGGACTGCACGACCTCGACGGGCGTCTTGCCCGGCACGCTCGACGCCCAGGAGGCGACGTACGGGATCGTGTAGTCGTCGGTCGCCAGCCCGTGCGCCGCGCCGACCATGAGGGCGACGGACTCGGCTTCGACCTCGGCGATGCCACGGTGCATGGCGGCGTCGGCGTTGTCAGGTCCGTGGAGCATGACGTGCCCGAGCTCGTGGGCCAGCGTCTTGACCTGGGCGGCGTCGTCCATGTCCATCCGCACCGACACCTCGCGGGTCATGTAGTCGGTCAATCCGTTGGCGCCACCAATCGACCTCGCATCCGAGACGAGACGCAGCTCGAACCCGTGCGCGGTGATCTGGTCGGCAAGGCCGTCCCACAGGCCATCCGGTGCCTGGCCTTGGAGCAAGGCGGGGCGCGGCGTCTCGGGGATCGGCTCACCGTCGGTCTGGGAGATGTCCCAGACGTGTGCAGGCTTGAGGCCAACCAGCTTGGAGCGGACAGCTCGCCGAAGCCCGGCTTCTCGCCGCGGGCGAGACGTCGCCACGAGTCCGCGTCGGCAGGATTCGAGGAAGCGAACCGAGCGGTAACGGGCGCGAGGATCGCGTAGCCCGACTGGCCCTTCATCACTGCTCGGTTGAGGCTGAGCCACTGGCGGAAGCCGGCGACGTACGTCGGCACCGGCTCGGGCACCCGCCCCTGCTGGAACGCCGCGTAGTGCTGGACGTAGATCAGCATCGTGTTGTTGAAGGACCGCGAGCGGAACTTCGCGGCGAACTCCAGGGCGCGCTTCCAGTCGTCGCCGGTGACCAGCGCGCCGACCGACTCGGTGAGCTTCTGTTGCAGGGCTTCGAGCTTCTCCTCACGTGCGGCGAGGTCTCGGGTCTGGACTCTCATCGGATGCCTCCTGTCTCAGACGACAGGTGTGCCGCTGAGGCAACCCCGTTCATGCGACCGGTGGTGTCGAAGAGATCCAGCTCGGCGGGATGGAGCTGGTGCTGAACGAGAACGACCTGTGCTTGATCCGCCACAGCCCTTGCCCGGTGCCCAGCGTCGGCAGTAGCGACTGCTCGGTGCCGGTCAGCCCGAGGGCGGCAGCGGTGGAGCCGAGCTGGTCAGACTCCTGCCGATAGACGACTCGCGTCTCGGCGTTGGCCAACAGGGACGAGGCGAGGGCTCGCATCGCGGAGCCCTGGTCGCCGACGTTGTCGAGGTCGGAGAGTTTGTGGAAGATCAACATGTTTGCGATGCCGTAGTGCCGTGCCAGTCGCCAGTGGGCGTCCATGCGGCGCAGCAGGGCCGGGTGGGACATGAGGCGCCACGCCTCGTCGTAAACGACCCAGCGTTGACCGCCGTTCGGGTCGAGCAGGGCGGACTCCATCCACGCGGACGCGCACGTCATCAGCACCGAGATCAAAGTGGCGTTCTCCGTGACCCGAGACAGGTCGAGGGAGACCATCGGAAGCGTCGGATCGAACCGAACGGTCGAGGGGCCGTCGAACAGACCGGCCAGGTCACCCGCGACGAGTCGGCGCAGCGCGTGGCCGGCGAGCCGGCCGTCCTCGGCAAGCCGACCATCGGAGTCGGTGGCCGGATCGGGAGCCAGCAGCCGGTCGACGACCATTGGCAACACCGGGACGTCTGCCGAGCGCACGGCCTCAGCGAGGGCGACGTCGATCGCGGTGTGCTCCAGAGGCTTGAGCCGACGGTCGAGGACGGTCTCCGCCAGTGCGCCGACCAGTTCGCGCCGTCGCGCGGTCACCTGCGCTGCCCACTGCTGATCATCGGGGCCAGCCGGGCGGTGCCCCTCATCGAGTGGGTTGAGCCGGTTCGGCGTCCCGTGTCCGAGTGCGATGGCCTTGCCGCCGACCGCTTCGGCGACGGCGGTGTGCTCGCCCTTCGGGTCACCGGGGACGTAGACGCGGCGACCGAACGGGATCGAGCGGGTGTAGAGGCTCTTCGCCAGTGCCGACTTGCCCGAGCCGACGATGCCAGCGAGCACAAGGTTCGGAGCAGTGATCAGACCACGGGCGTAGAGCACCCAAGGGTCGTAGACGAACGAGGACCCGGAGTAGAGATTCTGACCGACGAACACCCCGTCGCTCCCGAGCCCGCCTTCCGCGAGGAACGGGTACGCACCCGCCAGGGTGGCCGAGGTGTCCTGATGACGCGGCAATCGCAGACGACCCGGAGTGCGGAGCGCAGCGGGCCGGGTTCGCCCGCCTTTGGTAGCACTATCGTTGCGCGCCGCTCGGCCGCCAGTTCGTCTGCCTTCGCCTTGGCGACGGCCTTGCGGGAGTCGCGGTCCTCGGCCAGCAACGACTTCGCCGCCGCCTTGCGTGCCAGCCGGTCACGACGACGCTCGCGTCGAGGGACGACGAGGACCGCGCTGTACAGGCGGCCTTCGTCCAAACCCTTCACAGTGACAGCCCGTGGTCGACGGACGAGCGCGACAAGGGTTGATCGGGGAACTCGCGGTGGTAGGCAAGCATGGCCTCCGCCTCGTGAGCGTTCGCGATGACCTCGCCAACCTGTCGCACCATTTCGCCGGCCCGGTGGAGATCCCACGACACCCGGTACGCAGCCGAGCGAGCCTTCGGAGAGTCCGCCGGCACCCACTCCGTTTGCCGCTGACGTGCGTCGTGGAACGCTGCGATCTGGTGCAGCGACTGGCTCAGGGACGCGACCGCTGAGGTGAGGGACCCGAGCACCGAGTAGATGTCGCGGGGGTCGTCGATGGACCGGGTCGCATGCGCCAGACCACGCAGGACTGTCTGGACTTCGTCGGCGTCAGCCGCCGGGTTCTCGAACGTGGGCATCGGGGCCTCCTTCTCGATGTGGTCGAGAAGGAGGTGTTCGGGTGCCGACGATTGGCCAAACTTCTGCGCCAGGCGGCGGATCGCCAATAGGCTTACCGGCCATAGAGGAGGGACGGGGATGAACGGGGACGATCCTTTCACGCGGTTCCGTGAGGTGCACGAGCAGGGGAAGCGCGCACTCACGTCGAACCAGGCGGCGCTTGCGGAAGAGAGCTTCGAGGAAGCTGTATCGCTCAGCCGGTACTTCACCAGCATCGAGGCTCGGGCCGACGTCATGGGGGCCTACGGCAGTTCGCTCGTCAATCTCGCCGAGAGTCTGCGCAAGATGAACGCGAACCCGGAGATCGAGGAGCCGCTAATTGAGGCCGCTGAAGTCTTTCGTGCCCTTTCCACGCAGATCCCTGACGAGGCCGAGCCAGCCCTAGCGACCACGCTGATCTCCCTAGCGAAGGTCTACCGCGGCCCTCAGTTCTACGTCGACTTCGGAAGGCCCCCGCTGACTGACCCCGCCGAGATGCGTGAGTATCGTCGCGCGAAACTCGCGGATGGGACCTGGGTTGGGTTCATGCCCACATTCCATTCCCCGGAGTGGCAAGCGAAGGCCGAAGGGCCGTTGGTTGAGGTGATCCCGCTTCTGCGACGACTTGCTCGCACTAGCAGGGCGGCATTTGAGCCTAAGCTCGCGCTCGCCCTCAACCTCCTGGGCGAGACTTACATCAACCTCGAGCGGAACGCCGAGGCCGCTGCTCCGCTCCGCGAAGCGGAGGCGCTGTATCGGGGACTTGCCAGGACGGATCCGCAGTTCTACCAGCCACTGCTGACCGACACTCTTGGGCTGCTCAGCAAAGCAACATTGTCGACGGACGGTCCAAGGGACCGAATCAGCGTTCTGGAGGAGTTGCTGCCGAATCTGCGGCGGGAGGGCAGCATTTCTGAGGAAGAGCGCGTGCATGGGGTCACCATGGCCAAATCTGGCGCTCGGGACCGTCTCCGCGAGGCACTCAAGGAACTCGCGCACCTCTACAAGGAGGCTGGTCAGCCGGACAAGTCCAGCGCTCTCTGGGATGGTGAACTCGGCATTCTGATGACCGAGAGCCTGACGATTCGCTGGGGATGAAGCTCGTCCGGAGGCGAGGGAGCTCAGATTGCTCGGCACAGAGGTAGGGCCGTCGCCGAGAACGCTTGGGCCTGCTGGCCCCAAAGTCGGCGAGTTTCGCAGGAGGCTTGGATCGCGGACTGCTCGATGTCGGCGACGGCACGTTCGAGCTCGTCGGGGTCCTGAGCGCTGACGGCGATCAACCCGGTCGTACGGAGGATGCCGTGGCCGGCGGTCAGGTCGGCCTCCTGCTGGAGGACGTCGTTGTACTCGGCGGACTGCTGGGCGTCTTCGATCTGCCCGATCCTCTGGCGCTGGGCAGCATCCGAGATGTACTCGGTCTTCTTCTTGCGGATGTCACGGGCGGCCTGGTCTGCGCGCATCGGCGTGTAGAGCAGGGTGAATGTGCGGCGTACGCCGGAGGAGAGCAGGACCGGTGCGAGGAAGCCGGGGTAAACGAGCGAGCGCGGCCATTCGCTGATCCAGAGCACGCAGTGATGGGCGGAGTCGCTGCGCACGCTCGACCAGTTCTCGGTGACAGCAACCGGGCCGGCTGTGGCGAGGTCGCGGCCGAGTTCGCCGTGACGTTCCAGGGCTCCGGCCACGACTGGGTCGTACGTCGAGCGGAGGATCACTGCGAGGTCGCCGGGCTCCAGCGAACCCGACGGGGCGAGGTCAGCCGCGCGGAGTGCGCCGGTCATGGTGGACATCTCCTGACGGAGAACTGCGGCTGCTCCTCGGTTGCCGCCACCGGCTGCCCGAATGGCGCGGCCCGCGGCCTTCATGTCGAGTGAGATCGACACGGTGCTCGCGTGCCGCTCGCCAGCAGGGCCGGCGCGGTCGATCAGTTCGCCGTACGTCGTCGAGGTCCACGAGTCGTCGTGGCTGCCGTGCTGGGACCACCACTCGGCTAGGCCCTTCCCGGAGTCGGGCAGCGTCCGCTCCATCACCTGCAAAGAGGCAATGCGTCCCGAGCGGCACGCCGTGGCAAGCACTCGCCCCCAGCTCGTGACCCGGCGCTGTTGCTCGATCGGGTCGAGCAGGATGAATGCTGGGTGGGTGACGCCGACGATGGCAGTCAGCGTCGCGGCGTGCGGGTCGTGAACCATGACCGCGCCGCTCTCGGGGTCGAACCACTGACGAAGACGCGCGGCATCTCCAGGCAACGACAGCGTGCCAGCCGGTCGGGGCTTCACGATGTGTCGACGGAACAACAACTGCCCGCCGGTGGATCGCCACAGCCAGCGGCTGACCACGGGGAGCCACTCGATCAGCTTGCGACTGCCGAGACCGATGAAAGCTAGAGCAGCGCAGATCAGCAGCACGGGGACGACATACATCAAGGACGGTCCACCGCCGAAGTAGAGCGCGAACACCAGCATTTGCGCCGAACCCGACCACGACGAGCTGAGACCCGGACAATCCCAGGAGCACGCCTCGCCGTGTCAGGCGGGAGAACTTCACCGGAGCGAGTTCGTAGTCGTGTGCAGTCGTTGGGTTGCTCACCGGTCAGCCCTTCTTCCCGTTGGACTGTAAGGGAATCGAGTCCGCGACATGCGGCGGCAGGGGTGCGCCCGAGGGCGAGACCGGGGTCTTCTGGGCGGCGTCTGCCTGTTGCGAGGCGGCACCGCCGACCGCCTGGCCGGTCCGGACTCCAGCCGTCGCGGCCTCTTTCGCCACAACCACACCCGCAGCGACTCCGCCAGCGGCAGGCCCGCCCGCGGCAGCCCCGCCTCCTCCCGTGGACGCAGTTCCAGCACCTCCGGTTGACGGTCCCGTACCGGTCGGTGCTGCGGCCGGCGCGGGTGAACCGTCACCATTGCCGCCACCGCTGCGGCCGTCGAGCACCTTGCTCGGCTGCGAGCTCGGAGCACGGTTCATCGGGATTGGCATTGGGGCGGTTGAGCGCCGACTTGCCTTCCTGCTCAGCCGACATGGCGTGGTACATGTCGAAGCCCATGAAGTTGATCGCCTTGTAGGTCATGTACGGCGCGAATCCCGCCATCAGCATCAGCACCACGCCGGCGATCGGCTCGGACACGGACTGGATGTCGCCGTCGATGGGTGCGGAGACCTGCGCGGTGGCGAGCAGGAAGATCACGACTAAGACGACCTTGGAGATGATCAGGGCGATGACGAATGACGCCCACTTGCTGACCCAGGTGCGAGTGTGGTCCCAGCTCGACCCAGCCATTGCGACGGGCGCGAAGACGATGGCGATGAGGAGCAGTGCCTTGCGGACGAGCAGGCTGATCCACACGATGCCTGCCGCGCCGATGGCAAGGCCAGCGATGAAGATCGTCAGGATCGCACCCGCGCCGGGCGCCGCGAGGTTGAGCCCAACGAGACCGGCGGTGAGCAGGGCGACGCGGTCGCCCATCTGCTCCATGTTGGTCCCGGCCGCGTTGACGATGCCGATGCAGAGCTGGTCGGTGACCTCCAAGGCCGTGGCCAGCAGAGCGAGCGCGACGAAGGAGCCGAGGATCGACTTCGCCAGCCCGAGCGCCGCTCGCGACAGTGCGGCTGGTTCGCGTCGGATCATGCCCCCGATGACTTGGAGCATGAAGAAGCCGAGCATCACGAAGACGGCGATGCCGAAGAGGATGTTGTAGACCTTGGTGTACTGACTGCTGGTGACATCGACCATCGTGGTCGAGTCGAAGACCTTCCACACCGCCTCGAACATCCAGCCCGCAGCGTGCCCCATGCCCTGAGCCAGCCAGTCGAAGGGCGCGGACACCAGTGCTCCAGCCGCGTCGCCCGCGACATCGCACACGGATGAGATGACAGGCACATCGCAGACGTCGACCATCGCCGTGTTCCTCTCGTGCTTGCCCGGTCAGACGGACTGGCCGACGTTCCAGAAGAAGTTGACGAGGGCGACGGACGCGCCGGTGAAGATCGCGGCACCGAGCCCCACCAGGACGCCGAACTTGCCGCGACCAGCCAAGTGCGGGTTCGACGAGTTCGCGCCGAGTGCCCAGACAACCGCCGAGACGATCAGGGCGAGTACGGCGAGGATGAGGCCGACGGTCATCGTCGCGCCGACGATGTCCTTGAGCTGGCCGATGCCCGGCAGCCCGTTGGAGTTCGGGCCGATGTTGATGTCCTGCGGCAACAGCGACAAGACGGCGGTGGGTAGACCGAGGTTGATCACGATTCCTCCTGAGTGAGTCGGGTCTTCGCTCACACAGGTGTCCTGACGGGTCCGCCCATGCGTCGAGCTCATGCGTCGGGGGAGTGCGGGACAATGTGGGTATGGACGAGGAACTGCAGCCGACCGACAGCGGCTTGGTGCCGGCAGACGGCGGCGAGCATGTCGTCATCAGCGACGGAGATGGCCTTGCCGTCTTCGGAGACCCGCAGGCCGTCGAGCAGTACCTGCGCCGCGAAGGCCTGTGGGACGTCTCGAAGAAGCTCGACCTTGGATGGCTGCGTCACGTGGTGACGTTTGGAGCTGAAACCGTTCAGACAGCCGCAGACGTGGCAGCGAACTCCGGTCGATGGGTGAAGTTGACGAAAGAGTCGGCGGCGGCCGTCGATGAGCACGGGTTCATGGACACGAAGACTCCTGGTGTCCGCTGGCTCATGGCCGGGAAGCCGGGCGACATCAGCAAGTGGCTGTCAACCGAGACCGGACCGATCACGTCAGCCGCAGCCAACCCGGAGACACTCGCTGGCCTCAACTCACTTCTCTCCAACGCTGCCGGAGCAATGGCGCAGATGGAGCGCAAGCAGGAGCTCAAGGAGATCACCGAGCTCCTGTCCGCGATCGACGGAAAGCTCGACGATGTGCGAAGGGCGCAGCGAGACGGTGTTCTCGCGAAGCTGGACGGTGTCTCGTTCGCGATCCGGGAGGCCATGAGAATTCGCGAGACCACAGGGCACGTCTCGGGGCCGTCGTGGTCGAAGGTCCAGCACCTCACGGCGCAGATCGCTGAGATTGAGTCCAGCGCTCTGCGGGCGCTTGACGCGCTTGCATCCAAAGCGGAGTCAGCCCAGAAAGTGGGGGACCTGGCGAAGCGCTCGGCCGAGATGGTCAGCGAGGTTGACGTGTGGCTATCGGTCCTTGCTCGGTGTTTCCAGCTCCACGAAGAGGCCGCTGTGCTCGAACTCGACCATGTCAGTGAGGTCGCCCCGGCCGACCTCGACGGCCACAGGCTTGCGCTGAGAGAGTCGCGCGACGGATTGCGCGAACGCATCACCAACACGACCATCGGGCTAGTGGGGCGCCTCGACAAGGCGGCCAACGAGGCAGACCTCCAGGTCCTGCTCCACTCGCGCAGCGTCCGCGCGATCGTGCAGTCGAGCAACCAGGTCGGCGACTCGGTCACCGCGTTCCACGGACCTCTAGGTATCGAGGCCGAGCGCGAGAACGTTTCGTCCACTCGGTGGCGGACCGCCTTGGGGAAGCCCACGCAGCTGAAGGCGGCAGCCAAAGAGGCTGGAACAAAGGCGGCGTACGGAGCCGGCGCCGCGGTCCTCACCGTCGGGGGCGTCCTGGTAGCACGCGCGGCAAACGACAAAGATCTCGGCGCGTAGGAGGCACGTCTGTGGCGCTTCCCGAGGCCGACCTGGCACGGATCAAGAAGTGGTGCGACTCGATCTGGCCGAAACACATGTGGGACCAGGAGAAGGTCGAAGCCGACGTCGCGCCGACCCACGTCACCATCGTCGAGGTCCGGCCCGACTGGATGGGTGGCCCGGTACCCACGCGATTCCCCATCGCTCGGCTGCGCTACACGAAGACCACCGGCCAGTGGGCGATCTACTGGCGCGACCGGAATCTGAAATTCCACGAGTACCAGCAGAAGCGGCCGTCGAAGAACGTCCAGTCGCTGCTCGACTACATCCGCGAGAGCAAGGACCCGATCTTCTTCGGTTAGGTCAGTCGCCAAGGCCGATGCCGGGGGACGTCGCGGCCCGCGCATGCTCCAGCGGGAAGTCCGGCGTACGGCGGAGGGGCTTGACTCCCTCGACGATGCGGTCGGGGTCCACGGCCGTGTGGGAGATGTCGTAGCCGCCCCACGGCGAGCGGCCGGGGACGTGGCGCGTTCCAAAGGGCGGACGCTCAGTGATCATTGGCGTACCGGGCACCTGCATGGACTTGGGGTAGTGCTCGGCGATCCAGTTCTTCGTGGCCTTGGACATCCGGTCCGTGTCCATCGCGCGCAACCTCGACGGGACGATCGGGGGCTCGCGCCAGCCGGGGAGCGCGTGGTCGTGCCACAACTCGACAGCGACGTTCTCGTGGTCGGTGACCGCGTTCCACTCGCACGGTTCACAGATCGCCTGGTACATCAGATCGCCGACACACTGGCACGACTCGTGCCGGTCGGCGTGCTTCCACGGCTCACAACGCAAGTCTGTTGTGTAAAGCGCGAAACCGTGGCCCGCGACCTGGGCGTTGTCAGGGACCGTGATCGAGTGGCGCCACATGTTGACGTGGGTCTTGTCATGCGCGTGCAGGAACATCCATTGGGCCAGCGCCGCGTCGAGCTCGGCCGGCGGGTAGTGCACCGTCGTGAAGTGCAGGGGAGCACCACGCCACTCCGGAGTCGACTCGACGGCCGCCTCGTGGAGCATGCCCTCGATGTCGAAGGCGAGCTGCTCCTCGCTCACAACGTCGCTCCCAAGTCGAGGAGCCAGTTCGCCCAGGCGAGCGCACCGCCGGTGAGTACAGCACCGCCGAGGGCGACGAAGAGGCCGGTCTTCGCCTTGCTCGCGGTCTGCCAACTGCCTTGAGCCGAGCCGATGGCCCACGTCGCCGCGCAGATGACAACCATCAGGACGGCGACGATCAACCCGTAGGTCAGCAGCGCACCGACGATGGCGCGGAGTTGGCTAGAGCCGCCGACGGCACCGAAGTCGGGGCCGACGAGAGGCAGAATCGCGGGGATCATCATGGTCATCAGGTGCTATGGCCGAGCCGTCCAGTGACAATGGTCGTAGTGTCCGCCGGTCACGCTGTTGGGATCGTGCATCCCGCCGCCGTCGTAAGGTCGCCAGCCCTCGGACGCTCGCGCTACCGACCAGATGCGTCCCTGCCAGATGAGGTACTCAACGCCGAGGGTCTCGGCGTTCTCCTTCAGCCAGTTGGTGACCTTCCAGCCGTAGTCGAGCGCACGGCCGCTTGCTGCGGTGCCGATCGAGTTGCCGAAGGTGCCGTCGCAGGCTCGGCCAAGGGGGTGCTCCGACTTCACCGAGCGCGGCGACTAGCACGCCCACTGGGAGTCGGGGAAGTTCTTCTGGACCTGGGAGAGGATGTGCGCGGTCCGCTGTGTGATCTGTCCGTCAGAGGTCGGGTCGTCGACAAGGCCGTCGGGACCGTCGCCGGTGTACGGCGACGCCGGACCACCGTTGGTGCATCCTGCGTCACTCGTGGCTGAGCCACCCTCGACGTTTGCCGCGCCGTTCGAGGCCATCCAGGGCTCCGGGTCGACTGGTGCAGCGTCGGTGCCACCGGGGCGGACCTCGAAGTGCAGGTGTGTGCCGGTGGAGTAGCCGTCGGAGCCGACGTCGGCGATGTACTGCCCAGCGGTGACGGTATCGCCGGCTTCGACATGGATGCCATCGGCGTACATGTGGGCGTAGCCGGTGGCAACCCGCTTTCCTCCGACGGTGTGCTCGATCAGGATGAGGTGGCCGTAGCCCGTGGCTGTTCCGGCGAACGCCACACGGCCGTCGGCGGCGGCGAGGATGTGCGTCCCGGCTGGCGCGGAGAGGTCGACGCCGGTGTGCAGCTTGTACTCGCCGGTGACCGGGTGGACCCGCATCCCGAAGCCACTCGTTCGCACCCAAGTCCCGCCAGGGAGCGGGACGACCACTCGGGCGGTCTCGGGGAGCGTGGGCGCAGCCCCACCGACCGGAGTAGATGCCGGCGAGACGAGGCACTGGTTCTCGGCCTGCGCCGCTGGACTCATGAGCGCTCCAAGACCCAGCAGGATGCAGGCCGGGCCGAGAAGGAGGGCGACCAGTCCGCCAGCGACAACCTTGCCCATCGGTCAGTCCAGCGGCTTGCCGAGCATCGACAGCCGGAGCAGGTGGCACTCGGGGTACGACGGGGCGCAGACGAGGAAGAGGGTGAACGCCACGTCGTGCTCGGACGAGACAGGCTCGCCCTCCCAGATCCCGGAGCGGTGGCGGGTGCCGTGGATCGTGAGGGCCGTCGTGCCGGGAAGCAGTTCGTCACCGGCCTGCGCCTCGGCTTCGGCCCACTTGGTTGGGGTGCTGACCGAGTCCACGGTGAGCCATTGCTCCGTCTCGTACTTGGTCAGTTCGACCCACGCGTCCTGCGTCGGCAGGTAGTTGTCGAGGTCGGACACCAGGCCGGGCGTGGACTCGCCGGTCGGGTCGGCGACTTCGATTAGTAGCTCGATGTGGTCGGTCCTGGAGACGAGCGTCGCGGTGTTCCACGCGAAGATCGCCTCAGCGACCTGACGAGCGAAGGTCTCTGGTTCCGACGTCTGACGCAGTTCAGGGAGTTCGGTCACTGCCGGGACGTCGTGGACCTCCGTCAACTCGATCGGCGCCTGCGCCTTGGTCGACGCAGCGCTGGGGGAGTGCGCCCGGTGGACCAGCACGGCGTACGTCACGAACGCGATCAGCAACAGGGCGGAGGCGACACCGGCGACGATGAGGCGCCGGCGGCGGAGGTCATCAGCAGTGGTCGGGTAGAGCATCGGCATGGCCTTCGGTCGTCGGGGTGGTCACGACTCAGGTGTGCCGCCCGACTCCTTGGCGAGGCTGACGGCCCCTCGACCGAGATTTTGACGCGTGGGCGGGTGCCGACGAATTCGTCTCGCTCCCGCTCGTAGAGGACGCCCTCGCGCGCCTTGTCACCGCTCACCAGGATCTCGCAGACCTCATCGAGAACAGCGAGCTACTTCGGTCTATCGCCCAAGAGCCGACGGCGCCCGTCGGCGGTGACCTCCCACAGACCATCCCGATGACCGTGCAATGGGGCGCGGTGGTCCCGCTGGCGCTCGTTGCGCGGGAGTGGGCCGGGCGGGCCGCGGACGCGATCCTCGATCAGTTGCAGTCACCGCCCGGTTACGGCTCGCCAGACGATACGGACTGGCGCCCAGATTCAGAGCATCAGCGCCAACGGCAGCAGATCGACGAAGAAGTCGAGCGCTTTCTCGGGGAGTGCGACTGACTCGCAGAGACTCTCCGCGAATCCCCACGAAACCAGCATCATCCTCCATTAGACTCGGTCATACCCAGTCACACACGGCTGGCCGAAGCGGAGGGTCACCGGCATGTCCGAACCTTGGTTGTCAGCCGACGACATCGCCGCCCACTTGGGTGTAACGAAGGACACGGTCTATTCGTGGATCTCTGACAAGTCGATGCCGGCGCACAAGGTCGGCCGCCTCTGGAAGTTCCAGACGAGCGAGGTCGACGCGTGGGTCCGCAGCGGGGGCGCAGCCGTTCCCGATGAACCAGGGCTGCCTTCCTGACTCGCCGAAGTGCTGTCTTGTCGGACGGCTCCGATATCCTGACCAACTTTGCTCTTGACCACGAGGAGGTGCACTTGATGACGGGAACACCGCGCACGGACCGCTACGCCCTGTCGTTCACCTCTGGCGCTTTGCTCGCGAGCGAGGCCGCCGTCGTGGCTCCGGTCTACCTTCGCGAACACGACTGGACCGCGACACGTATGCAGGTTCGGGACGCCAAGTTGCTCCAGCACCGCGTCGCCAGTTCCAACGACCGCCGCCTGCGCGCCCTAATTCCCCGACTTCAGGTACTCACCGACGCCGAGCTCGAGATCGTCGCCGACGGTACGTCGACGGATCGCGGTCACTTGATGTGGTCTGCTGCTTGTCGTCGCTATGACTTGGTCGGAGAGTTCGCCGAGGAGGTGCTTCGAGAGCGGTTCCTCGTCTTGGCGGGCACGGTTTCCTATGAGGAGTACGACTCCTTCTACCGCGCAAAAGCGATGTGGCATGACGAGCTTGGCCAAGTCACCGACGCTACCTACAAGAAGCTTCGGCAGATCACGTTTCGGATGGCGGTGGAGGCCGGCCTGCTGACCAAGCAGGGCCACATCGAGCCTGCGCTTCTCTCAGTCCGCGTCGGGGAGTGCCTGAACCAGCGCACCCCAAGCGACATCCGCTTCTTCCCGACGAGAGCGGCGTGAGAGCCCTGAAGCCAAAGACGACGCTGACTCAGCATGAGGAGCACCTGTTCAAGGTGCTCAGCAGCGAGCGCTTTCTGAAGATGGAGGGTTTGGGCAACGAGGTCGCCCACTTCATCTACGACTACGACCCGGCGTGGGCGCTGGACGTCGCCCAAGCGAAGAAGCGCATCAAGACTAAGCTCGACACCGATCTGGGCATCAAGGTCTTCGAGATTAATCTGTACGACCTCTGCATCGATCTCCTCAAGGAACGCAACGTCTGGGATCGCGTCCTGGCAGCCGAGCCGACGATGGACAAGCCCGACTTCCTCAAGATGCTCCAAAACATGCTGGACCCGCAGATGCACTTGGCGCCGGCCATCAAGTCGCGCATCGAGGCCGAGTCGTTCCAGATCCTCTTCCTCTCGGGCGTCGGTGAGGTGTTCCCGTTCGTTCGGTCGCACACCGTGCTCAACAACCTGCAAACCGTCGTCTCTGACAAACCGATGTTGATGTTCTTCCCAGGACGTTACGAAGTGTCGGCCACGCAGGGATCATCTCTGGTTCTGTTCGGCCAGCTCAAGGACGACTCCTTCTACCGCGCGAAGCGCATCCTCGATCAGGAAGCATGACCCGATGAAACTCAACGAGATCTTTCTCAAGGACGTCACCCGATCGATCGAGGGTGTCGTCAAGGCCGATGACGTCGACCACCTTGCCGTCGAGGTCGAGGAGTACGTCTTCACGAATGACGCCGCCAAGGGCGTGGCCCCGCTGCTCGAGGAGTACACGAACTACACGAACGCCAACGGCGTGTGGATCTCTGGCTTCTTCGGATCCGGCAAGTCACACCTCCTGAAGATGCTCGCCCACCTTCTCGGCGACGTCGAGGGTCAGGCCTTCCCGCGCGACGAGGTGAGCGAGAGCTTCTTGGGCAAGACCGATGACGCGATGCTCATCGCGTCGCTGAAGAAGGCCGCGGCCATCCCCGCGAAGAGCTTGCTCTTCAACATCGACCAGAAGGCAACGCTGATCGCCAAGGATCAGACGGACGCGCTGCTCAAGGTCTTCGTCAAGGTCTTTGACGAAAGCCGAGGCTACTTCGGCAACGACGGAGCCGTCGCCCGCTTCGAGGAGGATCTCGACAAGCGCGGCCAGTACGACGCTTTCATGGCTGCCTTCCAGAAGCACGCCGGAATCGACTGGGCGAAGGGTCGTGAACAGACCGCCCTCGAAGGTCACAACGTCGACAAGGCGTTCGCCGATGTCAACGGGGAGGCCAACCCCGGCATCATCGCTCAATACCAGAAGTCGTACGCCGTCTCCATCGAGGACTTCGCCACCGCCGTGAAGGCGTGGATCGACAGGCAGGAACCCGGCTTCCGCCTCAACTTCTTCGTCGACGAGGTCGGGCAGTTCATCGCCGACGATGTGAAGCTCATGCTGAACCTCCAGACGATTGCCGAGTCCCTCAACACCAGGTGCAAGGGACAGGCGTGGGTCTTCGTGACCTCGCAGGAGGACATGGACAAGGTCGTCGGCGACAGGACCAGGCAGCAGGGGAACGACTTCTCCAAGATCCAGGCACGCTTCACCGCGAAGGTGAAGCTCACCAGCCAGGACGTGGAGGAGGTCATCAGCAAGCGCCTTCTTGAGAAGAACGACGCAGGTGCGGCCGAACTGATGGCAATCCACGTTAAGGAGGGTGCGAACTTCAAGACGATCTTCGACTTCGTCGACGGAGCGAAGACATACCGCAACTACGTTGATGGCGGCCGCTTCATCAGCACCTATCCGTTCGTGACCTATCAGATCCCGTTGTTCCAGGCCGCGATCGAGGGTCTCTCGGACCACAACATGTTCGAGGGCAAGAACAGCTCTGTCGGTGAGCGGTCCATGCTCGGCGTGGTTCAGGAGGTCGCCAAGCGCATCGGTGCGGAGCAGGTGGGCTACCTCGCCACGTTCGACCAAATGTTCGCCGGGATCAGCGCAGCACTGAAGTCCGCAGCTCAGAGCGCCATCCTCCAAGCCGAGAAGCACCTTCCCGACCCGGGGTCCGACGTCACGGTCCTCGCCAACCGCCTTCTGAAGGCGCTCTTCCTTGTCAAGTACGTCGACACCTTCAAGGCCACACCGCGCAACCTCACCGTGCTCGTCTACGACCGTTTCGGTCTCGATCTCAATGCCCTGGGCAAGCAGGTGCAGGAAGCGCTCAACCTGTTGGAGACGCAGTCGTACGTGCAGCGCAACGGCAACGTCTACGAGTACCTCACCAATGAGGAGCAGGAGATCGAGAAGGAGATCAAGTCGGTCGACGTTGACTCGTCCGAGGTCTCAAGCAAGCTGTTCAAGTACCTGTCTTCCGACATCCTCAAGACGAACAAGCTGAAGTACGCGAAGAACGGCCAGGACTTCCCGTTCGGCTACAAGCTCGATGACCTCGTCCGGGGCAACCAGCGCGAGCTGACCATTCACTTCATCACGCCCGAGACGAACTACACCGACACTGAGATCGCCGCCCAGAGCATGGGCAAGGATGAGCTGCGGGTCTTCCTCGGCCGCGACAAGCGGTTGCTGGCCGACCTGCGCCTGCTGCTCAAGACGGAGAAGTACACCAAGCAGCGCACCAACTCAGGTGCCACGCCTTCGATGCAGGCGATCCTCCAGTCCAAGCAGTTGCTCAACGCCGACCGCGAGAAGGAGCTCATGGAGCGTCTCCGCCAGGCAGTCGGCAAGTCGCAGCTGATCATCAACGCAGCCGAGATCCCGTCCAGCGCCCAGGACGCCCAATCACGCGTCACCGACGGGTTCCAGCACCTTGTCAACCGGACCTACACCAACCTCGGTCTGCTCGGCGGGAAGACCTACAACGAGCAGCAGGTCGCCGGCGCGGTTCAGAACGACCAGGGCCTGTTCGGCGCGGAGAACCTCACCGTCCTGAGCACTCCGGGCACCGAGATGGAGTCATGGATCATCTCCCAGACCAACCTCGGCGAGCAGGTCACCGTCAAGAAGATCGTCGACCGCTTCGAGTCCAAGCCCTACGGTTGGGACCTCGGGTCCATCGAAGTCGTGCTGGGCTGGCTGGTGGGCAACGGCAAGGTTGCCCTCACCCTCGACGCCAACCCTGTGATGCGCACCGCGGCTGCCGCCCTCATCCGCAACACCGGCAAGCAGCAGCACACGGTCGTCGCACCGCAGAAGGCGTACGACGCAACAAAGGTCGCGGCCTTCAAGAAGTTCTGCACCGACTTCTTCGACGAAGGCGCCGTGCCGAGCGACCCGACCGAGCTGGCCCGGTTCGGGAAGGAAAAGCTCGCTGCCAGGCGCGACGAGCTCAACGCTCTCGTGAGCACCAGCCGGTATCCGTTCGTCACCCAGCTCTCGAGCGTCGTCACCCTGCTCGACCAGGTCGTCGGCAAGCCGATCGACTGGTACCTCGGCGACTTCGACAAGGCCGATGAGCTGATCGAGGCAAAGGAGGATCTGGTCGACCCGATCAAGTCCTTCCTCAACGGGCAACAGGCCAAGATCTTCGACGAGGCGCAGGACCTCCTGAGCGGCAACACCGGGAACCTCGGCTATCTCCCCGCAGGTAGCGCCGACCTGGTCAAGACACTCCTCTCTGACACCAACGCCTTCCGTGGCAACAAGATGAATCAACTCAAGGCCGCAGCCGACACGATGCGGGGGCAGATCGACGACATCGTCTCCGACAAGCGTGCAGACGTGACCGCAGCGATCGAGGGACGCAAGGCCGAGGTGCTCGCCAGCGCCTACTACGCCAACGCCACCTCGGATGCACAAGAGAGGGTGATCCGGCGTATCGACCAGATCCTCGCGCGGCTCGTCGGCGAGACTCAGGTCGCGCTCATCCTCCAGGCGGGCGCGACCTTCGAGCAGGACGGCTACCCGGAGCTGCTGAGTCATCTCGTAGCGTCCCAGCAGGGTGGGGGCAACAGTGCACCGCCGCCGAAGCAGATGGTGTCGGTCAAGACGATCCATGTCTCGGGCGTCTCCGGAGTCCTCGAATCCGAAGCCGACGTCGACAGCTACCTCGCTGCCTTGCGCACCGCACTCGTCGAGACCCTCAACGACGGAAAACGAATCACGCTCTGATGGAAACCGCACCGCTCAAGTCGTTCGCCACCTCGGCGCGAACCGAGCTCATCCGCGAGGTGGGCGCGCGGATCACCGCTGTGCTCGCCCAGGGCTCGCCCGAGCGCGTAGAGCAGCCCAAGGCCGTGTCGGCGCTGGAGCGGGCCATCGCCGGCGCAGGCGGCGGCGACGAGGGGAAAGGGCATGTCGCCGGCAAGGTCGCCTACACCTGGTTCAACCGCATCATCGCGCTGCGGTTCATGGACGCCAACGGTTACACCGGCATCGGCGTCGTCTCGCCCGCGGCCGATCAGGTGGGCCAGCCCGAGGTGCTCGCCGCAGCCAAGCGCGGCCAGATCGACACGAACGTGGTCAAGGGGACGAACCCCGCAACCATCACAGGAATGCTCAACGGCACCCGTCAGCCGCGCCCCGGCGTCGGCGCGCAGGCCGAGGCATACGCACTCCTTCTGGCGGACTACTGCCGCTTCTGGAACGCTGCCATGCCCTTCATGTTTGAGCGGGAGGGCGACTACACCGAGCTGCTCATCCCGGCCAACCTGCTTGCAGAGGACTCTGCCCTCAGCCGCTCCGTCACGGTGCTCACCGAAGACGTGTGTCAGGACGTCGAGGTCATCGGCTGGCTGTACCAGTTCTACATCTCGGAGCGGAAGGACGAGGTCTTCGCCGGGTTCAAGAAGAACAGGAAGGCCGGCGCCGATGAGATCCCCGCAGCCACCCAGCTGTTCACACCGCATTGGATCGTCCGCTACCTCGTTGAGAACTCGCTCGGGCGCCTTTGGATGCTCAACCGCCCCTCGTCGGCTCTTGCCAGCCAGATGGACTATTACATCGCCCCGGTCGAGGAGGAGACCCACTTCCTCAAGGTCAGCACGCCCGAAGAGTTGAAGGTCATTGACCCGGCGTGCGGCTCGGGCCACATGCTCACCTACGCCTTTGACCTGCTCTTTGCGATCTACGAGGAAGAGGGCTACACGCCGTCGGAGATCCCGGGCCTCATCCTCGCCAACAACCTCTACGGCACCGAGATCGACCCGCGTGCTGGGGCGCTCGCCGCTTTCGCACTCACGATGAAGGCCGCGGCCAGGCGCAAGCTCTTCTTCAAAGACCCGGTCGAACCGAACGTCTGCGTGCTCGACCCGATCTCGTTCAGTGTCGATGAAATGAGCTATCTCGTCACTGGGGACGGGGATCGGCACGCGGAGGAGGCGTTCTGGAACCAGTTCGCTGAGGCCGACACCTTAGGCTCGCTGATCCAGCCAGACCCCGTCCTGACGAGCCGACTCGCACGGCACCTGGAGACCTTGGACGACGGTGGGGACATTTACAAGGCCGACACGATTGAGCGGGCCGACAGAGTTGTGACTCAAGCGGAGTATCTCGCCGGTCGCTACCCCGTCGTTGTCGCGAACCCGCCCTATATGGGCTCGGCGAACATGGGACCGGCGTTGTCCGAAAAGGTCAAGCGCCTATTCCCAGCTGGAAAGCAAGATCTTTATGGATGTTTCATGCTGAGAGCGGCAGGACTCGCCGACTCGAGAGGCATAGTCGGAATGATCGTCGGCGACACTTGGCTGACAATCAAGTCCTTTGAATTGCTTCGTCGGAACCTCCTAGATCGACACTCGTTTTACAGCCTGGTGCACATGCATGACGTGACGAACCATCCAGACGTGTTTGGGGCGAATACCGCCTTCGCCCTCGGGCCTCGGCTCCATGGAGCCGAGACCACGCAGTTCTACTTCTTGGATCAGACATCGGAAACGGCGAAGCGTGATTGCCTTCGTGCCTCGATTTCCCATGGCATCGCTGAGCACCGGTACGAGTCACACGCTCGCCAGTTTCTCGCCATTCCGGGGGCCCCCTTCGCGTTCCGCCTCGCGGAGCCCTTGGTCAAGCTACTGACGGACCCTACGCCTATGTCGGAGCGCCTGCCAGCCGTTGCTGGCATCTCCACCGGGAACAACGACCGCTATTTCAGGTTCTGGCACGAGGTCTCAAGGTCGAGAATGGGCGGTGACTCCAGTGAGAGGCCGTGGGCTCCCCACCATAAGGGAGGACCCGAGCGCCGGTGGTACGGAAACATCTCACATGTTCTGCGCTACGACGATGCTGCGGTGGCCGAGATGGGAAGGCTGCCAGGTTTCCGCCATGACGGAAACTCGAGCTACTTCCTCGCGCACATCGGTTGGTCTGCCCTCACCAGCGGTCGTCCTAGTTTCCGAATGATCGAGGCGGGCCATACGTTCGGGAGCGGAAGTAAGGCCATCGTCGGCAATCGACCGCTCCTACTGACGGCGCTTGCCGTTCTAAATTCGAGCCTAGCGTCGGAGCTTTTGAACGCTCTCAGCCCGACCATGAACTTTGAGGTTGGACATATTGGACGTCTCCCGACGATTGAGAACGGCTCCGACTCAATCGGCGCCTTGGTCGAACACGCCATCGAGTTGGCACGCGAGGACTGGGATGAGGATGAGCTGTCGCTCGGGTTCCAACGGTCGCCGCTCCTGCGGGATTCCGGCTCGTTGAAGGTCGCTGCTGATGACTACTGTCACTCCGTCGCGAAGCGGTTGACTTCGCTAGCCGAGGTCGAGGAGCAGATTGACAGTCAGGTTTGGCGCGAACTCGGGGTTTCTAGAGAGGTGCCGGGCGGGGCCACGCGTGTCCGCCGCGCCCTCGCGGCGCGCGACCTAGTCGTTGATCTCGTTTCGTACTCAGTCGGCTGCATGTTCGGCCGTTACAGTCTCGACGAGCCGGGGCTGATCCTCGCGGACCAGGGTGCGACCTTGCAGGACTACCTCGCGAAGGTGCGCAACCCGACGTTCACGCCGGACGCGGACAACGTCATCCCGATCGTGGACGGTGATTGGTTCGAGGACGATGTTGTGGGGCTCTTCCGCCGGTTCCTTCGGACAGCGTTCGGAGATCAGCACTTCGAGGAGAACCTGAAGTTCGTCGTCGAGTCGCTCGGCGTGAGAAATCTGCGGGACTACTTCATCACCAGGGGCGGGAAGTCGAAGTTCTACGACGACCACGTCCAGCGGTACAAGAAGCGGCCGATCTACTGGCTGTTCTCCAGCGCCAGGGGGTCGTTCAACGCACTCGTCTACATGCATCGCTACACGCCTTCGACTGTCTCGACAGTGTTGACCTACCTGCGGGAGTACGTGACCAAACTGGAGTCGAGCCTCCAGCAGGCAGAGCGCGCTGGGAACGCGAAGGAAGCGGACCGGCTCCGCAAGATCGTCGTCGAGCTGAACGAGTACGAGCACGACACGCTCTACCCGCAGGCCTCCGAGAACCTCGCCATTGACCTCGACGACGGAGTCAAGGCGAACTACCCGAAGTTCGGCGCCGCCCTGAAGAAGATCGCGGGACTGGAGGCTTCGGATGAGTGACCTGACGTCCGTTAAGGACGCCCTCCAGAGCCGACTCGCCTCCAAGCGAGTCGTGTTCTGGCATGACCCGGCCGGTGAGTACGACGCCGAGCTCGACTCGCTCGACCTCGGGGGCGTGAACGTCATCCGTGTGCAGGACAACGAGTTCGGAGTTAAGAACACCCTCCTCGCGGACCATGTCACGAAGCACCTGGTGTACCGCGCCGGCGACTTGCCGCGCGGCACCGCGAACTGGCTCCTCGACCTGGAGCTCGCATATGGCGGGGTGTTCACTGCGGACAAGACGTCCATGCTCCAGCAGGAACTCGGCCTCAACGACCCGGCGTTCGCTCCGGTCATCGAGCAGCATCAGAAGTTCTTCGCCGCCAACACCCGCAAGCAAGCACTCGAGAAGTTGCTCGTGGCCGGTGACGACCCTACAAGTCTCCGCGCCAAGATGTGCCAGGTGCTGGTCAAGGCGTCAGGACACACCCTTACCGATATCACCCGCGAGCTGCTGGCCGAGAATGCCGCGAGCAAGACAGCGAAACTCGATGACCTCGTCACCTTCGGACTTGACGAGTTCCTCTGGGACGGGCTCGCCAGCATCTACAAGTACCCCAGCGCGACCCCAACGATCGACGACTTCATCCTGTGGACGTTCAGCAGGGCTGTCGAGGACTTCGCCTCCGATAGCCCGGGCGAGTACCGCAACATCCGGATCGACTTCAACAGCCTGCGCTACGACGTACGCGGCCAAGACATGATGGCGAAGCTGGCCTCCCGTGCCGCCGATGCACTCGACATCAAGTCGAAGATCGAGCATCGCGACTACCGCGAGCTGGTCCCGGTCACGATCTTCGAGGAGGTCGACCGCAAGGTCATCGTCGACCTCGCAGCCGCTGTGGCGGCTCAGTCGGTGATGCCCCGTGATGTCGCGGATGTGGTGCGCCAGCGCCAGGAGAGCCTCTGGAAGAACAAGTACGCCAAGGTGTACGAGGCCATCCAGAGCGCCTCGGAACTTCTTGCTGCGATCGCAGCCCTGCCGAACGCGATTGGCTCGCTTGACCTCGGACTTCAGAAGTACCAGTCCGACTGGTTCCGCCTCGACCAGCAGTACCGCTGGTTCACCTACGCCTACCAGACTGCCGACTTCCAGAACCCGCTGGCGGCTCTCAAGGCGGAGGTGGACAAGCAGTACGCCAACAAGTTCCTTTATGACTTCGGCGGACTGTTGCAGCAGGCGATGGAGCCCACGGGCGAATGGACATCGGCCGTGCTGGCACCTCAAGCGAGATTTTTCGACAACCACGTCGCTCCCGTGGTCAAAGACGGACGCACCAAAGTGGTGGTCATCATCTCGGACGGCATGCGCTACGAGGTGGCGGAAGAGCTCGCTTCCCTGATCCGCAACGAGGACCGCTTCGACGCGTCGCTCTCGGCAGTGTTGGGGGTGCTTCCGAGCTACACCCAACTGGGCATGGCTTCGTTGCTTCCGCATTCGACTCTGGAGCTCGACCCAGAGGCGTTGCCGGTGCTGGCCGACGGGAAGCCCACGAACGGCACCGTGAACCGCGACAAGATCCTGCAAGGGGTCAAGGGTCACGCAATCTCCGCAGCCAGTGTGTTGGCCATGCCCGGCGACGAGCTGCGCGATCTCTACAAGCAGCATCAGATCTTCTACGTCTACCACGACCGCATCGACGCTGCCGGCGACAAGGCGCCCACGGAACGAACGGTCTTCGAGGCCGCCGAAGAGACCCTGCGCGAGTTGCTGCTCCTCGTGAAGAAGTGGACGAACGCCAACGCCACGAACATCCTGCTCACCGCTGACCACGGCTTCCTCTACCAGGACATCCCGCTGGAGCAGTCCTACTACGTCTCCGAGGCACCCCAGGGCGACGCGGTCACCAAGACCAACCGTCGCTACGTGCTGGGTCGGGCGCTCAAGCCGTCCCCGTCATTCATGACGTTCACGTCGGCCCAGGCCGGGCTTGTGGGTGACATCGACATCCAGATCCCGAAATCGATCCACCGCATCCCGCAGCCGGGGGCTGGCACTCGCTACGTCCACGGCGGAGCGTCGCTCCAAGAGATCGTCGTCCCGGTGATCACCGTCAACAAGAAGCGCAAGAGCGACGTCCGCCCGGTTCACGTCGACCTCATGCCGGAGACCGACAAGATCACGACGGGTCAGCTCGCCGTCAAGCTGCTCCAGCGAGAGGCGGTGACGGACAAGATCCAGCCGCGCCAGGTCCGCCTCGGCCTGTACGTCGGCGACACGTTGATCTCTGAACAGCCTGTTCTGACGTTCGCCAGTGTGTCCGACGACCAGCGTGAGCGTTACCAGGCGGCGACCCTCTACCTCACGCAAGAAGCGGACGGGTTCAACAACATCCCGGTTGAACTGCGGTTGGAAGAGCCCATTCCGAACACGACTCAATGGAAGCCGTTCTCGAAGGGCACCTACACGATCAAGCGTTCGTTCACGACGGACTTCGACTTCTAGGACGTGACTGCGATGACCGAACAGACAGACCTCGCGGCGATCGACGTCGACTGTTCACCTGGTGACGCCGAGGCTCCTGCTCCGGTAGGTCCCCCGGTTAAGTCTGCCCTCGACCAGAAGATCAACGACGTCTTCGGCGGTGCAGTTGTGCGGAAGGACCTGGTCAAGGCCGTCAAGGGCAACGCGATCGTGCCCTCGTTCGTCCTTGAGTATCTCCTCGGCCAGTACGCCGCATCTGATGACGAGGCGACGATCCAGTCCGGCATCGAGAGCGTTCGCAAGATCCTGGCGGACCACTACGTGCACCGGAACCAGTCAGAGCTCATCAAGTCGAACATCCGCGAGAAGGGCCGCTACCGAGTCATCGACAAGGTGCAGGTGCAGCTCAATGAGAAGGACGACACGTACGAGGCCGAGTTCGCCAACCTCGGCATCAAGCAGGTTCTCGTTTCACCGGCGACCATCAAGACCCACCCGAAGCTCCTGGTCGGCGGGGTGTGGTGCATCTGCGACATCGAGTACCAGCACAGTGACAACGCCCGCGTCGTCCCGTGGATTCTCGGATCCATCAAGCCGATCCAACTTTCCAACTTCGACTTTGACGGCTACGTCGCCTCGCGTCGCGAGTTCACCACCGACGAATGGATCGACCTCCTGATTCAGTCGATCGGGTTCAACCCGGAGCTGTTCGGTCGCCGAGCCAAGCTCATCCAGCTGGTGCGCCTGATTCCGTTCGTCGAGCGCAACTACAACCTGGTCGAGCTCGGCCCGAAGGGCACCGGCAAGTCACACATCTTCTCGGAGTTCTCACCCCACGGCATGCTGATCTCTGGCGGGGAGGTCACGGTCCCAAAGCTCTTCGTGAACAACTCCAATGGCCGTCTCGGCCTCGTCGGCTACTGGGACGTCGTCGCCTTCGACGAGTTCGCGGGCAAGAAGAAGCGCACCGACAAGGCGCTCGTTGACATCATGAAGAACTACATGGCGAACAAGTCGTTCTCCCGTGGTGTCGAGACCCTGGGTGCGGAGGCGTCGATGGTCTTCGTTGGCAACACGTCGCACAACGTGCCGTACATGCTCAAGCACTCCGACCTGTTCGACGAGCTGCCCGAGAGCTATCACGACTCCGCCTACCTCGACCGCCTGCACTGCTACATCCCGGGCTGGGAGGTCGACACGATTCGCAGCGAGATGTTCTCCGACGGCTACGGGTTCGTCGTCGACTACATCGCTGAGGTGCTGAAGTCGATGCGCGACGCCGACTTCTCCGACCGCTACCAGCAGCACTTCACGCTCGGATCGGACATCTCCACCCGCGACCGCGACGGAATCCACAAGACGTTCTCGGGTCTGATGAAGATCATCTACCCGCATGGCGAGGCCACGAGGGAGCAGATCGAGGAGATCCTCCGTTTCGCCGTCGAGGGCCGCAAACGCGTCAAGGACCAGATCCTGCGGATCGACTCGACGATGGCCGAGGTCAAGTTCGGATACTCCGACAAGGACGGCGAATGGCGTGCCGTTACGACGCTTGAGGAGGACGAGTACCCGGCGTACTACCACCAGCGGAGTGGCGAGACTGGTGGCGAGGTGACGACCGACGGTGGCTCTGTCGTCGACGCGGCGGCTACGGCTGCGGCGGTCGAGGTAGCGCCCAAGCCCGAGCCGCTGTTCGAGGGGCACCGCGACTTCCAGGAGAACCAGCGTGGCGTCTCCTACGAGACGCTGCTGCTGCCGTACCTCCGTGGGGCTACAGACATCAGGATCGTCGACCCCTACATCCGTCTGCCGCACCAAGGACGCAACCTTGTCGATCTGCTCGCGCTAGTCGCCTCGGTCAAGGACCCGGCCGACGAGATCGCCGTCAAGCTCGTGACCAAGGAAGACAAGGGCGACTTCCAGCAGCAGCACCTCCTGATGCTCAAGGACATCCGGGATGGTTCGGCTTCAGTCGGCATCAAGTTCAACGTCGAGTGGGACGAGACCATCCACGACCGATCGATCACTACCGACAACGGTTGGAAGATCCTGCTCGGACGCGGGCTCGACATCTTCCAAAAGGGCTCGGGGAGTCAGTACGACATGGGGGCCCGCCGACAGGAGTTCCGCCAGGTCGTCGCCTTCGGCGTGACCTACATGAGGGAGTCGAACGAGTGACTCCTGGGCGATCGGCAACTTGCGCTGAAGGCAAGCTCGGGGGGCCGCGGTGAGAATCATCGATTCGCTCGCGGAGCACTTGGCCAAGTACCTGAAGAGCGAAACAGCGCAGGTGCTCGCAGCCTGGGATGGACAGATCCATGCCAAGGAGCCGAGCCAGATCGAGGTCTACTGCATCCTCGGGTGGCGCGACGTCACCCGGGCTGTATCCGCCAGCCAGATCATCGAGCGGGAGATGCGGCGCGGCGGTCGGGCATACCGTGATGCGTACGGATCAGGTAGCCACGCCGATGGCCTCTTCTCTTCGCCTGAGTGGCTCCTCCAGCAGTTGGTGGAGTTCCCTCAGCCTCTTCACACAAATCAGTCCGGGCTGGACATCATCGAGGTTTCCGGACCGCCCCTGGCACTGCGTTTGATGCCGACAGAGGACACCCGCGATGCTCTCGCCAACGCAGGGGCCTCGCAGGTTGGCTACACAATGGCCGCCTTCGGCAAGCCGTTCACGATCGAGTGGATCACCGGTCGTAGCTTCCGCTCTTCAGATCTCGACCTTGCGGCCGTTGTCGAGTTCGCGACGCGTAGGCGTCCCGCATTCGAGGTGACGAACGAGGTTGGCCTGCGAGCTGATGACCTGGAGAAGACGTACTACCAGTCGGTCTCGAGCCCACCTCCCGACGAACATCTCGGCTTCGAGGTTCATCTCGTTGTCCAGAGAGTCTGCGCACCCCAAGTCGACCTGATACATGCGTGGTATTGATGCGCCCGCCCGTACCCGAACCGCTCTCCGGCAAGCGGATGAAGCTGCGCTACGCCGGGATCTGTCGCCTGTGCGGCACGGAGCTGCCCGCCCGGACCGACGCGATCTACGAGCGGTCGACCAAGACCGTTCGCTGTATCGAGTGCCATTCGCTCCCTGCTGATGCCACTGCACTCTCGGCAGAGCAGGGCCCGGTCGTTCCTGTCCCCGAAGATGCGGGAGTCGCTGGATCGTCTGCTCGACGTGAGTACGAACGTCGCAAGGCCAAGGACGAGGAACGGCTTCGCCGGAAGTGGGGCAAGCTCAGCGGGATCGCAGTGGCGCTCTCCGACGAGAAGCAGAGCACGAAGGCATGAGCGACGGGTGCGGTCGGGGAGGAGCAATTGGGTGCGCGACTCGACTCGCTGGTGTCAGAGTCGATCGCGGTCCTGCGCGACCGGCGCGTCCCTGGAACGAAGGCAAACATCGACCACATCGCGGTCACGGCGGCTGGCATCTGGGTTATCGACGCCAAGAGATACAAGGGCAAGCCGAGTTGCGGATCGAAGGCGGCATCCTGCGGCCGAGAGTCGAGAGGTTGCTGGTTGGTCGACGTGACTGCACCAAGCTCGTCGACGGCGTCCTCAAGCAGGTCGAACTCGTCAGGGATGTCGTCGGCGAGGTGCCCGTGACCGGCGCACTGTGCTTCGTCGAGGCTGACTGGCCGCTGATCGGCGGAGCGTTCACCACGCGAAGTGTCCACGCGCTGTGGCCAAAGCGGCTCGCCAAGCTGCTTACCGAGGCCGACGGCTCAGTCGAAGTGGCCTCTGTCCGCGAGCGACTCACGGCCCACTTCAAGCCTGCCTGACATCCAGGTCGACGTTTGGACGAGGTCGAGCCGGTGGACGGGCGCGGTGGGAATGAGCCGGCGCCTCACGAGGCGAGTCAAGGCGCGCTCCAAGAGGCTCGGGGGCGTGCGACGGTACGAGATATCCATGACGGCCCCTACATCCCGTGTGCGGGCCGCACCGCGTCCTGCGGGGCGGTCGTACGGGTCGGGGCGAGCGCTTCTGTGCCGCTATCCGTGGTGAGGGTCTTGGTCGTCTCCCATTCGCGTGGGTGCATGCCGCTCTGGACGGCGGCGGCGACGAGGTCGGCGAGCGCGTAGGGCTTGTCCTTGGGCACCTGGTCCAGGGCGCACCACGCCAGCGCGCCGTGACCACTCAGCCAACTCGCGAACCCGAGCAGTGAGGCCGGTGCTGCTCGGACCTCGTCGGGTGCCCGTTTGGTCATGTCGGTCCACAGCGCGACGTGGGAGCGGGCGTTGCCTCGGTTCATGTCGAGCCAGAGCCGGTCTCGGTTCGGGGTCGACTCGACGGCGACGAGTAGGCGGGCCGCGTCGGCATCGGAGAGCCTGATGCCGTCGCGGTGGAACCGCTGCATCCGGGCGAGCGCCCAGCGGCCCTCCACCTTGGCAGTGCTCTCCCGGACAGCCGCATCCGGGAGCAACGCTGCTATTAGCTCGCGGTCGCCGACAAGCGACTCGGCCAGCGACTCACGGCTCGCGGCCGGCTGGGCGCGTCCGCTGAGCACGGTGGCCGCTGCGACGGTCTCGCGGGCCGCATCGGTGAGCAGCCCCATATCGCCGGTGTCGAGGTCGGCCCACCGGGTCTCGTCGGCCCAGAGCAGGATCGGCGTATCGATGCCGATGTTCCCGAGCCGAGCGGCGAAGTCCTGGCCAACGACGTTCGCCTGCTCGCGGTCGGCGCTGAGGCAGACGATGGCGACGTTGGAGCCGGGCTGGGCGTAGCGCCGGAAGGCATCGCTGATCGAGCCCCAGACGCCTTCGCGGTCACGGGCGGTGGTCGGGATGTCCACACGGGCGACGGGGAGATCGGATTCGAGCGGCAGGAACATGATCGACTCTTCGGGCTGGAAGCCGAGCAGGTGGGGAATGGCCGCGACCAGCTCGTCGGGGGAGTGTATGGAGAGCTTCATGGCCTTCAGGTGTGCTGACCGCGACGCCCGGCCCGGAGTCGCGCACGAACCTGTCCTTGCGCGCGTGTTTGCGATCGTCGGAGCCTGCTGACAGCAGGGCGCGGTTTGGGCGCGCTTTGAGTCGCAACGGCCCGCAACCGGCCCCTGACGCCAGCAACCCCTGAAGTCGGCATCGTTGCAGGTCAGCGGCCACATTTGGCCGCCGATCGCAGTGGAGCGCAAAGATCCGCAATCCCGCGTAGCGTCGCCGGTGTGTTCCCGATGACGCGCCACGTGGAATGCGTCGCGCTGCTGGTGAAGAGCGGCCCTGACCTGCAGGGACTAACAGCTGCCGGGTGTTCGCCCGTCGGGGTCATGGTCACGTTCGGTCGATGACGACGTAGAGCCTGGTGATCTCCTCGTCACGGACGTGGAGCACGTCGCGTCCCGTGGCCAGCGCTGGCCCGTCGGCGACAGCGAGGGTCCATCCGTAGGTGACCAGGTCCTGGCCACCTGAATCGGACCCGACCGGACGATCGTCGCCCCGGGGACCTGGGCCTGGAGACCAGCGATCGCCTGTTCCATGCCGTCATGGCCCCGCAGCCCCGCTCTGGCTCGCCGATGAACACATCGGAGGAGTACACAGAGGCGATGGACTGGGCTCTCCGTGGTCCTGGCGGGGCGTTCCAGGTGTCGAGGTGTGCCGCGACGATGCTCTCGATGGACTTCATGGGATTTCCTTCGCACGCTGGCGGTCGGTCAACAGAGGTGCCGCCAGGTCCGGGACGAGGGTTCCCCTCGGGTCAACGACTTGCTGGCCAAGAGCCCGTTCCGTGGCCGTGGCATCAGGTTGGCGCATGGTGCGGTCGTCTCGCGCCGGTAGAAGTCCCTGATGTCCTCGCCGGTCGTGGGTTGCGTGGGTGATGTCCACGCAGATGGCGAGTGCGCGGAGGGTCAGGGCAAGGAGAGCTCCTTGAGCTGTCTGCGGGAGGTGATTTCGAGCTTGCGGAAGATGCTCCGCAGGTGAGCCTCGATCGTGCGCGGGCTCAGGAACAGCTGTGCGCCGACCTCGCGGGAGGTTGCCCCGGTGGCCACCAGACGCGCGATGTGCAGCTCGTGGGCAGTCAAGGCATCGCTCGCCTGAGCGCGCCGTTTGCGCGGGTGCTCGCCGGTGGCGCGCAGCTCGCGGGCGGCCCGTGCGGCGAACGCCTCCGCGCCCATGTCCATCAGCAGGTCATGGGCGGTCCGGAGCTGTTCGCGGGCGTCCTGGCGGCGCCCTTCGCGGCGTAGCCATTCACCGTAGGCGAGGTGGGCACGAGCAAGATAGCCGCGCATCCGGCTGCTCCCGAGGTGCTTGATCGCGGCACGGTGGTGATCCTCGGCAGACGGTCCGGTGCACATGAGTGCACGTGAGTGCGCCTCCAGCCCCAGCGCCCATGGCGTGCCGCTGACGCGAGCCCAGGCACCGAACTGCTCCATCGCCTCGGTCGCGTGCTCCGGATGTCCCGAACGGACGGACGCCTCGATGAGCTCCGTGAGGCTGGAGCAGACGACCGGCAGCTCACGTGAGGTGCAAGCCAGTGCAGCGGCCTGTTGTGCCACCGCGTAGTTGCCGAGCCCGTTGTGGAGCACCGCCAAGGCGTACTGGACCTGTGAGGCGTCCGCGCTCCCGTCGGGATAGGCGACGTCCTGGGCGGTGCTTGCGCTGAGCGCAGTCGTCGCGGCCTGGTCGCCGCGCCAAGCATCCAGGATGACCTGAGCGTGCGGCAGCCGCACGCCGCCGGTGTCCCGCGTGATCGAGGTCGCTTCGCTCGCGAGCTCGGCGGCTCGGGCGAGCTCGCCCATCAGGACGGAGGTGATCGAGAGGAGGTTCAAGGCTGCGGGGAGCGTCGCCAGCGCACCGGCCTCACGCGCCAGCTGGACGTTGCGGCTGGCGAGGAGGTAGAGCAGCTCGTCGTCGAAAAGCGCCACTGCGGTGCGGCCGGCAAGCCATAGCCAGCGGTCGCTGCGGCGGTCCGGTCCAGGAGCTGCGTACGCGCTGTCACACACCGCCTCGACGGCGCGCCGCAGCAGGGGCGCCCCCGCCTCGTAGCCCCTCGTCAGGCTCGTCGCGAGACCGTCCAGGAGCAGGTCAACGGGGCGTGGTGGCACCTCGGCCGGGGGAGCGGCCAGGGCCGCTTCGGCGATCCGCACCGCGTCTTCGCCGCCGTTCAGGACCGCTGCGTCCATCGCGTGCAGATAGGTCTCTCGGGACAGTGCGGGCTCCGACGGGGCGAGCATCGTGGCTGCCTCGAGCAGCATCCGCGGCACGTCTCTGTCTCGAGTCAGGTGGAACGCGATCCGGGCCTGGAGCAGCTTGAGGCGACCGGCTTCCACCGCGTTCAATGGGCCGGCAGCGGCGACGGTCAGCAGCGCCAAGGCACTCTCGGACGCACCGGCGTCATGCTTGGCCTGGGCGGCTTCCAGCGCACGCCTCGCGCGAGTGGCAGGTTCAGGAGACAGGTCGGCTGCGCGGTGCAGGAACGCGGCTGCAGCGGCCAACCCGCCGCGGCGACGTGCCCGGTCGGCCGAGCGCTCCAGCTCGGCGGCGACGTCCTCGTCCGTGCCCTGTACCGCTTGTGCGCGGTGCCAAGCAAGCCGGTCAGGGTCGGACTCCGGGTCGGTGGCTACCGCCAATGCGTCGTGAGCTCGGCGCTGGTCCGGGGGCGTGGCCGCCTGGTAAACCGCAGAGCGCACGAGGGGATGACGGAAGCGCACTCGGGAGGTGATCTCCACCAGCTCCGCCGCTTCGGCGGGTGCGGCCGCCTCTCGGGCGATGCCCAGGTGGGTGGCCGCGCGCCACAGCAGCTCCGGGTCGCCGGTCGGGTCGGCCGCGGCGACCAGCAGCAGCAACTGGGTCTCGGCCGGCAGGCTGGCCGAGCGGCGTCGGAAACTGTCCTCGATGCGGCGAGGGACGCTCGGTAGATCTGGCAGCTCGAACCCACCTGCCAGGTGTGTGAGCTCGACGCTCCGGGGCAGCTCCAGCAGCGCCAAGGGGTTTCCTCGTGCCTCGGCGACGATCCGGTTGCGTACCCCCTCATCGAGAGGTGCGCGGACCGCGGTGCTCAGCAGCGCGTGCGCGTCGGTCTCCCCGAGCCTGTCCAGGCGCAGCTCGGGCAACCCGTCGAACGGGTGGTTGCCGCCTGCCGCGGAGTCACGCAGCGTGAACACCAGCGCCACACGCTCGGCCGACACCCGTCGCGCAACGAAGGCCAGGACCTGAGCAGACGCCTGATCCAACCACTGCGCATCGTCGATGAGACACAGCAGCGGGGTCTCGTCGGCGGCCTCGGCCAGAAGGTTGAGAATGGCCAGCCCCACGAGGAACCCCTCCGGCGCCGCGCCGCTGCGCTGCCCGAATGCCACGCAGAGGGCGGTCTGCTGTGGATCAGGCAGCTCACTCGCGTGTTCCAGCAGTGGCGCGCACAGCTGGTGCAGGCCGGCGAACGCGAACTGCGCCTCGGACTCCGCCCCGACCGCATGCTCCACCCGGATCCCCGCGGAGGCCGCAGCCTGCCGGGCATGCTCCAGGACCGCGGTCTTCCCGATTCCCGCCTCCCCGCGCATCACGAGGGCCCCGCTGCGACCCACTTGCGCCTCGGCGAGCAGGTGCTCGATCACCTCGCGCTCGGCACGCCGGCCCAAGAGGTCCACCGGTTCGCTCCCGCCTCGTGACGCCAGAGCGCGCCATTATGGCCTACGAAACCGCGCCGGCCGGGACCCTGCCCGTCTTGCGGGACGGCGTCCTGCCGACTCATCGGTGTCCCACCACCTATGCGAAGCGCCACAACCCGCGCGACCCGACTGTCGGCACGGTGGGGTAGGAGGCACTCGACGCCGTACGACGGGGGCAAGGTCGTGCAGGCGTCGTGTGGACCGGATGGGCCCTTTCGAGCGTAGAGACGAAGGCGGTGAACTCAGCGGCTAGGTTCCTCCCATGATCGCTGTCACCGCCTTCGTATCCACGCCAGCCGGTGTCGTCGCGATGACGCGCCGCGTTGAGTGTCTGGCGCCCCGGGTGCGCTGATGGCCGCGATCAGCGACTTCCTCGACCTGGTGGGCCAGCTCGAGGACGTGGCGGTGAAGGACCACACCCGCTACTTCAGGCTCGAGGTGGCCGGGCACACCTTTGGCTACCTCTGGGAGCCCACCCGCACGGTCGGTCTGCGGCAGACCCTCGTCGAGCAGGTGGCACTGGTCGCCGAGCGGCCCGAGGTCTTCGAGGTGCAGTTCACCGCCGGCGGCTTCGGCTGGGTCGTCGTCCACCTCGACGGGGTCGAGCGCGACGAGCTCGCCGAGCTCACCTTCGAGGCCTGGCGCCTCACGGCTCCCCAGTCGCTGGTGGACGACCGCGGAGAGCGCCTCCCTGTCTGACGGCTCTCGACTCCGAACAATCGGCCCGCGACACGCCGTGGTCGAGGCGCGTAACGTTCGGACGACCCTCCCCCTCGGTCACCAGCCGCGGAGCTCACCGATGTCGGGCAGTGGCTCGGCGGACAGACGCGCGTACGCCGCGAAACGTGCCTCGCGCTCCAGAAGGCGCTGATGCAGGTCATCGGTCGGGGGACGCGGTACCCACAGTCGTTCTGCCGCGTCGATGAACTTCGCTCGTCCACGGGCGGCCAACAGCCGCGACACCACGGTCGAGCGGTCCTGCAGATCCATCCCGGTCACGCGGGTGACCTCGAGCCCGACGCGTCGAAGCAGATCCTCCTTCTTCGCGTCCGCGGTCTGCCGCGCTGCCCGGCGGTGGTCGGCGCCGTCGAACTCCACGACCAGGCCGGCCTCCGGGTCGAGCAGGTCCGCGATGCCCAGAAGGTGTCCCGCGAGGTCGTGGATCGGGCAGTTCACCAGCGGTCGGGGCAATCGGGCGTCCAACTCCCACAGCATCCGCAGGCGCACCTCGTTGGGGGAGCGTGAGTGCTCGCAGGCGCGGTCGAGAGCCCACAGCACACGCTTGTCGGGCCGTCCTGGTCGGCGGTCGGCGTACTCCCGCACCAGGCGCACCGAGACCAGATCGGCGGCCAGCATCATGTCGAGCGCGACGACGGACTCTCGGGCGTCCTCGGCCAGCCGGACGGCGTCGTACGCCGCTCGGACGGCGATCACCGTCGCGATGCCATGACGCGGTGCCAGGTCGGCGGGGTCCAACGCGTGGAAGCAGAGTCGGACCTGACCTCCAGAACGGATGTTCCCGTGTGGCCCGACGTTGAGCGGGACCGGGATCAAGGTGGCCCCGTCGGTCTCGAGGCCGTCGAAGAAGTTCGCCCCCAGCAGCCGGCAGGCAGCCCATCCCGTGACTGCACCGCCAGCCGGGAGCCGGACCGACTGCTCCATGATGCGTTGCTCCGGCAGATCGGTACGGGTGTCGGAGGGCACGTAGTAGCCGGGTGACGTGCGGCGCCAGTACTTCCCGGACGCCTGTCTGCGAGTCGGGCCGGTCAGGCCGGTCGGATCGACCCTGACCGGGCGGACGAGGGGGCCGGGATGGGGGGCCTTCGGGTCCCAGCGGTGAGCCATGCCCGAGCGTCTCGCGACCGCGCCGGTCGCGCGAACGGCAGTCCACAGGAGCCGTTCCGAACGATCTGCACCTCGGCCCCGGCGCGTCCGGTGCGGAACGCTCGGAGTCAGAGAACTCGGCTGCGCTGGTCCAGGCCGAGGGAGCCGTAGGGGTAGTCGGTGGCGTGGAGGTCGCTGGCCTCGTCGAGGGCGGCGAGCTCGGCGGGGGAGAGGTCGACCTCGACGGAGCCGAGGTTGTCGTCGAGCTGCTCGAGGGTGCGGGCGCCGAGGATGGTGGAGGTCACGCCGGGGCGGTTGGTCACCCAGGACAGCGCGACCTGGGCCATCGAGGAGCCGCGTGCCTCGGCGACCTCCTGGACCGCGTCGATGATCGCCCAGGTGCGCTCGGTGCCGCGCCGCTCCCAGGCCTCCATCCCGCGGCCCGGGTCCTCACCGAGCCGGGTGGAGCCCGTGGGTCGCTGGTCGCGCCGGTACTTGCCGCTCAGCCAGCCCCCGCCCAGCGGGCTCCACGGGAGCAGGCCCATGCCGGCGTCCAGGGCTGCGGGGACGAGCTCCCACTCGGTCTCGCGCACGATCAGGCTGTACTGCGGCTGCAGCGTCACCGGCTCCACGAGGCCGAGGGCACGCGCGGTGTGCACGGCCTTGGTCAGCTGCCACCCGGTGAAGTTGGACAGGCCGTAGTAGCGGATCTTGCCGGCGCGCACGAACCCGTCGAGGGTGCGCAGGGTCTCGGTGAGCGGGGTCCAGGGGTCCCACGAGTGCACCTGGTAGAGGTCGACCGTATCGGTGCCGAGCCGCCGCAGCGAGTCGTCGAGCGCGCGGGTGAGGTGGCGGCTGGAGAGGCCGACGTCGTTGGGGTCGGTGCCCATCGCGAACCTGCCCTTGGTGGCGAGTACGACGGAGCCGGTCACCTCGGGCGACCGGTCGGCCAGCCACCGACCGATGATCTCCTCGGAGAGGCCCGTTGAGTACACGTCGGCGGTGTCGATCAGGTTGCCGCCCGCCTCGACGAACCGGTCGAGCTGCGCGTGCGCGCCCTCCTCGTCGGTCTCCTTGCCGAAGGTCATCGTGCCCAGGCACAGCTCGGAGACGGCACAGCCACTGTTTCCCAAGGTCCGGTAGCGCATGGCCCCACCATAGGGGCTCGTGGTATCTTGACATCAAGATAAATCCCTGCCAGTCCGAATTAAGGGTTGCCTTGCTTTCCTCGCCCGCCCGGGCGTGGGCAAGATGGGCCTCCGGGCAGGATCGACCGACCGATAGCCGAACAGAGGGAAAAACATGGCGAGCGCGGACAGCTTTGGTGCCAAGGGCACGTTGGACGTCAATGGCAAGTCCTACGAGATCTACCGTCTCGACTCCGTCGAGGGGGACGGCCTGGACGTGAAGTCGCTGCCCTTCAGCCTCAAGGTGCTGCTCGAGAACCTGCTGCGCACCGAGGACGGCGAGGACATCACCGCCGACGACATCAAGGCCCTCGCCGGGTGGGACGCTGACGCGGACCCCGACAAGGAGATCCAGTTCACCCCGGCGCGCGTGATCATGCAGGACTTCACCGGCGTGCCCTGCGTGGTCGACCTGGCCACCATGCGCGAGGCGATGGCCGAGCTCGGTGGGGACCCGTCGCGGATCAACCCGCTGGCCCCGGCCGAGATGGTGATCGACCACTCCGTGATCGCCGACGTCTTCGGCACCCCGGAGGCCTTCGAGCGCAACGTCGAGATCGAGTACGAGCGCAACCGTGAGCGCTACCAGTTCCTGCGCTGGGGCCAGGGCGCCTTCGACGACTTCAAGGTCGTCCCGCCCGGCACCGGCATCGTCCACCAGGTCAACATCGAGCACCTCGCCCGCGTCGTGTTCACCCGCGAGGTCGACGGCGAGCTGACGGCGTACCCCGACACCCTGGTCGGCACCGACTCCCACACCACCATGGTCAACGGCATCGGCGTGGTCGGTTGGGGCGTCGGCGGCATCGAGGCCGAGGCGGCCATGCTCGGCCAGCCGGTCTCCATGCTGATCCCGCGCGTGGTCGGCTTCAAGCTCAACGGCGACCTGCCCGAGGGCGCCACCGCGACCGACCTCGTGCTGACCATCACCGAGATGCTGCGCGAGCACGGCGTGGTCGGCAAGTTCGTGGAGTTCTACGGACCCGGTGTCTCCGCACTCCCGCTGGCCAACCGCGCCACGATCGGCAACATGAGCCCCGAGTTCGGCTCGACCATCGCGGTCTTCCCGATCGACGAGGAGACCACCAAGTACCTCGAGCTGACCGGCCGTGACGCCGAGCAGATCGCGCTCGTGGAGGCCTACGCCAAGGAGCAGGGCCTCTGGCACGACCCCGACGCCGAGCCCCGCTACTCCGAGCGGCTCGAGCTCGACCTCGCCGAGGTCGTCCCGTCGCTCGCCGGACCCAAGCGTCCCCAGGACCGCGTCTCGCTCGTCAACGCCAAGGAGGCCTTCCGCACCTCGCTGGCCGACTACGCCCAGGACGGCGAGGCCGACAGCGACGCCGAGGGCGGCTCGGACAAGGAAGGCGTTCCCGCGCAGGAGAAGCCCGACGGCGCCCGCTCCAAGGTGGACGAGGCCTCCGACGAGTCCTTCCCGTCCAGCGACGCGCCCTCGCACTCCGAGGGTGGCAACGGCTCCGGCCGTCCCGACGACTGGCGCAACCACCCGGCCGGCAGCGGTCACGGTCGTACGTCGAACAAGGCGAAGGTCACCCTCGAGGACGGCACCGAGTTCGAGATCGACCACGGGGCCGTCGCGATCGCGGCGATCACCTCGTGCACCAACACCTCGAACCCGTCGGTGATGATCGGCGCGGCCCTGCTCGCCAAGAACGCCGTCGAGAAGGGCCTGACCACCAAGCCCTGGGTCAAGACCACGCTGGCTCCGGGCTCGAAGGTGGTCTCCGACTACTACGAGCGCGCCGAGCTGACGCCGTACCTCGACAAGCTGGGCTTCAACCTCGTCGGCTACGGCTGCACGACCTGCATCGGCAACTCGGGACCGCTCATCCCCGAGGTCAGCGACGCGGTCAACGAGAACGACCTCGCCGTGGTCTCGGTGCTCTCGGGCAACCGCAACTTCGAGGGCCGGATCAACCCGGACGTGAAGATGAACTACCTGGCCTCCCCGCCGCTGGTGGTCGCCTACGCGCTGGCCGGCTCGATGGACGTCGACCTCTACAACGACCCGCTGGGCACCGACGAGGACGGCAACGACGTCTTCCTCAAGGACATCTGGCCCAGTGCGGCGGAGGTCGAGGAGGTCATTGCCACCGCGATCACCTCGGAGATGTTCACCAAGGACTACGCCGACGTGTTCGCGGGCGACGAGCAGTGGAAGTCGCTGCCCACCCCCGAGGGCGACACCTTCGAGTGGGACCAGGACTCCACCTACGTCCGCAAGCCCCCGTACTTCGACGGCATGCCGGAGGAGCCGGAGCCGGTCGAGGACATCGAGGGCGCCCGCGTGCTGCTCAAGCTGGGTGACTCGGTGACCACCGACCACATCAGCCCGGCCGGCGCGATCAAGAAGGACAGCCCGGCGGGCAAGTACCTCGCCGAGCACGGCGTGGGCCAGCGGGACTTCAACTCCTACGGCTCACGACGCGGCAACCACGAGGTGATGATCCGCGGCACGTTCGCGAACATCCGGCTGCGCAACCAGCTCGCCAAGGGCACCGAGGGCGGGTTCACCCGTGACTTCGCCGGCGATGGCGAGGTGACCACGGTCTTCGAGGCGAGCGAGAAGTACCTCGAGAACGGCACCCCGCTCGTCGTGCTGGCCGGCAAGGAGTACGGCTCCGGGTCCTCGCGTGACTGGGCGGCCAAGGGCACCGCGCTCCTGGGCGTCAAGGCCGTGATCGCGGAGTCCTACGAGCGGATCCACCGCTCGAACCTGATCGGCATGGGCGTGCTGCCGCTGCAGTACCCCGAGGGCGAGACCGCGGAGTCGCTGGGCCTGACCGGCGAGGAGGAGTTCTCCTTCACCGGTGTCACCGAGCTCAACGACGGTCGCATCCCGAAGACCGTCAAGGTCAAGGCGGGCGACGTCGAGTTCGACGCCAAGCTGCGCATCGACACCCCCGGTGAGGCGAAGTACTACCGCAACGGCGGGATCATGCAGTACGTGCTGCGCAACCTGCTCAAGGCCTGACCTTCACACCGACGTCATCGGTCCCGGAGCCCCTGGCCTCCGGGACCGATGGCGTTCGTGCTCCTGCCGGACGCCGGCGCCAGGCTCAGGGCGGCCGCGGCGAACCGCGCGGGGCTGCCCTCGGGGTCCAGCTGTGCGGCGACGCGGCGGGCGCTCCCGGTCATCGAGCGTGCGGTCCGCACCGCCTGGCACAGTGACTCCGCGGTGAGCCGGCTCCTCCGCACCGAGACGCCCGCGCCGCACTCGGTGACCCGTCGGGCGATCTCGGCCTGGTCGCGGCCGAACGGCACCACCACGGTCGGTACGCCGGCGCACGCGGCCTTGGTCACGATGCCCATGCCGCCATGGCAGACCACGGCCGCCGCCTCGGGCAGCACCTGGCTGTGCGGCACGAACCGCTCCGCCCGCACGTTGGCCGCCGCGGGGACCGCGTCGTCCGAGTAGGCGTCGGCCAGGGTGAGCAGCACGCGCACGGGCTCGTCGCGCAGGGCCTCCACGGCGATCCGGGCGAGGTCCTCGTCGCCCTGGTACTCCGTGGAGCAGGTGACCAGGACCCACGGGTCGCCGGGCTCGTCGAGGTACGCCGGCCGGGCGCTGGGTGGGTCCCAGGGCCGGGTGCCGACCAGGTGGATGTTCGCGGGCAGCGGCACCCGTGGGTACTCCAGCGGCTCGCTGGTCAGGGCGATCACCGCTCTCGGCGGCTCGAACTGCTGCATCGGTGACCGGTACGGCGCCAACCCCGCCTCCGCCCGCAGCTCGTTGAGGCCGGGCAGCATCGCCTTGCCGAACACTCGGGCCATCAGCATCCAGCCGAGCCGGTCCCGGACCCGTCCCACGGGACCCCGCATCGGTCGCAGCCCGGGGCCGTACGGCGGGATCCCCGGCGCCTCCACCGGGAGCACCGAGGGCAGCAGCGTGGCCCAGGGCAGCCCGGAGGCCTCGGCCCGGGCCCGCGCGCCATTGGCGTTGACGTCGACCAGCAGCACGTCGGGGCGGTGGGCCTCGATCGCGCGCTCCAGGTCGGGACCGTCGTACCGGCCCCGGGTCATCAGGTCGGCGTGACCGGCCCGCAGCCGGTCGGTGTCCCGGGTGGCCCGGTAGTCGGTGACAGGGATGTCGGTGACCGAGGAGTCGATCGCCGAGGCGTCGACCCCGGCCTCGCGCAGTGTCCCGAGCAGGGCCGGGTTGGTCCTCAGGTGCACCTGGTGGCCCTGGCGCTGCAGCTCGAGCAGGCCCGGGACAAGAGGCAGCGTGTGTCCGAGTGCCGGTGATGCGTAGGCGAGGAATCGGGTCATGGTGCTGCTCCGGTGTCGACGCGAGCCGGGATGCTCGACAATCCATTAGTACGTCGCTATATTCATTTGTGTCAAGACCAAATCAGAGGAGGAGGCCCAGTGGCGCGGCAGTACGCGATGTCGGGACGGGTGGCGGCGATGGAGCGCACCCGCGAGGCGATCCTCGACGCCGCCGTGGAGCTCTTCGAGCCGGCGTGGTTCGACGAGGTCACCCTCGGCGACGTCGCGAAGCGTGCGGGCGTGTCCCAGCAGACGGTGGTGAACCACTTCGGCACCAAGCTGAACCTCTACCTGAGCGGCCTCCGGGAGCGGTTCGGGCCGGCGATCCTGGCGGTGCGGGCGACCGCTGTGCCCGGTGACGTGGCCTCGGTCGTGGACACGGCGGTCCGCGACTACGAGGCGACCGGCGACACCACGATGCGGGTCCTCGGCCTCGCCGGCCGCACCGACGAGCTCCTCGAGGTGGTCGAGCTCGGTCGCCGGTCGCACCGCGAGTGGGTCGAGCACGTGTTCGCCCCCCAGCTCGAGGACTGTGCGGGCCCGGCGCGCGAGCGGTGCGCGCGGTTGCTGGTGACGGTGCTGGACGTCACGACCTGGCACCAGCTGCGTCGTCGGGAAGGCCTGGACGTCGAGGACACCCGCGAGCACCTGCTCGAGCTCGTCGAGGCGGTCCTCGGCCGCTGAGGACCCGGCGGGTCTCGCCACGCCACCGCCCGGTGTTGGCGATCCCCGCCGTCGCTGGAAGTCTGGTCCCATGATCGTCGCGCTCAGCATCAGTCCCGGCGGAAGCCCGCTCGACCACTCGCCGGGCGACCCGTCCGAGGACGACGGCGGTGTCAGCGCGGCCGTGGCCGAGGCGGTCCGAGTCCTGCGGGCCTCAGGCCTGCCCTGCGAGACCAACGCGATGTTCACCAACCTCGAGGGGGAGTGGGACGAGGTGATGGCCGCGGTGAAGCAGGCCGTCGATGTGGTCGCCGCCCGCTACCCACGCGTGGGACTGGTGCTCAAGGCCGACATCAGGCCGGGGTACGACGGACAGCTGAGCGCCAAGGTGCAGCGCGTCGAGGACCACCTGCGCGAGCAGTGAACCACCGAACCAGCACTCGGAGCAGGAGGCAGCATGAGGTCGGAGATCCGCCGCTACCGGACCGGTGACCGCGAGGTCGTCCGGGACATCACCGAGGACTGTGCGGACTTCGTGTCCGGGCAGGGCGACGGGCTGCTCCAGCTGTTCGTGCCGCACGCCACGGCGGGGATCGCGGTGATCGAGACCGGGGCGGGCTCCGACGACGACCTCCTCACCGCGCTGGGCGACCTGCTCCCGGCCGACGACCGGTGGAAGCACCGGCACGGGTCACCGGGGCACGGCCGCTCGCACGTGATGCCGGCGATCGTGCCGCCGTACGCCACCGTCCCGGTGCTCGGCGGGAGCCTCGCGCTGGGGACCTGGCAGAGCATCTGCCTGGTCGACCTCAACGTGGACAACCCCGACCGGCAGGTGCGGCTCTCCTTCCTGGCCGGTTGAGGTGACGCTGGGGGTCAGCGGCGGCGTGGTCGCGCTGGTGGCCGTGGTCGTGCTCCTCGGTGCCTCGATGCAGGGCCTGGTGGGCCTGGGCCTGAACCTCGTCTCCGCCCCGGTCGTCACGATGGTGGCCCCGTCGCTGATGCCCGAGCTGCTCCTGGTGCTCGCGGTGCTGCTCCCGTTCCTCACCCTGGCCCGCGAGCGCGACCAGATCGACTGGCACGGCCTGGGGTGGGTGCTCTCGGCGCGGGTGCCGGGCGTGGCGCTCGGGGTGTTCTTCCTGGCCGCGTTCTCCGACCGCGCGGTCGCCGTCTCCGTGGCGGTGATGGTGCTGGTCGCGGTGCTGCTGACGCTGCGCTCGGTGCAGGTGCCCGTGCGCCCGCTCACCCTGGGGGTCGCCGGCCTGCTCTCGGGCGTGGCCGGGACGGCCACCTCCGTTGGCGGTCCACCGGTCGCGATCCTCTACCAGCACCGGCCCCCGGAGCAGATCCGGGCGACCCTCGCGGTGCTGTTCACCGTCGGCTCCGGAATGAGCCTGGTGGGACTCGGGGTCGGGGGACACCTCGACACCCACGTGCTGCCGCTGGCCCTGCTCCTGACCCCCTGCCTGGTCGTCGGTGCGTGGGCGGGCAACCGGCTGCAGGGCGTGCTGCCGGACCGCCAGGTCAGGTACGCCGTGCTGGCGGTGTGCGCGGCCTCCGCGATCGTCCTGCTCGTCCGCAGCCTGCTGTCCTGACCGATCCGCGGACGGGGGCGGGGGAGTCGGGGGGAGGACAGCCGTTGGTCGAACAGGTGTTCGATCACGGGCTACAGTTGAGGGATGTTCGGACCACCCCCACGCAGGCACGTCCCCGGCCGGGCGAACCCGGTCTCCTCCTCGGGTCGCGCGGTCAGTCCTCCCGGGTGGCCCGGGGAGGTCCGGCCCCCGGGGGCGCCGGACTGGGAGGTCACCGCCACCGCGTGGCTGCTCGACCTGTGCCCGCCGGAGTACCGCGGCTACCCGGCGCTGCGCCGCCACGCCGTGGTGCTGGCCAGGTTCGCGGTGCTGCACGTGGAGGCCTGCCAGGCAGCGGTCAACCGGGGCCTGAGCGAGGCGCGGGGCGGGTTGCGCGAGGTCGCCGAGGGGTCGGTCGTGGACGCGGCGGTGGAGACCTGGCAGCGCGAGTCGGCCCGGCTGCTCGGCGTACGGCGTGCGGTCGGCCTGGTCGAGGAGGCGCTTCGCGGACGGAGATTCGTCGAGCGCCTGTAGCAATCGCTGGCTAGGTTGGCCGCCATGCCACGCATCGCAGTCGTCCTCCTGGTGGATCCTCGCGGCCACGTCCTGCTCCAGCACCGCGACGAGCACGCCCCGCGCGCCGCCAACCAGTGGGGACTGGTCGGCGGCCACGTCGAGGACGGCGAGGACTTCGACACCGCGGTGCACCGCGAGATCCTCGAGGAGACCGGGATCTCCACCGTCCCCGGCGACCTGGAGCTGTGGCAGCAGGCCGAGTTCAGCTACAGCGACGGTCACCGCAGCGACTACCGGGTGTACGCCGGAGGGGTGGACCTGACCGACGACGACATCGTCCTGGGCGAGGGGCGGGCGATCGTGTTCGTCGACCCGGCACGGGCGCTGACCCTCGACCTGGCCGAGTCGCTCGCCCACTTCCTGCCGCTGTTCCTCGACTCCGAGGTCTACCGCCGGCTGCGCGAGCCGGCCGCGGCACCGGCGCCCGCCGCCGCACCGCCCGCGATTCTGCCGCCCGCTGGCCCGCTCAGGAGGCCACTGCGGCGGATCGAGGTGCCGCGGATGGGCGCCGAGGACGTCGTGGTCGACGACGAGGGCAACGCCTGGACCGGGACCGAGGACGGCAGCGTCTTCCGGGTCTCCCCGGAGGGGGAGGCGCGGCAGGTCGGGCACACCGGTGGCCGGCCGCTGGGCCTGGAGCTGCTCGGCGACGGCCGGCTCCTCGTGGCCGACGGGACCAGGGGCCTGCTCGCGATGAGCATGACCACCGGCGTCGTGGAGCAGCTGGTCACCGAGGCCGGCGGACGCCCCCTGCTGGTGTGCAACAACGCTGCCGTCTCGCGGGGCGGCGACATCTGGTTCTCCGACTCGAGCGCGGTCTACCCGCTGCACCGGTGGAAGTCCGACTTCGTGGAGCAGACCCGCACCGGGCGGCTGCTGTGCCGGCGCGCCGACGGGTCCGTGGAGGTGCACCTCGAGGGGCTGGAGTTCGCCAACGGGGTCGCGCTGGCGGCGGACGAGTCGTTCGTGTGCGTGGCCGAGACGGGTGCGCGGACCGTCGTACGCCTGTGGCTGAGCGGCGAGCGTGCCGGCACCACCGACCTGCTCGCGGGCGACCTGCCCGGCTACCCCGACAACGTCTCCCGCGGCACCGATGGATTGGTGTGGGTGACCATCGCCTCACCGGTGGACCCGGTGGTCGAGCTGATCCGGTCCCGCTTCCCGCTGCCGGTGCGCAAGCTGGTGACCAGGCTGCCGGGCTTCCTGCAGCCCGGACCGAAGCGAACGGTGCGGGTCCAGGCCTACGACGACACCGGGAGCCTGGTCCACGACCTCGACGCGGACGCCGGCGAATTCCACATGGTCACCGGGGTCCGGGAGCGCCACGGAGTGATCTGGCTCGCCAGCCTGCACGAGTCCGCGCTGGCGCAGATCACCCTGCCGGGGTCCGGCGTCTAGACTCAATCGGTCAGCTGTCATCGCCTGCGAAGGAGCACCATGGGTCACCTCGAGCACATCACAGGTCCGCAGGACCTGCGCGGGCTCGCCGACCACCAGCTCGCCGAGCTGGCCTCGGAGATCCGGGACGAGCTGATCCGGACCTGTTCGCCGCGGGGCGGCCACCTCGGCCCCAACCTGGGGGTCGTCGAGCTGACGATGGCCATCCACCGCGTCTTCGACTCACCTCGCGACCGCGTCGTCTTCGACACCGGCCACCAGGCCTACGTGCACAAGATGCTCACGGGCCGCGCCGACCGCTTCGACAGCCTGCGCACCGAGGGCGGCCTCTCCGGCTACCCCAGCCGCGCCGAGTCCGACCACGACGTCGTGGAGAACTCGCACGCCTCGACCTCGCTGTCCTACGCCGACGGGCTGGCCAAGGCCTACGCCATCCGGGGTGAGGACCGCCACGTCGTGGCCGTGATCGGCGACGGCGCGCTCACCGGCGGGATGGCCTGGGAGGCGCTGAACAACATCGCCGAGGGCCCGCTGAACCGCCACGGCGACCGCCGCCTGGTGATGATCGTCAACGACAACGGCCGCTCCTACATGCCGACCGTCGGCGGCCTCGCCAACCACCTGACGACGCTGCGCACCAACCCGCGCTACGAGCAGCTGCTCGACGTGGTCAAGCGCCGGCTCAACGGGGTGCGCGGCGTCGGTCCGGCCGTCTACGACGCCCTGCACGCGATGAAGAAGGGGATGAAGGACGCGCTCGCGCCGCAGGGCCTCTTCGAGGACCTCGGCCTGAAGTACGTCGGCCCCATCGACGGTCATGACCTCGACGCGCTCGAGCACGCCCTCACCCAGGCCAAGAAGTACGGCGGCCCGGTGATCGTGCACGTGATGACCCGCAAGGGCTTCGGCTACGACCCGGCCGAGCGCCACGAGGCCGACCAGTTCCACCAGATCGGCCCGTTCGACGTGCTCACCGGGGTCGGCAGTCCCAAGGGACGGATCTGGACCGACTTCTTCTCCGAGGAGATGGTCGCCCTCGGCGCCGAGCGCCAGGACCTCGTGGCGATCACCGCGGCGATGCTCTACCCGGTGGGGCTCGACCGGTTCGCTGCGGCGTACCCCGAGCGCACCTTCGACGTCGGCATCGCCGAGCAGCACGCCGTGACCAGCGCGGCCGGGCTGGCCATGGGCGGGCTGCACCCGGTGGTGGCGATCTACGCCACCTTCCTGAACCGCGCCTTCGACCAGGTGCTGATGGACGTGGCCCTGCACGAGTGCGGCGTCACCTTCGTGCTGGACCGCGCCGGGGTCACCGGGGACGACGGCGCCAGCCACAACGGCATGTGGGACATGTCCATCCTCCAGGTGGTGCCGCGGCTGCGGATGTGTGCCCCGCGTGACGGGGCCAGGGCCGGCGAGCTGCTGCGCGAGTGCGTGGCCGTCGACGACGCCCCCACGGTGCTGCGGCTCCCGAAGGGCCCGCCGCCGGCGGACATCGAGGCCGTCGACCGGGTCGGCGGCATGGACGTGCTGGTGCGCGACGGCGCACGCGACGTGCTCATCGTCGGCATCGGCTCGATGGCGGCCGTGTCGGTCGACGTCGCGGCCCGGCTGGCCGACCAGGGGATCGGCGTGACCGTGGTCGATCCGCGCTGGGTCAAGCCCTGGGATCCCGCGATCGTGGAACTCGCGCGTGACCATCGCCTGGTGGTCTGCGTTGAGGACAACGGCAGGGTCGGCGGATGCGGCTCGACGTTGCTGCAGCTGCTCAACGACGAGCAGGTGGATACTCCCTACCGTCAGTACGGCATCCCACAGGAGTTCCTCGACCATGCCAAGCGCGACGCGATCCTCGAGCGCATCGGGCTCACCGCCCAGGCGATCGCGCGCGGCATCGTGGAGGAGGTCACCGCCCAGGACGACACCGGGGGCGGCGCCGATCTCGACCGTGTCCGCCCGGGGGACTCCGCCGAGTAGCAGCCGGGACGCAGCCCGGGGGACCGGGCGACCCAGGAGCCTCGCCGCCTCGTTCACGGTCGTGCTGCTGCTCGGCCTGGCCGGCTGCGGTGGCGCGGACACCGAGGAGCTGCCGCCCACCAGCGAGCAGGGCGTCGGGGGCCTCACCGCGGAACAGGCCAGGATCCGCGAGCAGCGGGTCCTGAACCAGCGGGCGCGGGCGGTCCGCGAGCGTGACCTCGACCTGTTCCTGCGGCGGGTCGACCGCAGCGACAAGGAGCTGGTCGCCCGCCAGCGCCAGTACTTCCGCAACCTGGTGCAGCTGCCGCTGAAGGCCTTCGCGTACCGGGTCCTGGACCGCCAGTGGGAGGACGTCGCGCTCGCCCCGGGGTGGGGGGCCGACGTGCGCGTACCGCAGGTGCAGCTGACCACCCAGCTCGAGGGCTTCGACGCCGTGCCGGTGCAGCGCACGGTCGGCTTCGCCTTCTCCTTCCGCAACGGCCGGCCGGTGATCGTCTCGGAGCAGGGCGCGGACGGAAAGCACCTCCACGTGGGGACCCCCGCTCCCTGGGACCTGACCGCGATCAGCGTGCGCCGGGAGCCGGGGGTGCTCGGCATCTTCGACGAGGGGACCCGCGCCTCGGCGGGCCCGGTGATGGCCGCCGTACGCGCCGGCATCGAGCAGGTGCGCGGCGCGCTGCCGTTCTCGTGGCCGGGCAGCGTGGTCGTCTACAGCGTCCAGGTCCCGCAGGTGCTGGCCACGTTCACCGACGTCCCGGGCGGGTCCCTGGACCACCTCGGGGCGCTCACCTTCCCGACGTACGCCGGCCGGGACGGCTCGCAGGTGGCCTCCACCCGGATGCTGGTGATGCCCAGCTCGGTGAGTGCCGGGGAGCTGTTCCTGGGGCGGATCACCAGGCACGAGCTGAGCCATGTCGCGATCGGCGTCCGCGACGACGGGGCGCCCGCGTGGGTCTCCGAGGGGGTCGCGGAGTACCTCGGTGCGCGCGAGATCCGGCAGCGCGACCGGGTGATCCCGACCTCGGCGCTGTCCCGCGCCCAGGCCGCGGACCACACGCTGCCGCTCTCGAAGACGTTCAACGACACCGACCAGGAGTGGCACTACGCGCTGAGCTGGATGGCGTGCGACTACGTGGCCGAGACCTTCGGGGAGGCCCGGCTGTGGGAGCTGGTCGACGCGATGCACAACGGGGGAGAGGGCACCCCCGACGTCGCGCAGGACCGGGTGCTGGCCCAGGTCCTGGGCATCGACTCACGGGAGCTGGCGCGTCGCGCCGCGGCGCGGATCCGCGAGCTCTACGGCTGAGGCTTCAACGGGCCGTCATGGAGAGCCCCGAGGTGCTTGAGCGCCTCGCGCCGGGACAGGCCGGAGAGCCCGGCCTCGTGCTCGGAGACGAACCGCAGCACCCACTCGGGGTCGGTCCGGGCCTGGTCGCGCAGCGCCCAGCCGATGGCCTTGCGGATGAAGAACTCCCGGCCGTACGGCGACAGCGGCGGCGTGGTCCGCGTCGAGCCGTCGAGGTTCTCGGTGATCGTGAAGCCGAGCAGGTCGTGGTCGCAGCGCTCCCCGGTGCCGAGCTGGAAGAGGATCGCCGTGCGGCGTACCCAGAGGTCGTCGGAGCGTGTCCAGCCGCGGACCACCGGCTCGACCTCCTTGCGATGGGCCAGCAGCAGGTCCCGGACGAGGTGCCCGGCGATCTCGTCGACGAAGTCCCACCACGCTCCGGTACGGACCAGGTGCTCGTAGAGCTCCAGCGTGCGCGGCTGTCGGTGGTCACGGTGGAGCCGGTGCCGGGCCAGGGCGATCGCGGCGTGGCGCTCCTCGCGGAACGCAGCCCCGTCCCACAGCTCGAGGACGGTCCCGCGCCAGGTCTCCTCGTCCGGGAGCGGGTGGGCGTCGAGCACCGGGCGGAGCAGCGCCCGCAGCCGCGGCGCGGAGATGCCGCGGTAGGGCATCGAGGACTTCATGTAGGCACGCATCGCCACTGCCCGCTCGGGGTCGCCCGAGGCGGCCAGCAGGGTACGCACCGTCTGCACGAGCTCGGAGTCGGCGCTGGTCACGGGCCCATCCTGCCGGTAGGTCGTTTCGTCGGGTTCCTCGCCAGCGAGCATGCGCGGCAGTAGCGTTTCCGGCATGGATGTCTTGCGCACCAAGTCGGTGGAACAGTCCCTGGGCGACACCGAGGACCCGGACTTCAAGCTGAAGAAGAACCTGACGTCCCTCGACCTGATGGTCTTCGGCATCGGCGTGATCATCGGCGCGGGCATCTTCACCCTGACCGGGAAGGCCGCGGCCGAGTTCGCGGGACCGGCCGTGGTGTTCTCCTTCGCCATCGCCGCGATCTGCTGCGGCTTCGCGGCGCTGTGCTACGCGGAGTTCGCCTCCACGGTGCCGGTCAGCGGGTCGGCGTACACCTTCTCCTACGCCACCCTGGGGGAGCTGGTCGCCTGGATCATCGGCTGGGACCTGATCCTCGAGCTGATGCTCGGCGCCTCTGTGGTGGCGCAGGGGTGGAGCACCTACTTCGTGACGTTCATGGAGGAGATCGGCCTGGGCTGGCCCGACAGCCTGGGCCCGTCCACCACCGCGTCGTTCGGGCACTTCAACCTGGCCGCGTTCCTGATGGTGGCGATCCTGACCGCGCTGATCGCCGTGGGGATCAAGGAGTCGCTACGGGTCAACCTGGTGCTGGTGGCGGTGAAGCTGTTCATCGTGCTGTTCGTGATCGTGGCGGGCCTGTTCTACGTCAAGGGCGCCAACTACACGCCGTTCGTCCCCCCGTCCGCCGGACCCGTGGAAGGGTCGACCGGCCTCACCCAGCCGCTGTTCCAGTGGATCTTCGGGTTCGAGGCGCAGACCTATGGCGTGCTCGGCATCGTCTCGGGGGCCTCGATCGTCTTCTTCGCCTACATCGGCTTCGACGTGGTGGCCACCACGGCTGAGGAGGCGCGCAACCCGCAGAAGGACCTGCCGCGCGGCATCATCGGCTCGCTGGCGATCTGCACGATCCTCTACATCGCGGTCGCGCTGGTGATCACCGGGATGATCCGCTACGACAAGATCGACACCGAGGCCGCGCTCGCGAGTGCGTTCCGGGACCAGGGCAAGGACGGGTTCGCCACCCTGATCGCCGCCGGGGCCGTCGCGGGCCTGACCACCGTGGTGATGACGTTGATGATCGGCGCGGTGCGCGTCCTGTTCGCGATGAGCCGCGACGGGCTGCTGCCGAGGCAATTCGCGCATGTGAACAAGAAGACCGGCACCCCGATCAACATCACGATCGTCATCGGCGTGATCGTGGCGATCGTCGCCTCGATGACCCCCATCGGCAAGCTGGAGGAGATGGTGAACATCGGCACGCTGAGCGCGTTCGCGCTGGTCTCGCTGGCCGTGCCGATCCTGCGCAAGAGCCGCCCCGACCTCGAGCGGGCCTTCAAGGTGCCGTGGAGCCCGTTCCTGCCGATCCTGGCGGCGGTGGTCTGCCTCTACCTGATGCTCAACCTCAGCATCGAGACGTGGCTGCGGTTCGCCGTCTGGATGCTGGTCGGCTTCCTGATCTACTTCCTCTACGGCTACCGGCACAGCATGGTCGGGAAGGCGTCGGGCGACGAGGCGGTGGACTACTCGCGGCAGGGCAGCCCCGGGGACTGAGCCCGGGGCGGTCTAGGGTGGTCAACCGACCACCGGTCGCACGTCTCGAGGGCCGGTTTTCCACGCTTCATCCGCAACCACCAGAGGAGTCACGTGCCCGAGGCCCGGTTCGTGCACATCGTCGACGAGGTCCCCGAGCTCGAGGGACGCGCCCACGGTCCTGTCCTGGTCGTCTCGCTCGAGGGGTTCCTGGACGCCGGCAACGCCTCCGCGCTCGCGCAGGCCCACCTGAGCGGGGAGGAGCCCGGTCGGGTGGTGGCGAGCTTCGAGGTCGACGAGTTCTACGACTACCGTGCGCGACGTCCGCCGCTGACCTTCCTCGAGGACCACTACACCGACTACGAGGCGCCCCGCCTGGTCGTCCGGCTCTCGGAGGACAGGCTCGGCACGCCGTACCTGCTGCTGAGCGGCCCGGAGCCCGACATCCGCTGGGAGGCCTTCACCCGCGCCGTACGAGCTGTGGTGGAGCACTTCGAGGTGCGGCTCGTGGTCTCGCTGGGGTCGGTGCCGATGGCGGTGCCGCACACCCGGCCGGTGCAGCTGACCAACCACGCGACCTCGAAGCGGCTGCTCGTGCAGGAGAACGTGTGGAAGGGCGACGTCCGCGTCCCCGCCAGCGCGCAGTCCCTGCTCGAGGTGCGGCTGGGGGAGTGGGGGCACGACGCGATGGGCTTCGTGGCGCACATCCCGCACTACGTCGCGCAGTTCGAGTACCCGCACGCCGCCGTCGCGCTCCTCGAGGCCCTCGAGGACGTCACCGGGCTGCAGTGGGACCACGACACGCTCAAGGAGGCGGGCGACGCCCGCCAGGTGGAGATCGCCACCCAGATCGCCGACTCCGACGACGTGCGCGAGGTGGTCAGCGGCCTCGAGCAGCAGTACGACGCGTTCCACCAGCAGGCCGCCAACCTGCTCGCCGAGGACGAGACGCTGCCCAGCGGCGAGGAGATCGGCGCGCAGTTCGAGCAGTTCCTGGCGAAGCTCGAAGAGCCGGAGGACTGAGGCGTGCCCTCCTCCGTCCAGGAGCTGGTGGAGCTGCTCGACCTCGAGGCCATCGAGGACAACCTGTTCCGCGGGCGGCAGCCGGACACGATGATGCAGCGGGTCTTCGGCGGCCAGGTGCTCGCCCAGTCCCTGGTGGCCGCGGTGCGCACGGTGCCCGAGACCTTCGCGTGCCACTCGATGCATTCCTATTTCTTGCGGCCCGGTGACACCAAGGTGCCGATCATCTACGACGTCGAGGAGATCCGCGACGGGCGCTCGTTCTGCACCAGGCGGGTCGCCGCGCGCCAGCACGGCCGGGCGATCTTCTTCCTGACCGCGAACTTCCAGGTGCCCGAGACCGGCCTCGAGCACCAGGACACGATGCCCGAGGTGCCCTCCCCGGAGGAGTGCTCCCCCCGCATCGCGCAGGGCAGCCGCTACACCGAGGAGTGGCTGCGCGAGTGGCAGGCGCTCGACGTACGACCGGTCGCGGACTCGCGCCCCGGCGGCAGCCTGGACCCGACCGAGCGGCCCGGCCGCTCGCAGTGGTGGATCCGGGTCAGCGGCGCCCTCCCCGACGACCCGGTCACCCAGCTCGCCGCGTTCACCTACGCCAGCGACATGACCCTGCTGCCCGCGGCGCTGGTGCCGCACGACCTCTACATCGAGTCGCCCGGGATGCAGGCCGCGTCGCTGGACCACTCGATCTGGTTCCACCGCCCCTTCCGCGCCGACGAGTGGTGGCTCTACGACCAGGCCTCCCCGTCCGCCTCCGGCGGCCGCGGCCTCATCCTGGCCCGGGTCTTCTCCCAGGACGGCCAGCTCGTCGCCAGCGTGGCCCAGGAGGGCCTGATCCGGCACCACCCCCAGGCCTAGCCGGGCTGGCCGGAGCTCGCAGACGCGCGGACACAAGTCGGCGCCGCAGGGGCTGACTGAGCGTGAACACCTCCGCCATCGCGAACTTGTGTCCGCGCGTATGCGCAATCGGGCCCCCGGGGAGGGGATCGCACCCACAATGGGCGAGTCTCGCCGCCGTCTGCCTCCCAGGAAGCACGCCGATGAACTTCTCAGAGTCCGTCCGCTCGGTCCTGGGCAAGTACGCCACCTTCTCCGGGCGCGCCCGGAGGTCGGAGTACTGGTGGTTCTACCTGTTCACGGTCCTGGTGAGCATCGCGACGGCCATCGTCGACGCGGTCCTGGACCTGGCCATCGACAACGAGGTCGGCATCGTGAACACGCTCGCCACCCTCGCGTTGCTGGTGCCCACGTTCTCGGCCGGCGCTCGGCGCCTGCACGACACCGGTCGCAGCGGCTGGTGGATCCTGCTGCCCGTGGTCCCGATGCTCTTCACAGCCGCGGCCGTGGTGGTCGTGGTCTTCGTCGTGCCGTTCAGCTCAGGGCTCGACGGCCTCGACTTCGCCCTGATCGCGCTCGCGGTGGGCGGGTTCCTGCTGACCCTCGTCGCGGTCGTCGTGCAGATCGTGATGCTCTGTATCGACTCCAACCCGGGCCCCAACAAGTACGGCCCGTCTCCCAAGCAGCCGGTCCTGTCTCAGTTCCCGGGCGGCTACCCGTACGCCGGGAGCGGCGCACCGCCGTACTGAGTCCCCGCAATTGCTGGCAAAGGGCAGTGTTCTCGCGAGATCGGATGTCATTTCCCAGCAATTGCGTGGCGGCCTCCCGCCGCGGTCACAGCTTGCGGGCGCGACCGACCAGGTGGGGCTTGCCGTCGCCGGGGCGGGTGAGCGAGAAGTCCAGCCCGTCCTCGACCATGCGGGAGCCGAAGGCGACCTTCCCGGGCAGGAAGACCGGCTTCTTGAACTCCACCTCGACGCATCCCGCCGCGGGGAGGCGGTTGGCCATCGCGGCCACCGAGCGCGCCTTGGTCCACATGCCGTGCGCGATCTGCCGCTTGAACCCGAACGCCTTCGCGGTGAGGGGGTAGAGGTGGATCGGGTTGTGGTCGCCGGAGACCGACGCGTAGCGCCGGCCCAGGTCGCCGGGCAGCCGCCACACCACGCCGGTGCCGGGCACGACGTCGAACGGCTCGCTCTCGGGACGCACGTCCTTGTCGCCGCCGCCGACCCGGAGGTACGTCGACGTCGACTCCCACACGGTCTCGCCGCCGGAGCGCACCGTGGTGACCAGGTCGAAGACCCGGCCCTTCGCGTGCGGCCTCAGGTTGACCGCCGTGGCGGAGACGTCCAGCTTCTCGGACGGGGCGATCTCACGGTGACGGGTGATCGAGTTGGCGACGTGCACGGTGCCGATCGCGGGGAACGGGAACGAGGCGTCGGTCATGATCCCCATGTGCAGCGGGAACGCCAGCATGTGCGGGTAGGTGAACGGCAGGCTCTGGCTCGGCTCGAAGCCGCACACGTCGGCGTACGCCGCGACGTGCGCCGGGTCGATCGACACGTCCTTGCGGTGCAGCGTCAGGTCGGGCAGCGAGCTGCCGGACTTGCGCACGCCGGGGAGCAGGTTGACGCCGGGTACGACGGGCAGGGCCGCCTTGAGCATGGTGGGCAGCGAGCTCGGCTGCCCCTCGACGGTGCGCTCGGTCATCGACTCACGCGCCCAGCATCATCTGGCCGCAGACGCGGACGACGTTGCCGTTGACGGCGGTGGAGCCGGGGGAGAGGTACCACGCGATCGCCTCGGCCACGTCGACCGGCAGGCCGCCCTGGCTCATCGCGTTCATCCGCTGGCCGACCTCGCGGGTCGCGAACGGGACCGCGGCGGTCATCTGCGTGATGATGAACCCCGGTGCCACGGCGTTGATCGTGATGCCGTTGTCGAGGTCCTCCGACAGTGCGTCGACCAGACCGATCACCCCGGCCTTGGAGGCCGCGTAGTTGGTCTGTCCCACGTTGCCCGCGATGCCGGCGATGGAGGAGACGCCGACGATTCGGCCGTTGTCGGCGATCAGGCCCTGGTCGAGCAGCTCGCGGGTGATCCGCTCGGGGGCGGTGAGGTTCACCGCGATCACCGAGCTCCAGCGGTCCTCGGCCATGTTGGCGAGCTTCTTGTCGCGGGTGATGCCGGCGTTGTGCACCACGCCGTGCACCTGCCCGAACTTGTTCTTCACGTGCTGGGCGATCCGCTGCGGGGCGTCCTTGCCGGTGATGTCGAGGACCAGGTGGTCACCGTCGAGCTCGCGCATCAGCGCCTGGAGCTCGCTGGCGGCCTGGGGTACGTCGATCCCCAGGACCGTGGCGCCGTCGCGGTGCAGCACCCGGGCGATCTGCTCGCCGATGCCGCGCGATGCGCCGGTGACGATGGCCACCTTGCCGGCCAGCGGCTTCTCGGGGTCCGCGACCGGGGCGGCCTCGGAGGTGCCGGTGGCGCCGAGGCGGGCGACCTGGCCCGAGACGTAGGCGCTCTTGGGGGAGAGGAAGAACGACAGGGTGGACTCGATGGTGTCCTCGGCCCCGGGAGCGACGTACACCAGGTTCACGGTGCTGCCCTTGCCGATCTCCTTGCCGAGGGAGCGGGTGAAGCCCTCCAGGGCGCGCTGTGCCACCCGCTCCGCCTTGTCCTCGACGAGCTCGGGGACGGTGCCCAGGACGAGGACCCGCGCGTTGGAGGTCAGGCTGCGCATCAGCGGGGTGAAGAACTGCTCCAGGGCGATCAGGTCGCCCGAGCTGGTGATGCCGGTGGCGTCGAAGACGAGGCCCTTGTACTTCTCGCCATCCGCGCCGACGCTCACGCTGGTGACGCCGAGGTTGTCGAGGGCCTGGACCAGGGACTTGCCCAGGCGGCCGTCGCCGCCGGTGACCACGGTGCCGTTCACGACGGGGGCGCCCTGCGACCAGCGCTCCAGCGGCGTCGGGTTCGGCAGGCCGAGGTTCTTGACGAACAGCTTGCCCACCGGGCTGGCAGTGAAGGACTGGTAACGGTCGGTCATCTCTGATCCTCTGGTCTGCTGATTTCACGGTCTGGACACACGGACGCTACTCGCGGGTACAGCACGAATGTAACGAGCGGTGTAACTGAGTGTCCAGATAAGGTGACTTGGCACTCACCCCGTTTATTTTCCCACGCTCTCGCGGGAGGATGGGGGCCGCGCCACCCGACCAAGGAGCCTTCAGCCCATGCAGCCCAACACCCGCCGCGTCGCCGTCCTGGGCGGCAACCGGATCCCGTTCGCCCGGTCGAACACCGCCTACGCCACCGCCTCCAACCAGGAGATGCTGACCGCGGCGATCGACGGGCTCGTCGCCCGATTCGGCCTCGAGGGCCAGCGCCTCGGTGAGGTCGTGGCCGGCGCCGTGCTCAAGCACAGCCGCGACTTCAACCTCACTCGTGAGTCCGTCCTCGGCTCCAAGCTCGCCGCCGAAACCCCGGCCACCGACCTCCAGCAGGCCTGTGGCACCGGTCTCCAGGCCGCCGTCTACGTGGCCAACAAGATCGCCCTCGGCCAGATCGACGCGGGCATCGCCGGCGGCTCGGACACCACCTCCGACGCCCCCATCGCCGTCGGTGAGCGGCTGCGCAAGATCCTGCTCGAGGTGAACCGCTCCAAGACCGCCGGGCAGCGGCTGGCGGCGCTGGCCAAGATCCGGCCCGCCGACATCGTGCCGTCGATCCCGCAGAACGGTGAGCCCCGCACCAAGCTCTCGATGGGCGAGCACGCCGCGCTCACCGCCCTGGAGTGGCAGATCACCCGCGAGGCCCAGGACGAGCTGACCGTGGCCTCCCACCAGAACCTCGCCGCGTCCTACGAGCGCGGTTTCCAGGACGACCTGATCACGCCGTTCAACGGGCTCGAGCGCGACCAGAACCTGCGCCCCGGCTCCACCGTCGAGAAGCTCGCCAAGCTCAAGCCGGTCTTCGGCAAGGGCGAGGCCGCGACGATGACCGCCGCGAACTCCACCCCGCTGACCGACGGTGCGTCCGCGGTCCTGCTCGCCACCGACGAGTGGGCCGAGGAGCACGGCCTGAAGGTGCTGGCGTACTTCGTCGACGCCGAGACCGCAGCGGTGGACTTCGTCCATGGCGGCGAGGGTCTGCTGATGGCCCCGGCGTACGCCGTGCCGCGGCTGCTCGAGCGCAACGGACTCTCCCTTCAGGACTTCGACTTCTACGAGATCCACGAGGCCTTCGCCTCGCAGGTGCTCTCCACCCTCAAGGCGTGGGAGGACCCGGTGTTCTGCAAGGAGCGCCTCGGCCTCGACGACACCCTGGGCTCGATCGACCGCTCGAAGCTCAACGTGAACGGCTCCTCGCTCGCCGCGGGCCACCCGTTCGCCGCGACCGGCGGCCGCATCGTCGCCAACCTGGCCAAGCTGCTCGACGAGAAGGGCTCGGGCCGCGGCCTGATCTCCATCTGCGCCGCCGGCGGCCAGGGCGTCACCGCGATCCTGGAGAAGTAGCTCTCTCAGCTGATCCCGGGCCCGCTTCCGCCGAGACGTCGCATCTGAAACCCAGAAACCCGCCGAGACGTCGCATCTGAAAGAGGAGTGCTCTTTCAGATGCGACGTCTCGGCGATTCTGTGGGCCGTCGAGCTGTCAGTTGGGGTTCGTTGCCAGGGCTCGGGCGGTGGCGACCACGAGGCGGCGTACCTCTGTTGCTGAGACGGGGGAGATCGCGGGGATGCCGGGGGCGGACTCCTTGACGAGCATGCCGACGCGGGCGAGCTGGAGGGCGCCGAGGGCGCTGGCGTACATGTGGTTGGCCAGCAGCGTGGAGTCACCGACGGAGAACTCGCCCGAGGCGGTTCCTGCGTCGAGTACGTCGCTGAGCTGGGTCAGGCAGGTGGAGATGCCGCGGCCGAGCCGGAACAGCGAGCTCTCGCTGATCTCCTCGAGCAGCTCGGGACCGGGGCGACGCATCAGCGTCTGTGCGCAGTCCACGAACGCGGGGAACTCCAGGCCGAAGTCGACGAACTCCTCCGTGACCGCGACCAGTCGCGCCATCGGAGTGTCCTCGCGCGCGGCCGCGGCCTTCAGCCTGGTCTCGAGGTCCTCGAGGTAGCTGACCAGGGTGAGCGCGAAGAGCTCCTCCTTGCCGCTGAAGTGGCGGTAGATGATCGCCCGGTTCACCCCGACCGCGCGGGCGATGTCCTCGATCTGGGCGTCACGGACGCCGGTCTCGTCGAAGAGCTGCCGGGTGGCGGCGAGGATCTCCCGCTCGCGGGCGCGACGACGGACAGCTGCCGGCTGCCGGGTCGAGCTGCGCGTGTCAGTCATGCCGCGATTCTAGTGCAACAGTGGGTTACACACGTGTGCGGAGTGCCCGGAGCGGGTCCCGGGGGGTGCCCGCGACCGCTGGGTCCCCTAGACCGCGCCACCCCGGATTTGAGGGCGTCGAGGCAGCGTGGGACGTTGCAGAGGAGTCGATCAACGCCCGAACCATCGCGACGGAGGAATGCCATGCAGGCCGTGCCCGCCCGGCTCTGGACCTTCGCGGTCGCCCTGGTGTGCTGCCTCGGACTGCTCGTCGCCTGCGGCAGTGACGACAGCGGCAAGGAGGCCGCCGGGGGCTCCACGCGCGAGACCGACGCGGCGGGAGCGACGACCTGGTCGCCGGCGCGTGCGGACTGCATCAACCCGGCGTACCCGGAGCCGCAGGCGGTCACCACGACGGCCGGGGACCAGCGGGACTACCTGGTCGGCGTCGTCGCCTGCACCAGTGAGCAGCAACCGGGGTCGGTGTGGCTGCACAACGTCGGGGGCGACGTGTGGACGCTGCAGGACGGGGGAGGCAGGGCCCGGTGGCTGGACTGGTCGCTGGAGTCCGTGGTGTTCCGGGAGACCTTCGACGGTCCGCTGCTGCTGCTGCCCGAGGACGTGGTGCTGCTCTCCAGCGCGTCGGACAAGGTCTCGTGGTCGCTGAACAAGGCCTACACGGTCGCCTGGGAGACACAGGCCGAGGGCGTGGACCGGGTCCGCTCCTACAGCCAGGAGGTGTGGGCCGCCGCGCTGCGCCGCAAGGAGACCCCGGCCCGGGTGGCGCTGGCGTCGTGCACCTCCAGCGCCTACCGGTTCGCGGACACCTACGCGCGGGATGCCGACGCGTTCCAGGAGGACCTCGCCGCCGAGCTGTCGCGTACGACGGGCGGCGCCGCCGGCTGCGCCGCGAGCTGGAAGCGAGCCTGGGACCGGGGACTCGACCCGACCCAGCGGTACCTCGACACCGTCGGACGCCAGTACCGCCTGCTCAGCGGGTTCCAGCAGGTCCCGACGATCACGATCAACTGAGCTGGGCCGGGTGGGGAGCCGCAGTCATGCCATTGGCTGCGCCGTGCGCGTCTGGGAGTGTGGAGAGACCAGCAGCGCAGGACATCAGGCAGGGCAGGACAGCGACCAGGAGAGCGACGTGACCATGAAGGACATCGGACCCGACCCGCAGAGCTTCGACCTCGAGACCGCCACGCGGCAGAACGAGAACTACCGAGACGTCGCCTGGTCGGGGAAGTACCTCCAGGTGACCCTGATGTCGATCCCTGTCGGCGAGGACATCGGCCTGGAGACCCACCCGGCGACCGACCAGTTCCTGCGGCTCGACGCCGGCCGCGGTCGCGTGCAGATGGGGCCGGCCAAGGACCAGCTGGACTTCGAGCGCGAGGTCGAGGACGGCTGGGCGATCATGGTCCCCGCCGGCACCTGGCACAACGTGACCAACATCGGTGACGAGCCGATGCGGCTCTACACCGTCTACGCGCCGGTCCACCACGCGGCGGACAAGGTCCAGCAAACCTCGGCGGACGCAGAGCGCGAGGAGGAAGCCGGCCGGGACAAGCCGCCGAGCTGGTCGGTGCAGCCCGCCGAGGTGCCCTCGGACGACCATGCCTGACCGGGTCTGACCATGTCCGACCGGGCCCGACCTCCCATGTCGGAGATGGACTTCGAGTTCACCACCGGGCTGTTCCCCAAGGACGGCGTCTACCCGCTGCCGCTCAGGGACGCGGTGCGCAGGGCTGAGGACATCGACCTGGTGCTGTCGGTGTCGCTGCGCGTGGGGCGACGCTAGGCGCGGAGTCCCGCCGAACAGGCAGCGCGTCCCCTAGCGTGGGGTCCGTCACACCTGCCACAGACGGAGCCGTCCATGGAGATCTTGCACTCCGCGATCGCGATCCTCGCCGCCATCGTGCTGATCATCAGGTTCAAGGTCGACCCGGTGATCTCGCTGCTGCTGGCGTGCGTCTACCTCGGGCTGGCCACCACCCAGGGCGCCGAGGGCACGGTCACCGCGATCACCGGCGGGTTCGGTGAGATCATGGCCGAGGTCGGCCTGCTGATCGGTTTCGGCGTGCTCATTGGGGCGCTCCTGCACGCCATGGGCACCTTCCGCGACCTGGTGGACATCCTCGCCCGTCGGGTGGGTCGCCGCCTGCCGTACGCCATGGCCGGCACGCTGGCGGTGATCTTCCCCTCGATCTACGTCGACGTACAGGTCGTACTCGCCGCGCCGATGGCCAAGGAGTCCGCGCCGGCCGTGGACCGCAGGCACGGCCTGCCGTGGCTGGCCGGTGCCATGGGCGTCGGCATCTTCTCCGGCTACGTCTTCGTGGTGCCCGGCCTCGCGGCGGTCGCGATCGCCGGCCTGATGGACGTCCCGCTCGGCACCTACCTGCTCTACGGGCTGCCGATCGGGCTGCTCACCGCGTTGATCACGACGCTCCTGTTCCGGGTGCTGCTGGGCCGCGGGCTGTGGAACGACAAGACCGACTTCGACCCGGACGTGGTCGTCGAGGACGGGCGTCCCGTCGACGAGACGGACCGGGTCCCGCTGGCCGAGAGGGCAGCCCGGTTACCGCTGGGCGTGCGTCTGCTGCCGATCCTGGTGCCGTTGGTGCTGATCGCGACCGGGGCGATCGTGAACCTGGCGGGGGGATCCAACCCGGTGATCACGTTCCTGGGTGATGCCAACATCGCCTTGTTCCTCGGGCTGCTGATCGCGTTCTTCATGGTGCGCCCGTCCGTGGGCGCGGACGGTGTCGGCAAGGTCCTCACGGCCGGCTTCCACACCACCGGCGAGATCCTCCTCGTCACCGGAGTGGGCGGATCGCTCGGCGCGGTCATCGCCGGGAGCGGCATGGGCGCCCGGCTCGAGGACCTGTTCGCCGCGGACGAGAACGCGCCGGTGATCATCAGCATCCTGCTGGCCTGGGCCATCGCGGCGGTGCTTCACTTCGCGATCGGATCGGTCTCGGTCGGCGCCATCACCGCGGCGGGCATCATCTCCCCGGTCGTCGGCTCGCTCGGGGTGGACCCCGTCGTCATCGCCCTCGCGATCGCCTCCGGGGCCATGTTCGCGCTGCACGTGAACAGCAACTTCTTCTGGATGTTCACCACCCTGCTCGACCTCTCCACCAAGGGCAGTCTGAAGACCCTGACCCTGGCGACGTCGCTCGGTGCGATCGTCTCGCTGCCCCTGGTGCTGGTGGCGAGCCTGGTGGCCGCGGCCACCTGAGCGGAACCGCTGCCCGGGCCCCTCCTGGCTAGCCGGGTCTTGCGCGGTGCACGCCGCAGGTCGATAGTCCTCATGAGGGACACGACATCCGGCGGTGCTGCACCGCGCGGTGAGCCGACGGGGAATGCTCGATCCGAGGGCAAGGGTGGAGGCAATTGGCCAATCTCCTCCAGTCGGTCACGGGCCTGCTCAGGAGCAGCCTCGAGGGTGACCCACCGCCACCGCCCCTGATCGCCACACTCGGCCCCCGGATCGAAGAGCTGATGGCGGTCAGCGTCGACCCGAGCGGCGCGGGCATCGACCGGTGGGTCAACCAGCTTCGTGCGCTGATCTCCGACGAACGCCTCCGCGAGACCCTGGTCGTCCGCGCCGTGCAGATGAGCTTCCCTCGGTTGGCCGAGGCCCTCACGCTGGTCGGTGTCGTCGAGATCGAGTGGGAAGGCGCGACGCCGGCCGCGTTCCGGATCCGCAAGGACAGGCTCGACGACCTGCTCTCCCAGCCGGGCGACGCTGCGCTGACGCTGCTGCTGGGCAAGGTGCAGAAGCTCGACGACGTGAAGGCGCTCCAGGTGCTGGTGCTGCTGCTGATCACGTCCCCGAAGACGCTGCTGGCGCTGGAGTACCGCCAGCAGGGCTTCGCCGGCCTGCCCCTCGACGGTGTGCCCGGGGTGAGCTCCGATGAGCTGCTCGCGCTGGTGCGCCGCCTGGTCAACTCGCCGGTCAAGCTGCCGCTGCCGGTGCCCGACCCGTTCAGGATCGACGAGCTCCCCGCGCCGCCCGTCCCGGACGGCGCCGACGGGGCGATCACCGTCGAGGGCCCGGACGCCTTCGACCGGCTCCGCGACTTCGCCGTGGACCTCCTGCTCACCGACGTCGAGCTGTTCGCGACCAGGCAGGTCGACCTCGGCGGTGACTGGGTGCTGACGTTCGCCCCGGGCGACTCCGGCGACCACCACTACCGGATCCGGTTCGACGCCGACCACCTCGACATGTCCGTGCCCCGCGGCGACCTCGCGCTGTTCATCGGCAAGCAGCCGGGCGATGCCAACGCGCTCCTCGTCGGGGACCTTGCCGGAACGCACCTGGCCGTGAAGGCGGTCCGCGTGGGGCTGCGGCTGCGACCCAGCGGTCCGCTGTTCGACGTCGTGCTGGCGCTCGAGGGGATCGAGTTCGTCCTCAAGCCCGACTTCCTGGACTTCGTCAGCTTCGGTCTCGAGGTCCCCAGCCTGCTGAGGTTCCGTTCCGACGTACGGGTGAGCTACGCGCAGGGCCAGGGGCTGACCGGCCAGTCCGAGGCGGGTGCGGTCGGGCTGAGCATGGAGTTCGCGACGCCGATCGACCTGCGCGTCGGTGGTGCCGGCGCCGGAGTCGAGCTCGACCAGGTGGTGACCCACCTCGACCTCACCGTCGACGACGGCCGGCTGCTGTTCCGGCTGCTGTTCCGCTACAGCGCGAACGCCGAGTTCGGCCCGCTGTCCGCGGTGATGGACGGCGCCGGGGCCTGGATCGGGCGCTGGACCGACGGCACCGGTGGACTGCTGCCGCCGCAGGGGATCGGGCTGAGCCTGAACGCCGGGCCGGTCGAGGGCGCCGGTTTCCTGAAGATCATCAGCGCCGACGAGTTCGCCGGGGGGCTGCAGCTGAAGATCCTGGGGATCGGCGCGTTCGCCTACGGCCTCTACAAGGCGCTGCCCGGCGGCGACCCGTCGGTCGTGGTGCTGATCGGGATCCGGCTGCCGCTGCCCGGGGTCCAGCTCGGCTTCGGCTTCGCCGTCTCCGGGTTCGGCGGCCTGGTCGGGATCAACCGCCGGGCCGACACCGACGTACTGCGGGAACGGCTCGCCAGCGGAGCTGCCGGCGAGGTGCTGTTCAACGACGACCCGATGAAGAACGCGCCCAGGCTGCTGGGCGACATGGCGCGGTTCTTCCCCGACGAGGCCGGCGTCTTCCTGGTCGGCCCCACCCTGCAGCTCAACTGGGCCTCGATCCTCAAGCTGGACCTCGGTGTGTTCATCGAGCTGCCCGGGCCGCGGAAGATCTTCCTGGCCGGGTCGGCCCGGCTCGTGCTGGGCTCGGAGGAGTTCGCGCTGGTCTACCTGCGGATGGACTTCGTCGGTGGGGTCGACCTGACGAAGTCGCTGGTCTTCTTCGACGCGGCGCTCATCAACTCCCACGTCCTGGGGATCTTCCGGATCACCGGGGGCGTGGCCCTGCGCATCGCGTACGGCGACAACGGCTACTTCCTGTTCACCGTCGGGGGGTTCCACCCGTCCTTCAACCCCGGAGCGATGGAGCTGCCGAAGGTGGCGCGGGTCGGGGTCTCGGTCTCGCTGGGACCGGTCTGGCTCAAGCAGGAGATGTACCTCGCGATCACCTCCAACACCTTCCAGCTCGGCTCCCGCACCGAGGCAGGCATCGAGATCGGGCCGATCTCCGCGCACGGCTGGTTCGGCTTCGACGCGCTGATCCAGTTCAAGCCGTTCTACTTCGTCGCCCAGGTCGACGCCGGCTTCGACGTCGAGGTCGCGGGCGTCTCGCTGTGCAGCGTGCACGTCGGTGGCGAGCTGAGCGGTCCGGGGCCGCTGGTGCTCAAGGCGCGGGCCAGCGTGCGGCTGCTGTTCGTCAAGGTCTCCGGCAACGTCACGATCGAGCTGAGCAGCAACCCGCCCGAGCAGGTCGTGACGATCCCCGATCTCCCCGCCCACCTGCACGGCGAGCTGATCAGCCCCGACAACCTGCGGATGGAGGGCGAGGACCCCGCGGTGGTGTTCGCGCCGCACTCCGGCGCCGACAAGCTGGTCTCCCCGGTCGGCCAGCTGGTCTGGGAGCAGAAGCGGGCTCCCCTCAACCTGGCGATCGAGAAGGTGGAGGGCGTGAACCTCCAGGGCTGGCACACCCTGCTGGTCAGCAGCGGGCTCGGCTCCCTGGAGCACCCCGAGCAGGACTGGTTCGGGGTCGGCACCTACCTGAAGATGGGCGACTCCGAGGCGCTGAACACCAGCCGCTTCGTGCAGCAACAGTCCGGTCTCCGGGTCGGCTCTCTCGCCGTACGCCGCGGCGCCGAGCGTTCCGCTCCGATCAAGCTCCACCTCGTGAAGCTGCCCTCGCTGCTGAAGCTGCCCATCCTGGGCAACCTCTACGTCGGAGCCGCGCTGGCCGGCCTGCTCGGAGAGCGCGGACACGGTGCGGTCCTCGCCCCGGGGGAGCCGAAGGTCGCGGTGCAGCAGGAGAGCTTCGACGTGCACTCCGCACAGGACGGAGGGCTGTACGCCGAGTCGCTCAACGAGGCACAGGCCTTCGGGCTCGCGAAACGGACCGGCGGCACCACCGTCGCCACCGCCGTCCCGGCGGTCGACCTCGCGGGCGTGGCGTGATGGCCGCGGACGAGCTCCGGTTCGCCAGCTGGCAACGCAACGAGATCTTCGACCGTGCCGTCCGGGAGGGCACGAGCCCGAGGCTGTCCGGCAGGCTGAGCCTGACGCTCACCGACCAGGCGACCGGACAGGCGGCCACGGGCGACGCACCCTTCACCCTGATGGGCGCCGCCGACATCGGGGGGCTCAAGCCGGGTGCGGTCAAGCACCTGGCGCCCGCGGCCTTCGCCCGGGACGCCGAGACCACCAAGCTGGTCCACCTCGACCTGTGGGACGCCGACCTGCCCTGGCGCTACACCCCGCGCCCCACCAGCGGGGACCAGCTGCTTCCCTGGCTGGCACTGCTGGTCGGCACCGCCGAGGAGATCCGGGTCGAGGCGGGCACGGTGACCCATGTCGAGGACAGCGTCCTGCTCGCGCACCCGCTCGAGGACTCCCACCGCTGGGCGCACACCCAGGACGCCGGTACCGGCCCGATCGCGCGGATCCTCTCCCCACGCGGGACCGAGCCAGGCGCCGACGGACTGCTGCCGCAACGCGAGTACGTCGCGGTGCTGGTGCCCACGTTCAACGACGCCGGCGAGCACATGTGGACCTCGACCGGGGAACGTCAGTTCGGGGCGCGGGAAAGCCTCCCGGCCCTGCACTGGTGGCGGTTCTGGACCGCGGAGGCAGGCGACTTCGAGACGCTCGCCGCCGCGCTGCGGGTGCCGCCGGCCCGCGACGTCGGCAAGGCGAGGCTGCACTACCGGCGCCGCGTGACCGAGGACGGCGTCGACGTCGACGCGACCCTCGAGGTCCGGGGAGCGATCACCTCGCTGCAGCAGCCCGAGACCGTGCAGCCCGAGGTGATCGAGGCCGTGATGGCCGACCTCGACCTCCTCAACGACGAGGTCGCCGGCACCATCGGCCTGCCGCACTACGGCAGGCACTGGCTGCCGGACCCGGACGCCGCCGAGGTGGGCTGGCCGCACGACCTCAACGACGACCCGCGGTTCCGCGCGAGCGCCGGGCTCGGGGTCTGGATGGGGGTCGAGGCACAGGAGGCGTTGATGGACGCCGCGGTCGCGCAGGCGGGGGCGCTGCGCGAGGCCGGGCAGCGGATCGGTCAGCTCGCGCTCGGGCTCACCGCGGGCGGCCGGCTCTGGGACCGCCGGCTGCCGAAGGACCCGCACCTCCGGCTGGCGGTGCTGGGACCGATGACGGCGAGGCTGCCCGCGGCCGGTGGCGGCACGGTGCTCTCGCGGGTCACCTCCGGCACCAGCCCGCTCGTGCCGGGCCTGTTCTCGAGCGCGGCCCAACGCCTCCTCCGCGACCGTACGGCGACCACCCGCCACCTGAGCGACGGGGGAGGCGGAGGCGTCGACCGGAAGGCGGCGCTGTCGTGGGCCAACCAGCCGGAACCGCCGATCGACCGGGCCCCCGAGGGAGTGCCGCACGTCGACGCGGTTGCCGCCCAGCTGGGCCTGCGGCCGGTGGAGGAGCTCTTCGAGCTCGATGACGCCTGGCTGGACGAGGTGATGACGCAGGTCGACGAGCTCCTCGACGCCTACCGCGAGAAGTACCGCGACGGCGTACGCAACGGAGAGGACCCCCAGCGACTGCGCAGCGAGCTCGCCGAACCCCTGTTCTCCGAGCTGCGGCAGCTGCTGCAGTCACGCCTGGAGGAGCGGGGCCTGCCCTGCGAGGGCGGCCAGATCCTGGAGCAGATCGGCGCCGAGGTCGGCGGATCGCTGTTCGCCTTCCTCGAGCACGTGCTGGCCGAGGACGGCCCCCGGCTCGAGCTCCACGACCTGCTGCGGCTCGCGATCCGGCACTGCATGGCCAGCCGCGCCTGCTGGGAGCTGGTCGGCAGGCGACCGCGACGTGGCTTCTCCTGCAACGACCTGGTGGACCACACGCCCGGCCCGGAGATCGAGACGCAGCGTCCCATCGACCTCGTCGGGATCTCCGGCGTGGTCTCGGGTGCCGTCGACCCGCGCGGGCCACGACCGCCGGCCAAGGTGCGGCTGTGCAGCAGGCTGGTCGGCGTCGACTGCACGACGCTGGCCCCGACCGAGTACCCGATCGGGCTGGACTTCCCGACCTGGGGGCTGCTCAAGCAGTACGACCGGGAGTGGCTGCTCCCGGGAGCGGACTCCCTGGACAAGGACTCCGTCACCGCCCTGCAGACCAACCCCGCGTTCGTCGACGCCTTCATGGTCGGCATCAACACCCAGTTCATGAGCGAGATGCGGTGGCGCGACCTCGCGGTCGCCCGCACCTGCACGCCCCTGCGGATGTTCTGGGGCCAGGTCGACTACGCCAAGCGTGTCCGCAGGGCCGACATCGAGCCGCTGGCCGAGTGGGCCAAGGCCCCCGATGACCCGGTGGGGGCGCTGAGCCACCAGACGATCAAGCCGAATCCGGCCAACCCATCGGGCAGCCGGCTGGTGCTCACCTTCCGCAGCGACCTGTTCCGCCGCTACCCGGCCACGCTGGTCTACCTGGTCAGGCCCGACCCGGGCGACGACGTCGACGCGCTGCTGTCCGAGCCGCCCCAGCTGGAGATGCCCGAAGGTACGCCGGACGAGGAAGCCTGGCGCGCCGGGCGCAAGCACTTCGGCCCGGTGTTCGCGGGGACCCTGACCCCCGAGCTGGTCTTCTTCACCTTCGACGTCAGGCCCAGCACGCTCGAGGAGTACTGGCTGGTGCTCGACGAGCCACCGGCTGAGCTCCGCTTCCGCAACGACGAGGCACTGGGGCCCCTGGACCCCACCAACGCCGCGACGCTCGCGCAGACCGCGCTCGACCAGCCCACCAGGGTCGCGATCAGCGGCCGCGCGCTGAAGCAGGCGGGCCTGGGATGACCACCGAGACCTACCGCGACCTGCGTGTTGCCCGCGTCCTCGAGGCGCTCGCCGCCCAGCCTCCCGACGAGGTGCGCGCCCGCCTCGAACGCGAACAGGGCGCGCTCACCGCCGAGGACTGGACCGTCGCGGACCACACCCTGGAGGCGGTGGCGGAGGACTGGCTGTGGGCCCGGACCGAGGGGCTCAAGGAGGCCGTCGACGCCGACCCGGTCCTGGTGGCCCTGCAGGTCCGCGCGTCGCTGACCGATGCGCAGGCGGCTGCCGTCGAGGGACTGTGGACCGGTGCGGCGCGGCCTCCCGCCGACTATCTCGACCAGGTCCGCCGGGCTGTCGACGGCGACGAGGCGATCCTGGCCGAGCTGGTGCACGCGGCGACCTCGGCGTGGCTGGACGCCGAGGGCGACCCGCACCCCTTCGACGACGTCGGCGTGCTGCTGCCGGTGCGACTGGAGACCCTGTTCGACGCGCCCGGGTCGGCGTTCAACGACGACCCGGACCGGTGGAAGCTCTCGCTGCGCGTGGTGCCCGACGAGGTCTCCGTACGCCGTGACGACGCCCATGTCAGCGCCGGGGAGCTCTCCGTGGTGCGCGCCTTCTGGCAGGCCGCCCGTGTCCCGGGGGCCTATGACCCGTCCTGGCTCGACTCGGAGGCCGCCGGCATCGCCTGGCAGCAGCTGTGCCGGCAGGTCGCCCCCGAGCGTGCGGCCTGGCTAGTGAGCGTGCTCGAGCCGGTGATCGAGGGGGAGGACCTGGTGCTGGAACCGCCGGCGTACATGCCGCACCAGCCGCAGCCCAACCGGGTCGGCGGGTTGCCGGAGGAGCTGTCGATCTGGGCGGTGACCACGGACTCGTCGCGCCACCGGGTCGGCCGGCTGCCGATGGATCCCGACGCCACCATCCTCCCGGACGCACTGACCATCCCGCTCCCCGACGAGGCCGACCGTGCGCGCGAGACCTGGTGGGCGTCGTGGAGCACGGCGGTCGAGGTGGGCCTGGCCGGCGAGTGGCTGCTGGACGCTGGCCTGACCCCGGAGTCCCTGGAGGCGGTGTACGTCGTGGGGCTGGGCGAGGAGGCACCCGACGAGCACCTCCGTGGCCTGGTCGACGCCGGTGAGCTCGGGGTGCTCCGGCTGGGCGCCCCGACCAACACCGTGCACGGCGCCCCCGCGGCAGACCTCGCGCTCGACGCGGAGGGCTGGCGCTCGGTGGCGCGGGCACGGCTGTCCCACAGCCGCGACGACACGGTGGGACGCACCATCGAGCAGCACCTCACCGGGTCCAGCGGGGTGCTGCCGTCCTTCCCCGGGGCCGGTTCCCCCGACGACACCCAGGACAGCAGGCGGATGGCGCAGGCGCTGTGGCCGCCGCTCCTCGGGCACTGGCTGGCCGACGTCTGGGAGGTGACCGACGACGCCTTCCGGATCAACCAGTGGGCCTTTCCCCCGGTCGACGACGTGGTGCCCTCGGTCGAGGAGATCCGTGACGTGCTTCACCGTGACCCCGAGGACCCGACCGTCCTGCTGGGTGACTCGCGCTTCTGTCCCGAGGGGCCGCTGATGCCGGTCCGGGTCGGCGACCAGCCCTACGGCCTGCTCCCGGTGACCGCGCTGGAGGAGTGGCGCACCGACCCCGCGACCACGGACCCCGAGCAGGCCCGGGTCGAGGAGGGTGCCGCGCTGGCGCTGGCCGGGCTGCGTGGTGAGTGGGCCGCCGCCGCGCGACGCAGCGGCAACGTCGTCGGCGCGAGCAGCGAGCGGTTCATGGACCTGCTCAGCCGGGAGGCGTCGAGCCGGCGCTTCGCGCACCGTTCCTTCCTGCCCGTCTCCGCCTGGGTGCTGCCCTACCAGCTCGGTCCCGATGCCCTCCAGGAGTTCGAGGACCTCTCCCGACGGCTCTACGGCCGGGTCGAGGGCCTGCTCGCGACGTCGCCGTCGACGACGTACCTCAGCAACGGCCACGCCCGCACGAGCCGGCTCCCGCTGGTGCAGCCGTCACGGACCCTGCGCCGCCAGCGCAACCGCGAGGAACCGGGGCGGGTGGCGCTGACCCGGTTCCTGTCGCTGCTGCTCGACGCGGAGGGGCCGATGGACCTGACCGAGGTGTTCGCGACCTGGTGGGTGCTCGACCGCGACGGGGAGTGGCAGCTCCGCTCCCTGCCCGACAGCCTGCTGATCCGGTTGCTGACCCACGCCTGCCAGATCGACGCCGACTGGTTGCGGGGCCAGGTCGGCGGCGAGCTGGCCCTGCGCGCGCTGCGCGGCCAGGTCGAGGCCACGCGCGCGCTGACCCACGAGCTCGACCAGCCCGACTGGAGCATCGACGACAGAGACCCCGACACCGGTGAGCGGCGCTTCACGATCACGATCCCCGACGCCCGCCGCACGCAGCTCGAGCGGGCGCTGCGAGCCACCATCGACAGTGCCGCGCACCGGATCGACCCCTGGGTGACGGGGTTCGCCTGGCAGCGCCTCCAGGCGCACAGCGCCAGCAGCCGCCACCAGCACCGGCTCGGGGCCTACGGCTGGGTCGACGGCCCGTTCCTCGGCGAACCGGGTCCCACCGCCGCGGGGCGGCTGCACACCCCGTCGTACAACCAGACGCTGGCGGCGGTGGTCCTGCGCGACAAGTTCCTCTCCTCCGAGCGGGAGGGCGCCGCCAACGACGGTGGCCGCAACCCGTGGGAGATGGACATCGGCTCGCGCACCGCGCGGCTGGCCGAGGAGATCGCCGAGGAGGTGCGGCTCGGCTTCCACGTCTACGAGATCGTCGGCCGGCACGTCGAGAACGTCGTCGGCGACCACCAGCGGGTCAAGGAGCTGCGCACCAGCCCGGCGTACGCCATGCGCCCGGACCGGCGGGACCCCCACGAGGTCTGCAACGGCATCGACGCCCTCGCCGGGCTGCTGTCCGGCGACCCGCAGTTCCCGCTGGACCCCGACCAGGCCACGGCACTGCAGACGCTGCACGACGCGCTCGACACCTACGGCGACCTGCTGATGGCCGACGGCGTGATGCAGCTGGTCGGCCGGCAGGTCGATCGCGCCGCCGAGACCATGGAGGCCGCTGCGGGGTTCTCGCGGCCGCCGACCTTCGAGTTCCTGCGTACGCCGCCGTCCGGCTACCAGGTGCAGAGCATGGTGCTGGCCACCGTGCCCCACGTCGATCTCGACGACGTCCCGCTCGACGCCGGCCCGGTCCGGCTCGCGGACCCGTCGCTGGCGGCGTTCGTGGAGCAGACGGTCGGTGGGGCGTGGACCTGGAGGGTCACCGACCGGGACGACGGCACCGAGTTCGCCCTGGTGACGCTGGTCGACCTCGGCCTCACCCCGACGGACACGCTCGCGCTGTCCGAGGAGTTCCTGGCCGAGCTGGTCCGGCGCCGGCTTGACCTGCCGGAGACCGTCGTCACCGAGGACCACAACCGGGAGTGGGTGGTGCGCGACGGCGGCGGCGCCGAGCTCGGCCGGGTGCACTCGGTGGACCTGCCGTTCATGCCGTCGACCCTGGCCGGGATGCCTACCGGGACCGTGCCCGACCTGGTCCGCGCGCATCTCGGGGCGCCACCGGACAGCGTCGTCGAGGAGGCGACGCCGGCCGACCTTCGGCTGTGGGTGCTGACCGACGCGCGGGGCAACCCGCAGACCTGGGCCGACCTCGCGACGCTCGGCCTCACCGCGGAGCAGGCCGACGCGATGGACCCGGCCGAGGTCCACCGGCGGCTGCGTCGGCTGATCGGCCTGGTGGATCCCGTGGTGGCCTCGCCGGCCGAGCTCCTCCGGACCCGCCACCTCGCCAGCGGGTTCGGCAACCGGCCCGCCGCCGGCCGCGACCTGGTCCAGGACGCGGCCACGCAGCAGGGGATCGACGCCGAGATCTACCAGGAGCTGGCCGCCCGCTACACCGCGCTGCACGTCACCGGCCGGAGCCTGGTCAATGACTTGCGCGCGGCCGACGACGACACGCGTCCGGCACTGCTCCGACGGGCGCTGGCCTGGGGGGTGACCCCGGTCAGCGAGCGCGCCGACCGGGACGCGCTGTATGCCGCGCTGCTCGGCCGGACGCCGCCGGACGACGCGACTCCCGCCGCCGACCTCGCAGCGGCGGTCGCGACGGCGCTCGAGGAGCGGCTGGACGCGGCGCCGCAGCCGGCCGACCTCGTCTCCGTGGGCGAGCTCGCCGCGCCGCTCCCCGACCACGAGAAGCGCAAGCGGGAGCAGCGGCCGGACGGAGTGCCAACGCTCGCGGCGGCGATCGCCGACCTGGCGCTGCCCGAGGGTCGGCTCGCGGTCACGGCGAGCTGGCGGCGCGAGGCGCTGGTGGCCGACACCGGTCTGGAGGTCGGCGCGACCGAGCCGTCGCTGGCCGAGTCCTGGCTGACCGTGGTGGCGCCCGTCCGGCCGGCGCTCGCCCGGCTCGAGGCGCTCCAGCTCGGCCTGGGCACCCCGCTGGACGCCTGGTCCAGCTCGCCCGGCGACCCGTTCCTGACCGCCACGGTCGTGGACAACCTCAGGGTCCGCGCCGACGGGTCGGTGACCGGGCTGGACGTGGACCGGCGGTTCGTCGCGGCGTACGGCACGCCGGGCGCCTGGACGGGGGAGCGGGTCGCCGTCGGGCTGGTCGACAGCTTCTCCGAGGCGGTCCCGATGCCCCAGCGCAGCACCTCGGCGGCGTTCGGCTTCAACGCCCCGGCGGCACGTGCCCCGCAGGCGATCCTGCTGGCGGTGCCGCCGCGGCCGCGGCAGCGGATCGACGAGGAGCTGGTCCTGCAGATCCTGGCCGAGACCCGCGAGCTGGCGCACGCCCGCACCGCCCACCTGGAGGACCTCGGCGAGCTGCAGTCACTGGCTCCCACGATCTGGCTGCAGTCCTCGGGCCCGTCCCGGGTCCGGCTCGAGCCCTACCCGCTGTTCACGACCTGAGGAACGCCCATGACCGTCACCGCCCACCTGCGACTGGAGCCGCGCGCGCACCAGCGCAACCTCGCCGAGGGCTTCGGCGCCGCGGTGCACGACCCGGTCTGGTTCCTGGGCCGGCAGTGGCAGATGGGGGAGCACCAGGGAGAGAACGCGTCGTCGCCGGTGTGGATCGACTACCGGCTGCGCCAGCGCGCGATCGCCGCCGCGGACCCCCGCTTCGACCCGAAGGTGATCCCGGCCGAGGCGATCGTGGAGTCGGAGATCGACGACTGGTGGACGATGGGGCGCCGCGTCCGGGTGGGGCGAGAGTTCGCCGACAACCCGTCGGTGACGGCCGATCCCTCGCTGCTGTTCCACAGGCCGGCGCCGCCGTACGAGGAGTTCGAGCAGGTGCCCGACGGCCTCCTCGTGTGGCGCAACCGCGACGCCCTCGGGCTCGCGCGCGAGGCGTTCCCCGCGGACATCCCGGCCGACAGCACGCCGGCGTGGGACAGCGAGCAGCTGCTCTACGAGCAGACCGCGGCGACGTCGTTCACCGCGGCCGGTCAGCAGCTCGCCGTACGACGGCACCGCGGCGGCCGCCTCGACTGGCACTCGGTGGACGCCGGGGCCCCGGGCGAGCCTGCAGCGGCAGGGCAGCCGCGGGAGGCGATCCCGACGCCGCTCGGCTACCCGGGGTCTCCGAGCACCCGATGGTGGCAGATCGAGAACGCCGACGTTGACCTCGGCGGCTACCCGCCGGACAGCGCGCACGCGGCGACGGCCCTGCTGACCGACCTGATCTTCTCCCACAGCGACGACTGGTTCCTGTTCCCGGTGCTGGCTGACGCGGGGCACGTGGTCGCGGTGGAGTCCGTGGTGGTGCGCGACTCGTTCGGGCGGGAGTACGACGACACGACCTGGGCCGGCCTGCGCCCACCCGAGGCCTGGCGGCTGTTCGGGGTGGACGCGCTGACCCCGGGGGACCCGGGTCTGGCGGACGAGGAGCTGGTGCTGTGGCACGTCGCCGAGCTGCCGCTCGAGAGCGCGCCCGTGGAGCGGGTGCAGCTCGGGCTCGACGAGCAGTCCAACCTGCTCTGGGCAGTGGAGCGGACCATCGACGGTCGCGACGTCGACCAGCGTGAGCTCACCCTCCCCGACGGGCCCCCCTTCAACGCGGGCGCGCCCCCCGGTGACGCCCGCGAGCAGCGCGAGTACGCCTACGTTCCGGCCCGAGGGATCGGGCCGTGGTGGACGCCGTACACCTTGAGCGACGAGGGGTCCCCGCGCCGCCTGATCCAGCGCAACCTCGCCGACCTCTCGCGGCAACGACCCAGGCCGATGCCCGACCCGGTGGCGCAGGTGCTGCAGCCCGAGGCCGGCAGCCCAGACCACGTGATCGCTCCGCTCGCGGTGCCCAGCAACGGCATCGAGCTCACCCGTCGCTGGTCGCTCGCGCGGGACATGCAGGGCAACCCGGTGCTGTGGCTGCAGCGCCAGCGTGGGCCGCTCCTGTCCCCGCCCGCCCGGACGCTGCGCTTCGACGTGATGGAGCAGGCCAACCTGCCGGAGACCTAGAGGGCCTTGGTCAGGGCCGGATCGGGTGCACGTCAGGCCGGCCCCGCGCCGTAGGACCTGATCTCTGTTCGGCCATGGCTTCGGGTGGTCGCGGAGGTGGCGGTCGGTGAAGCCGTCGTCGTGGGGGAGGTCGGCCGCGAGGGTTCGGTGAGGCGGTCCATGACGGCGGCCAGGGTGCTCAGCTCCTCGGAGGCCAAGCCCGGAAGGTGTCGCGCAGAGTCTCGATGCGGGCCTGGCGCACGGCTGCGACACGGGTGGAGCCGGCATCGGTGATGGTGACGACCACGGTGCGGTGGCCGTCAGGGCACCGGTCCCGCCGCACGAGTCCGGCGTCTGCCAGGGGGCGACGCGACGGGTCGCGGTGGAGGGTGTGATGTCGAGCTGCTCGGAGATCTCGCCCTTGCTCATGCCGCGCCCGTCGCGAGGCGGGACAGGAGCAGGAAGGTCGTGCGACGAACGACGGGACCCGTGACGACCGAGGCGTGACATGCTCCGCGCATGCCCCAGGTCACAGCAGAGGCGTGGATCCCGGTCCTGCCTGACACGGCGTTCGCCGTCTCGCAGACGACCGGCGAGGTCCGGCTGGCCTGGGACCCGTTCATCCGGCACCAGCACCTGATCGACGCCGACCGTCCGGGGAAGGGCGTCCGCACGCTGACCAGGGCGCGGGTCGGGCCGACGATGATCAGCCGCTACGTCTCCTACCGGCCGCCGACCTCGGTCGGCATGACGATGGAGTAGGGGCCGTGGTTCTTCGCGAGCTTCGGTGGCGGCTGGCGCTTCACCGCCGAGGACAGCGATGGGGTGCCCGGGACCCGGGCCGTGTGGAAGTACACCTGGTCGGCCCGGCCGGCCTGGCTCGCCCCGGTCGCCGACCCGATCGGCCGCTGGTTGCTGGGCCGCGAGATCCGGGCCCGGATCGCCGCGTTCGCGCGGGCCTGCGAGAACCCTGAGGTGCTGAGCGTCCTGTAGGGGCGATCGCCGTACGGGCTACCGCCGCTCTCCCGAGGGCTCGGTGAGGGTGGGGAAACCGGTGGGGTCGGGCTCGCGTCCGCGGCGGTGCTGACCGCACGAGGCTGCCAGGACGGCTGTGACCGCGGCGACCAGGAAGGCCGGTCGCGGCCACGAAGCCCCAGCCGAAGACGGCGCAGGCGACCATGGCTGAGGCGCTGATCGATCACCCCGCCCAGGTCTGGCGAGTAGCCAGCCACTTCACGCGGTCGTTGACCGTCTACCATGACTGCGATGACAACGTTAGGCGGCATCGCTATCATCGTTGTCAGAGAGAGGTGAGTGCCATGACGACCGTCAGCGTCCCGGTGCCGGCTGGCGTCGACGAGGACACGGCTCGCCGCGCCGCGCTGCGCGCGATGAACGAGGTGGCCACCATCGGTCTCGTCGAGAAGATTCTGGCCGACTCCTCAGCCCACATCGGTCCCGGCCACCTGGCTCAGGCCGCGCTGCGCGAGGAACGCTGGCGCGACGTGGAGCGCGAGTGGGGGATGCTCGCGGCCGACGAGGTCGCGCTGCTGACCGGCGCACGTCCCGAGTCGGCACGCTCCCACACCGCGAACCTGCGCCGCCGCAAGGGCCTTGCCGGGGTCAAGCGTCACGGCGGCCTGCTCTACCCGGGCTTCCAGTTCGTGAGGGTGGAGGACGATCTCATCGCCGTGGCGTCCGCATGGACGGCACTGAGGGCACTGCTGGAGCCGGCGGGCTGGAGCGACGCCGACGTGCTGGCCTGGGCCTCCGCGCCGAACGCCTACCTGGACGGCCGGTCGCCGGCCGACGAGGTGCACGAGCATCCCGAGATCGTGAGTGACGCGTTGCGTCACGCGGTCGACCGGGCCCTCCCGCCGCCTGCGCCGGGCCTGTAGTCCGCGTGAGCAGACGCGAGCCGCCCAGCGGTCCGCCGACCTCGCTCGCGCGTCCGGTGACCGAACCGCTGGTCGTCGGTACCCGCCTGTGGCGCATCCACCCGGCCGCGCACCACTCACCGAGCGGGCGCATCGAGGACGACGGGACTCTGTTCAACCCGGGCGTCGGCGAGCCCACCCGGTTCGCTCCGCTGCGCGACACGCGGGGCTCACAGGTCCCGACGATGTATGTCGGCGCCTCTCGCCGCGGAGCACTCTTCGAGACGTTCCTGCACGACCAGATGCCCGGCTCGGTCGTCGACTCGGCCAAGTGGAGCGAGCACCTGCTCAGCGCCCTGCGGATCGAGCGACGCATCGAGGTCGTGTCGCTGCACGGCCAGGGGCTGAGGTCGCTCGGGCTCCACGCCGCCGACCTCACCCATACCTACCCCGCGGGCTACCCGTTGGCCACCCGGTGGGCGGCGTGGCTGCACGAGCACACCGCCGCGGCCGGGCTCACCTGGACGTCGCACCAGGACGACGACGAGCGTGCCTACGTCCTGTGGGGCGACCGGGTCCATGCCGGCGCGCTCGTGCCGGAGTCCCCGGACACCGGAGGTGCCGCGCCGCTCGCCCTCGGCTACGGCGAGGGTCTCGACTGGGCGATGGGCGTCGCCGCGTCGGTGCGCGTCGAGGTCATCTAGCCGGTCGATCCCGCGCAGGCCCAGGAACCTGTGATTCGCGAGGTGGGCTCGCGGCCGTGAGCGAGGGGGGCACGGGCCGCACAGCACCGAGCATTCGTGAAGCTGGGCGTGCCAGGGCAGACTGCGGCCACACCAACGTTGCCACCGGCCGCCTGCTGTGCCTGCACCACCACCACCGCAAGGTCCACGACCCGCGGTTCGAGACCCGACACCATCCGAACGGCAAGGTCAGCTTCCACCGACGCGAGTGACGCGGGGTGGCAGTCACGTGACGACCACGAGGTCAATCCCCGGACGCTGCGTCCCCTCACAAGAACTCCCGCACCCCAGCCTGGATGTCGATCTCGCTCGCCGACTACCCCGCCTGCGGGAGTGGGTGACGACTCCGGACTGGCGGCTCCTGCTCAGGTCCGAAGCCCGCGCCCGTCTGCAGCAGTCTCAGGTGCCGCCCGCGGTCAGGTCCGCGGGCGGCAGCCAGTCGGCCCCGAGTAGCTGCGCGAGGTCGGTGAGGCCGGTGGTGTCGCTGCCCACCGTGTCGGAGGCTGCGGCGATCCGCTCCACCATCACCTTGCCGACCTGCTCCTCGACCGTGCCCTCGGCGTACGCGATGTGCCACGGCGAGACCTGGTGATCACGGTGGGTGCGACCGGTCACCTGGCGTGCGGCGATGCCCGAGAAGCGGGCCTGGTGGAAGATGCCGACCCGCGGCTCGGTGCTCGCCTGGCTGCCGTCGGCGAGGGTCTCGCCGGCGTGCAGGCTGATCGAGGCGACCGTTGTGAAGACGCAGACCTTGGCCCGCCCGGTCTGGAACCGGAGCCGCTCGGCCTCGACGTCGAACCGGTCGCGGCCATAGATCGTGGCCACGTCGATGTCGGAGTGACGCAGCCGGTCGACGATGGGGTCGGCGGCAGTGGTGACGAACTCGACCGAGCACGCCACCTGGCGATCGGACTGGACCTGTTGGGCGATCCAGGCGACCGTCGAGTCCACCCGGATCAGCCCGGCCTTCTGCCGGAAGCGCAGCAGCGCGGCCCGGCCCTTGGCGACGTTGCGGCCGCGACGCGCGAGGTCCATCTCCCGGCAGAACTCGCCCCACTCGGCCTCGTACGCCGTCCGCTCGGCCGGCGTGAGCGTCACCGGCATGCCGGAGATCGGCACCGGCCCCCACGGCGCGGCCCGGTGCAGCATCGCCGCAGGCCGTTCGTCGGCGAGCCAGCCGCGCACCAGCTTGAGGTCGGCCGCGCGTCGCGCGGGATCGGTGGTCCACGTCGCGCCGTACCGGCCCTGCTCCACCCCGACGCCGTGGCGCTCGAGCGCACGGGCGAACACCGCCTCGGGCTGGGTCGCCGAGGTCCACTCCCGCATCGGCTCGTCCAGCACCTGCGCATAGGCGGGAGCGAGGTAGGGCAGCTCGAGGGGCGTGTGTCCTGGCGTCGCGGTGGTCGCAATGACGAACGGAGCCTGGTCGTGCGGCCGCCCGTGCCCCGAGACCTTCGCCCAGAGCTTCCACCGCTTCGTCGTCGTACGCCGCAGCGCGTGGGCCTCGTCCGCGATGATCACGTCCCAAGCGTGGTCCTTGACCTTCTCGAGCCTGTCCCACGTGATCACCACCCACTCCAGGCCGCCGTCGCCCAGCGCCGTGATCGTGCGGCACCAGTGACCGATGGTGATCGCCGCAGGCCGGTCCGCCACGACGAGTACCCGCCGCGCGCCGCGGAGGTCGCCCACCGCCGTCGCCCCGAGGACGGCCGAGATCGTCTTGCCCACACCCGGCTCGTCGGCCAGGAGGAACTGCCGACCACCCGCGGCGGCACGCTCGGCGATCGCGTCGGCCGCCTCGAACTGGATCCGCCGGGGCTCGAGAGCGCCCGTCGGCTCGGGGCTGGGCGTCGGGTCCTCCGGGTTCAGGGAGTTCTCGATGAACCGACCGAGCGTGTACGGCCCCGGAGCATAGGGAGCGAGGTGCGGGGGCAGAGCGGGCCCGACGTACAGATGGACCCTGACCGCCGGGTGCCAGGTGGCACCGTCGACCTGCGTCCCGTACGGGACGTCGAGCACCCAGGTCCGCTCGCCCGGCCCGGCCGGCACCGGCAGCTGCGGCGGTCGCGTCCCGCCACGGCGGGGTGAGGGTCTGCGCCGACGAGCACCGGAACGGCGAGGACTGGCCACCCCCGGACGCTACCCGTGTGCCCGCTCCGGACGGACCCGGCGTGCCGAAGGCCCGGCACGCGTCAGGTCACCACGGCGCGATCACCAACCACCGGGCCGTATGACGAACACCACCTCGTCCGGCTCGACGGCGTCGTTGGCCAGGACCCGCACGTCGACGTACCCCGCCTCGACCCCCATGGCGTCGTGCTCCCGGTGGAAGACGTCACGCACCGAGACCAGGCCCTCCGACTCGATGGTGTACTCACCCAGCGTCACGAGGCCCGGCTGGTCGGCGGAGGGCGCGACCGAGACGACCGTCGGCCCGTCGACCGGGCTGAGCGTGGCCACGGCGATGCAGTCGGTCGTAGCCATGGAGGTCGCGCCACCGAACGACGTCGGCGCGGTGTATTCCTCCCGCCCCACGAGCAGCACGATCGAGTGGGGCGGTCGGATCGAGGGACTCACCCCGTGATCGTCTCGCACCCGCGAGAACGGCGTTGCTGCGCAAGTGTTTTGGTTGGATCAGGCAGACTGACGTCCCCTCTGCATCTTCGGCACGTCGTGCGAGCAGCGCGTGCTGGACGCGAGGAGACGCCGCTGTCCGCACCCGTCGGGCACGCGGCTGCCACACGCCCACCGGTCGAGGAGACCCATGCCCCACCTCATGTCGCCTGTCAGATCAGAGCCATGGCAGTGACCACCGCCCAGTCGGCTCCTTCGGCCCCGGCCGGGCACGCGGGGGCTCGGCGGACCCATGGCTTCCTGGTGGCCAACGCGTTCGTCATCGGCGCCATGGCCCTGGCAGCGAGCCTGGTGCTCGACATGCCGATCGCCGACCCGGAGGGCAGCTTCCTCGGACCGTCGTGGGTCCGACTTCCGGTGCTGTGCGTGGGTGCCATCGTCCTCGACCTCCTGCCCCGGGCGCTGTGGCAGGGACGGCTCCACCCGGCTCGGACGATCGAGGCCGTCCGGCACCGGCTGCGCACGCACTGGACGCGCCCCCGGCTGCGGCTGGTCGTTGTCGGCATCTCCGCGTTCTACGTGATCTACGTGTCCTACCGGAACCTGAAGTCCGTCCTGCCGCTCGTCCGGGACGTCAAGTACGACCAGGAGCTGCGGGCGCTCGACCGGTTCCTGCTGCTCGGTCACGACCCCTCCACCCTGCTGCAGGACGTCCTGGGCACGGGCGTGGCGGCACACCTGCTCTCCTCGGTGTACCTCGCCTACATCCCGTTGGTGGCGGTCCTCGTCACCGGCTGGCTGGTCTGGTCGAACAACATCGGCTACGGCTGGTGGTTCGTCACGGCCCAGGGCATCGCCTGGACCCTCGGAGCGGCGTCCTACTACCTGCTGCCCACCCTGGGCCCGGGGATCGTCTACCCCTGGCTGACGAGCGAGCTGACGTCGAACGGCACCTCCGACCTGATGAACTCCCTGGTGCACGCACGGCACGGGTTCTTGTGGAGCGGCGGTGAGTACCAGGGGGTGGCGGGCTTTGCCAGCCTGCACACGGCCATCTCCCTGCTGTGGGCGCTCATGGCCCGGCACACGATCCGCAACCAGGTGATTCGCACTGTGCTGTGGGTCAACTTCGCCGTCACGATCGTGGCGACCCTGTACTTCGGGTGGCACCACATCGCCGACGACCTGGCCGGCGTCGCTATCGCCATCGTCGCCTTCCGTGTCGGGGCCAGGGTGACCGGTCACCGGCTGTCTCCGCGCGAGCCGGATGCACGGGCACCGCAGCTCGATCACTAGCCGGTGAACGCCACTCACCGGTGCGCCCGATGTGCCCGGTGTGCCCGCCATCCACCGTGGTTGAAAAGATCGCCTCTGCACCGACCTCACAGAAACGCGCGCACCGCGTCCAACGTGTCGATCTCGCTCACCGGCTTGTCGTCGCGGTAGCGCAGCACGCGTGCGAACCGCAGCGCCAGGCCCCCGGGGTAGCGCGTCGAGCGCTGCACGCCGTCGAAGGCGATCTCGACCACCTGCTCCGGCAGGACGTGTACGACGTGACCCGACCGGGACGTCTCCAGCTCGAGGAAGCGCTCGGTCTGCCAGGCGAGCATCTCGTCGGTCATCCCCTTGAAGGTCTTGCCGAGCATCACCGGCTCGCCGTCGGGGCCGCGGGCGCCGAGGTGGATGTTGGAGAGCCAGCCCTGGCGGCGGCCGCTGCCCCACTCCACAGCGAGGACGACCAGGTCGAGGGTGTGCCGGGGCTTGACCTTGACCCAGGCCGAGCCACGCCTCCCCGCGTCGTACGCCGCATCGAGCCGCTTGATGATCACGCCCTCCTGGCCGTCGGCGATCGCGGCGTCGAAGAACGCCTTTGCCTCCTCGGGTGAGTCGGTGACCAGCCGCGGCACGCGCAGCGACTCCGGCACGGCAGCGTCCAGCCGCTCCAGGCGGGTGCGGGTGGGGGCCTCGATCAGCGACTCGTCCTCGTGGAGGAGCAGGTCGAAGAAGAACGGCCGGATGCCGGTCGCGCCGGTGTGGGTGGCGGTGGTCGACGCCGTCTCCTGGAACGGGCGGGGCCGGCCCGCCTCGTCGAGGGTGAGCGCCTCGCCGTCGAGGATCAGGTCGGTCGCGAGCAGGGACCGGGTCGCCGCGACCACCTCGGGCAGCCGGGTGCCGATCTCGTCGAGGCTGCGGGTGAACACCGCCACCTCGTCGCCGTGCTTGTGCACCTGGATCCGGATGCCGTCGAGCTTGGTGTCGACCGCGAACATGCCGGCGACCTTCTCCACCCCGGCCGCGACGTCGGGCGCTGAGCCGGCCAGCATCGGGCGCACCGGCCGTCCGACCACCATGCTGAAGTCGAGCAGCGCCTCCGCGCCACCGGTCAGCGCAGCCCGGGCGATCGGACCGGTCGGGGCGCTGAACATCGCCGCTCGGCGCACCACCTTCAGGTCCAGGCCGGCGGCCTCCGCGATCGCGTCGAGCATCACCGAGTCGAGCGCGCCCTGGCGCACGTTGCCGGTCACCAGGTTGCGCAGGAAATCCTGCTCACCGGCCGTGAGCCGCGCGAACAGCTCGGTCACCGCTGCTCGCCGCGCGGTCATCGAGCCGGAGCCGGCGAGCACGCTGAGCTCCTCCAGCGTGCGGTCGACCTCGGGGAGCCCGACCGACGGCTCCGGAGCCGGGGGCGGGAGGTCGGAGAGCCCGCGCCAGCCGACGCCGGTGCGCCGCTGGCGGAGCGTGCCGGAGAGATAGGAGGCGGCGATGTCGAGCTCGTCGGGGTCAGGGGAGGCGGCTGCCTCGCGCAACAGCCCGGCGATCAGCTCGCGCTTGGCGAGGCGCGAGCGGGTGGCAGCCACCTGTGCAGAGACCTCGACGAGCCGGGCGAGCAGCATGCGGACCATTGTGTCGGCAGGCGCCGACATAGTCTCGGAGCATGCCCACCAGCACGCTCGCTCCGCTCGTGCGCGTCTGGCGACCGGACTGGCCGTGCCCGGTGATGAAGGTGCTGCTGACCCACCGTCGCGGGATGGGCGACCCGACGTTCCGGACCGCGGCGGACGGCTCGATCTGGCGCGGGGTGCGCACGCCGGAGGGCACCACGTCGCTGCGGCTGACCACCGACCCGGGGGCCGGCATCGTGATCGGCGAGGCGTGGGGGAGCGGTGCGGAGTGGATCCTCGAGCAGCTTCCCCGGATGCTGGGCGCCGACGACGACCCCTCGGGCTTCGTGCCCCACCACAAGCCGATCGCCGACGCCTGGCGACGACACTCCGACTGGCGCCTTGGGGCCACCGACCTGGTGATGGAGTCACTCGTCCCGGCGATCATCGAGCAGAAGGTCACCGCCCTGGAGGCGTTCGCCGCCTTCCGGACCCTGGTGCACCGCTTCGGGGAGCGGGCACCCGGCCCGCCCAGCGAGCCCGACCCGCCGGTCCGGCTGTGGATCCAGCCCTCGCCCGAGCAGCTGCGGGCGATCCCGTCGTGGGAGTGGCTGCGGCTGCCCGTGGACGGCGCCCGGTCGCGTCCCGTCCAGCACGCCGCCCGGGTCGCTGCCTCCCTGGAGCGCGCCGGGCGCGAGACGCCCGAGGAGTTCGACCGTCGGGTGCGGACCCTTCCCGGGGTCGGGCTGTGGACCAGCGCCGAGACCCGCTCCAGAGCCCTCGGCGACCCCGACTCGGTCAGCTTCGGCGACTACCACGTGGCGGCGAACATCGGCTTCGTGCTGACCGGGGAGCCGGTCGACGACGAGGGACTCGCCGTCCTGCTCGAGCCGTACGCCGGGCACCGGCACCGCGTGCAGCGGCTGGTCGAGCTCGCGGGCCTACGACGGCCGCGGCACGGCCCACGAATGGCGCCGAGAACCCACCTTCCGGGCCGCTGAGCCCCTAACGTGTGCGACGTACCCCACACCAGGAGTCGCCCGTGTCCGCCCTGCTCGACCGATTCGTCGCCATGTCACCCGCCGAGGTGAGCGACTACTTCTGCACCACCGCCATCGACGAGGTCACCGCGATGATCCGCGACGCCTCCGACGAGGAGCTGAAGAAGCTCCTCGACCGCGACGAGTTCCGGGCCGCCGCCGTGGCCGCGATCCTGGATCGGTTCGAGGAGTTCTCCGACGCGGAGCGCCTCGCTGAGGTCGACGGGGTGGTGCGGTTCGAGCTCACCCGTTCGAAGAAGAAGCCCGAGGTGCACACCGCACGTTTCGCGGCGGGCGACGTGAGTCTCGACGAGGGCGCCGACCCCGACGTCAGCATCCGGGCCGACATCGTCGACTTCGTGCGCCTGGCCACGGGACAGGCCAACGCCGCACTGCTCTACCTCGGCGGACACCTCGGGATCGAGGGCGCCGAGCTGCTCGCGCTCGCCGTGGGCACGGTGTTCACCGTCCCCGGCAGCGACCGGGCCGTGCTCGACCCCACCGCCCTGGACCCGGTCGACGTCGCGACCGCGGTCTCCACGTCGTCGGGCAAGCACATGCGCGCGGTGATGGAGGGCGGCTTCCGCCCGATCGTGCTCGAGGAGGTGTTCCGCCGCTTCCCCGACTTCATCGACACCGGGAAGGCCGTGGATCTCCAGCTGTGCGTCGGCTTCCGCATCGGCGGCCGCAAGGACGGGGAGGTCGACCGCTACACCGTGCACGTGGAGGACGGCACCTGCCGCATCGAGACCAGCCCGCCCGAGGGGCAGCGCCGCGACGCCACCATCTCGCTGGACGGTGCCGACTTCCTGCGGCTCGCCACCGGCCAGCTCCACCCTGTCCGCGGCGTGTTGACCGGCGCCATGAAGGTCAAGGGCGACCGCGCGAAGGCGCTCGCGCTCAACGCGGTGATGGTGCCGCCGCAGCCGCGCAGCTGAAGGGCGGCACCCTGACCCGAGTTGCGCCGGAGAACGCGACCCCATGGTGGTCGAGCAGCGAGCGCAGCCTTGCGTCGAGCAGCGAGCGCCAGCGAGCGGACAGTCGAGACGAGCGGAAAGTCGAGACCACACCGGGTGAGGCGAGGACCACATCGCACCAGCCGTCCCACACCATGGAAAGGCGCGCTCGTGCTCCGCGCTGCCGGGATCGGTAAAGGAGAGGATCGCCACGGCCTGACCTGCCACACTGCCTCGGTGAGTCAGTCGCGGAGCAAGATGTTGCACCGACTGGCAGTTGCCAAGCGGGATCGGGATCCGGTGACCATCCGGCGCAAGCACCTCGACGTCGACATGGACTCGGGTTTCGTGCTCGCGATCGCTGACGACTGGCTCATCCTCCAGGGTCTGGTTGAGGGAGGCCGCCTCGATGCTGTGGTCCTCCTGCGGCTGGACCACGTGACGAAGGTGCAGTCACACGAGAATCGTGCCTTCGTGAGCCGAGCAGTCTCGGGTCGCGGAGTGCCGCTGGCCGAGTTCGAGTGTCCCCGAGAGGCTTCGACCAGCGACCTGCTTCGTCTGGTGGATGCCCGTGCCGAATTGATCTGCATCTACCTCGAGACTCGTGCTGACTACTGGCTCAACGTCGGGAAGGTCGTACGCATCGGAGAGAAGCGTCTGGACCTGCAGTTCATCGGCAGGGATGGAGTCTGGGTGGACTTCGTCGAATCGTGGAAGCTGAAGGACATCACTCGCATCGAGTTCGGTGGCCGATACATCCGGGCGCTCGAGATGTTCGGGGAGCCGGCACCAGCGGTCAGGAAGACGGTGAAGCGCTAGCGGACACCGTGAACCACCACTGCAGTGGGAAGTTGTGATGGCGCGTACATTCAGTCGCTGATCTTCACACAGGAAACTTCCCAGAAAGTTCGAGAATCCCCTGTAGAACAAGGGGAATCTCGTCAGTTTCTGTCGGTGGTCGCTGCTTGGATTGATTCATGACCAGCCAGCCGGACACCTCCGGACACCCCGTCGGGCGCCTCCTGCGCCGGTCGGGTCGCGGCCGAGCTGGCCCGGATCCGCCGCGAGGTCCAGGGGCTGCAGGACACGTTGTGGGCGGCCGGTCGCGGCGAGGAGCTGATGGACGCGGTCGCCGAGGCGGAGTCGCTGAAGTCCACGATCGATGCCCTCGAACTGGGCATCGTGCACGAGCTCGAGGTCACCAACGCCGTCAAGCCGGTCGGGTGGGCCTCGACCCAGGACTTCGTCACCGCCGTTGCGGGTGGTCGCAAGGGCGCGGGGTCTTCGACGGTGCGGCTCGCGGCCGCGGTGCGGACCGCGGTGCTGGCCCCGGTCGGTGTGGCGCTCGCTGACGGGTGGCTCTCGGTCACCAAGGCCCAGGTGATCGAGCGAGCCGTCGAGGACCTGCCCACCAATCCCGGCCTCCGCACCCGCGGGTGCCAGGCGATGCTGGCCGAGGCCAAGGCACTCGATGCCACCGACCTGGCCAAGGTCGGCCGGATCCTGGTCACCCTTGTGGACCCCGACGGCGCGGAACGCCGGGCCGAGCGGGAGATGGAGCGTGAGGACCGCGCTGCCCACCTGGACCGTGATCTCTCGGTGCGGTTCGACACCGCGGGTGGGGCCTGGATCAAGGGCCGCTGCTCGGCCGAGGACGGCGCCAAGCTCCGCGCCACCCTCCTCCCCCTGGCCAAGCCCCAGCCCACCGCCGGCCCGGTCTGCGACCCCGGCACCTGCGTGATCCCCGGGTGCGGGCACGACGGCCGCGACCCCCGCGACCACGGCGCTCGGATGCTCGACGCCCTGGTCGAGCTCTGCGACCGCGCGGCGGCGGTGGAGCTGCTGCCGGAGTGTCACGGAGCCAGTCCACGGGTATCGGTGACCATCACCCTGGACGACCTCCGCAACGGGACCGGGTTCGGGACCACGGAGACCGGCGAGGACCTCTACGTCGCGGCGGTGCGCCGGATGGCATGTGATGCCTACGTGATCCCGATCGTCCTTGGCACTGCCGGTGAGGTCCTCGACGTCGGCCGGCAGCTGCGCCTGGTCACCGCGGCGATATGGAGGGCCCTGGTCGCCCGGGACAAGCACTGCCGGTTCCCGAACTGCACCCGGCCACCGGTGATGTGCCACGCACACCACCTCGTCCACTGGGCAGACGGCGGTGAGACCTCTCTGGCCAACCTGATCCTGCTCTGCGGGCACCACCACCGGCTCGTCCACGCCGGGCCCTGGCAGATCAGGGCCACCGGACCCAACGAGTTCGCGTTCGTGCCACCGGCCGGCGTACGCCGGATGAGCCTGGGTGGGCGGGAGCCGCCTGATGGGTGAGGTCTGTGGCCGGGGTGCCGGGAGTGGTCTCGACTGTCCGCTCACTTCGTTCGCTGCTCGACCACCTTGGGGGTTCGCCGCTGCGTTCGCTGCTCGACCGCCTTGGGGTCGCCGGAGTGGTCTCGACTGTCCGCTCACTGCGTTCGCTGCTCGACCACCTTGGGGTCGCCACTGCGGTCGCTGCTCGACCACCATGGGCGCCGCAGGGGGAGAAGGGAGCGGGGTCCTCAGGGGTGGTGACGCCGGCTGACCGGGCCGCGGCGTACGGCGTCGCGCAGCTGGCGGGCCACCGTGCGTGGCCGCAGCACCGGGGTGTCGTCCGAGTCGCCGGCCCGCATGCCGGCGACGATCTCGCCGAACACGCTCATGGCGTCCGTCGTCGGCTTCCAGCCGAGCTCGCGCCGCGCGCGCGAGGTGTCCATCAGGGGCGAGGCGAAGCCGAGGTCGAGCCACCCGGGATCGACCTGCTGCAGGCGGGCGTGCCACGCCCCGGCCATCGCGGCGCGGACGAGACGCGCGGGCACGTGCACCGGGCGGGCCCCGAGCACCTCGGCGATGCGGTCGGTCGTCATCGGCGGCTCGGCGGCGAGGTTGAACGCCCCACCGACCCGCTGCACGAGGACCCGCTCGATCGCCTCGGCGACGTCGTCCGCGTGCACCATCGCGATGGCCAGCCCGCGGTCCAGCGGCAGCACGGGGAGCAGGTCCAGCACCTTCCCGGGCACGATCGCCGGCACGCCGTAGCGCAGCAGCGCGCTCCCGGCGCTGCGCTGGCCCATGATGCCCGGTCGGATCCGGGTGATCAGCACGTCGGGACGGGTGGTCTCGTGCGCGTCGAGGAGCCGCTCGGCCGCCGCCTTGTGCTGGCTGTACGGCGAGGTCGGCACCCCTGTGGTGGGCCAGCTCTCGTCGACCGGCCGGTCGTCCCGCTTCGGGGCGTAGGCGCCGACCGAGGACAGGTGCACCAGGTGGGGGACGGTCGCGGCGTCGACCGCCTCGAGCACGCGCCGGGTGCCGCCCACCCCGAGCTCCTGGAGCCAGTCGAGCTCGTGGGAGGGCTGGAAACCCCAGGCGAGGTGGACCACCGCGTCGGCTCCCCGGAAGGCCTCCCGCAGCGTCGGCATCGCACTGTCCTGAGTGAGGTCTGCGGTGACCCACTCGATGTCGGCGAACCCGGGGTGCGGCGGGCGCCGCGAGATCCCGACCAGGTCGTGGTCGGGCGCGAGCCTGCGCACGACGGCAGATCCCAGGTTGCCGCTGGCTCCGGTGATGGCGATGCGCATGCTGCCTCCCGAGGTCGGAGTGGTGGGTTCCGTCAGCTTGGGGAGTACCCAGCCGCGGGGGATGCACCGTCCCGGCGTACCCCGTAGGGGCGAAGCGCGCCCCGGCGGGTCCTGGGTCTGGCCAACGCTTGTCCGGTGCGCAAGGCTCGGGGCACACGGGGCAGCTACAGACCATCGCCCGGCTCACCCGGCAGACACTGGACACTGGAGGACCTTCGATGCGCAGCACGATGCAGGACGGCCAGCTCACCATCGCCGAGCTGATGAGGCACGGAACCACCGTCCACCGGGACTCGGAGGTCGTCACCGCGACCGCCGACGGCACCCGCAGCCAGACGTACGCCGAGCTGGGCCGCCGGGCCGCCCAGCTGGCCAACGGGCTGCGCTCGCTGGGGATCGAAGGGGACCAGCGCGTCGGCACCTTCCAGTGGAACAACGCCGAGCACCTCGAGGCCTACCTCGCGATCCCGTCCATGGGGGCGGTGCTGCACACCTTGAACATCCGGCTGTTCCCCGAGCAGCTCGTCTACATCGCCAACCACGCCGAGGACCAGGTGGTGATCGTCGACGACTCACTGGTGGGGCTGCTGGCGCCGCACCTGCCGGAGATGAAGACCGTGCACCACGTGCTGGTGGCCGGGCCCGAGGCGGCCTCGGCCGACCTGGACTCGCTGCGCGCCAGCGGCAAGGAGGTGCTGCTCTACGACGAGCTCCTCGCCGACCAGTCCGAGGAGTTCGACTGGCCCGAGCTGGACGAGCGTGACGCCGCCGCGATGTGCTACACGAGCGGCACCACCGGCAACCCCAAGGGCGTGGTCTACAGCCACCGCTCCGCCTGGCTGCACTCCCAGGCCGTCTCCACCGGCAACGTCGGCGCCCTGAGCTTCCACGACCGGGTGCTCCCGATCGTGCCGATGTTCCACGCCAACTCCTGGGGCCTGGCCTACGCGGCGCTGATGAGCGGCGCCTCGCTGTGCATGCCCGACCGGTGGCTGCAGGCCGAGCCGCTGTGCCGGTTCATGAACGAGTCGGAGCCGACCGTGTCCGGCGCCGTCCCGACGGTGTGGAACGACGTGCTCGCCTACCTGGACAAGAACCCCGAGAAGAAGCCCGAGTCGCTGCGGCTGATCCTGTGCGGCGGCTCCGCGGTGCCGGTCTCGTTGCAGAAGGCGCTCCAGGACCGCCACGGACTGCTCGTCCGGCAAGCCTGGGGGATGACCGAGACCTCGCCCGTCGCCAGTGCCGGGATGCCGCCTGTGGGAGCCGACGGCGACGACCAGTGGACCTACCGGGGCAGCCAGGGCAGGGTGCTGTGCGGGGTCGAGGGGCGCATCGTGGCCGACGACGGCAGCGAGCAGCCGTGGGACGGCAAGGCCGTCGGTGAGCTGCAGGTCCGCGGTCCCTGGGTCACGGCCGCCTACTACAACTCCGACGACCCCGAGGTCGACCAGAAGTTCGACGACGGCTGGCTGCGGACCGGGGACGTGGGCTCGATCGACGAGCTCGGCTACATCCGCCTCTCCGACCGCGCCAAGGACGTGATCAAGTCCGGCGGAGAGTGGATCTCCTCGGTCGACCTCGAGAACGCGCTGATGGCCCACGACGACGTCGTCGAGGCTGCCGTGATCGGCATCCCGGACGAGAAGTGGGACGAGCGGCCGCTGGCCTCGGTCGTCGTACGCAAGGGGGCGAAGCTGACTCCCGCCGACCTGCGCGAGTTCCTCAGCAAGGACTTCGCCAAGTGGCAGCTGCCCGACGCTTGGGCCTTCATCGACGAGGTCCCGCGCACCAGCGTGGGGAAGTTCGACAAGAAGGTGATCCGCAAGTGGTACGCCGAGGACCAGATCGACGTCGAGACCTCGCAGTGAGCCGGTCTCGCCGGGCCGGTGAGCCGATGAGTTCTGGACCCCGCTGCGGGTCGGAACCCACGAGACCGACACAGCTGATGGGAGTCGACCCGTGCGCAAGCTGATCTACTCGATGAACACGAGCCTGGACGGCTACATCGCCGCGCCCGGCGAGGACATCGGCTGGAGCACCCCCAGCGACGAGCTGCACCAGTGGTTCAACGACTGGGCCGGCGAGATCGGCGTCTCGCTGTACGGCCGCAAGCTCTGGGAGCTGATGAGCGCGTACTGGCCGACCGCGGACCAGGAGCAGGATGCGTCGCCCGTGACGGTCGAGTTCGCCCAGGTGTGGCAGCGGACGCCGAAGGTGGTGTTCTCGACGACCCTCGACGAGGTGAGCGGGAACGCGCGCCTGGTCTCCGGCGATGCCGTGGAGGAGATCACCCGGCTCAAGGCAGAGGACGGCGCCCCGATGGAGATCGGCGGCGCCGGCCTGGCCGGGACGGCGATGCGCGCCGGCCTGATCGACGAGTACCGCGTGGTCACGCACCCGGTGCTGGTCGGCGGCGGCACGCCGTTCTTCAGCACCCTCGACTCCAGGGTGAACCTGCGGCTGGTGGAGACGCGAGGCTTCCCGGGCGGGGTGACCCTGGCGAACTACGCGGCCGTGCGCTGACCTCGCCGCCGCCGTCCAGGACCCCCGGTGTGACCCGGGAGTCGCCGGCTCAGTGGGGGTCGTGCACGCCCCAGGTGTAGGTCTGCTTCTCCAGCTCGAGGTAGAGGAACGTGTGGATCGAGACCACCCCGGGGATCGGCCTGATCCGGGAGGTGACCAGCTCGAGCAGGTGCGCATCGCTGCGGCCGACGACCTCGGCCAGGATGTCGAACCCGCCTGCGGTGATCACCACGTAGTCGACCTCCTCGATGGCGGCCAGCGCCACGGCCACTGTCTTGCGGTCACCCTCGACGATGATCCCGACCAGCGCCTGCCGGGCGAACCCGAGCTGGAGCGGGTTGGTCACGGCGACGATCTGCATCACTCCGGCCTCGACGAGCTGGGTCACCCGCCGGCTGACGGCCTCCTCGGTGAGGCCCACGGAGGCGGCGATCTCGGCGTAGGGGCGGCGTCCGTCCTGCTGAAGCTGCTCGATGATCTGCTTGGAGACAGCGTCGATGTTCAGCTGGGGGGTTCTGGCGGGCACCTGCCGCGATCGCTCGGTGTCGTCGCCCAGTTCGCCCTTGATCACAGTGGTCGGACCTTCCGCGGGACGTGGCCGCACGATATCCCGCGCCCTGCTGCGGCGTGGCCGATCAGGCTGCTTCGTCTCAGCGCGGGCCCCGTGGGGCTCAGTGTCCGCCGGTCAGCGGCGCCATCAGGCGGGCGAGTCGGCTCCGGCGCCCGGTCCTGACCTCCTCCGCGTCCGCGAGCGACATCACCCGCAGTCCGGCGTTGATCCCCAGCCAGCGCAACGGCTCCGGCTCCCAGCGTGGACTGCGGTGGTCGACCCAGGGGAGGTCGACCAGGTCGCTGTCGGCGCCGGTGACCAGGTCGGCGAGCGTGCGCCCGGCGAGGTTCGTGGTCGCGACCCCGTCACCGACGTACCCGCCGGCCCAGCCGATCCCGGTGCGGCGGTCGAGCCCGACCGAGGCGGCCCAATCCCGGGCGATCCCGAGGCAGCCTCCCCACTGGTGGGTGAACCGCACCCCGTCCTGCTCGGTGCCGAGCTGGGGGAGCAGGTTGCGCAGGACCCTGCGCAGGTCCTCGAAGACGCGCGGCTCGACGTCGTAGGAGGCACGCACGCGCGACCCGAAGTGGTACGGCGCCCCGCGGCCCCCGAACGCCAGCCGGCCGTCGGCCGTGCGCTGCCCGTAGATGATCAGGTGGCGTCCGTCGGAGAACGACGGCCGGTCGGCGAGACCGATCGACTCCCAGGTCGCGTCGTCGAGCGGCTCGGTGGCCACCATCAGGGAGTAGACCGGGGCCACGGCCCGCTTCAGCCCGGCGAGCTGGGGGGTGTAGCCCTCGGTGGCCCGGAGCACCACCTCGGCGCGGACCGTGCCGGCGCCGGTCAGGACGCGTCCCGGTTCGATGGCGTGCACCCGGGTGTGCTCGAAGATCGTCACTCCCGCGGCCTCGACCACGCGGGCGAGCCCGCGCACCAGCCTGGCCGGATGGACCACCGCGCAGTGGGGCGTGTACGCCGCGCCCAGGACCGCGCGCGCGGCCAGCACCTCCCGTGCCTCGTCGGGCTCGAGCATCCGTTCGTCGTCCTCGGAGAACCCCCGCGCGTGCGCCGTACGCACGTCGGCCCGCAGTCGTTCCAGCTGCACCGGGTTGCTCGCCAGCGTGATCGTCCCGCCGCGCCGGTAGTGCGCGTCGATCCCCTCGAGCTCGCTGACTCGGCCCACCTCGCGCACGGTCTCCTGCATCGCCCGGTGGAGTCTCAGGGCGCCGTCGGCCGAGGACTCCTCGACGAGGCGGTCCCACGAGGTGGGGAACAGCGCGCTGCACCAGCCACCGTTGCGTCCCGAGGCGCCGAAGCCGGCCACCTCGGCCTCGAGGACGGCGATCCGCAGCGAGGGATCGGCCCGCGCGAGGTAGTACGCCGACCACAGCCCGGTGAGGCCGGCACCGACGACCACGACGTCGTACGACGCCGGGCCGGGCAGCGGTGCCCGGGCGGCGAAGTCGTCCTCGGCCGTCTCGTGCCACAACGAGAGGGACCGGTAGTCGGCACCTCCCGCGACCAGGCTCAGCGCACACCCCAGGAGTAGGTCTGCTTGGCGAGCTTGAGGTACATGAACGTCTCCGTGCTGCGTACGCCGGGCACCGACCGGATGCGGCCCGAGACGAGGTCGAGCAGCTCCTCGTCACCGGTGCTGACCACCTCGCAGAGGACGTCGTAGGTGCCGGCGGTCATCACGACGTAGATGACCTCCTCCATGGCGGTGAGCTTCTCCGCGACCGACTCGACCGGCCCGTCCACGTGGATCCCGACCATCGCCTGGCGCGCGAAGCCGAGCTGCAGGGGGTCGGTGACGGCGACGATCTGCATGATCCCGGCCTCGGTGAGCCGCTGCACCCGCTGGCGCACCGCCGCCTCGGAGAGGCCCACCGCCTTGCCGATCGCGGCATAGGAACGGCGGCCGTCCTGCTGGAGCTCCTCGATGATCGACTTGGAGACGTCGTCGAGGCCTGGGATGCCCTTGCTCGCAGGGGAGGTCTTGTCGATCATGCGGCTCATCGTCACCGCCCGCACCGTGCATGGCAAGTCTGAGAACGTCCCAGAAGTCACGAAAACCGTTCCAGAGAGGTCGGCGACGTAACGGTTCCGTGGCATTCATGTGTCGCGGCGACGGAATCCCTTGTCAGGCTGCACCCGCCGTGTAAAAGTGTGCGCGACACGGAGGGAGTCCAGGTGGTCGGCTCAGGCAGTGGCAGTCGGAGAGCGCAGGGCGCCGGTCGACGTGCGAGCGGGCTGAGCTCCGCCATGTCGCCGGGACCGTCGCGCCGCACCCTGCTCAAGGGGGCGGGCTTCGCCGCCTTCGGCATCGGCAGCGCCGCCGTGCTCCCGCTGTTCGGGACGCCGTCGGCGGTCCAGGACCCCGCGGACTGCAAGGCCACCGACCTCTCGGCGTCGCAGAAGCGGCTGGTCGTCTCGAACTGGCCCGCCTACCTCGACGAGGCCGAGAAGGGCGAGCGGAACACCCTCGCGGACTTCGAGGCCCGCACCGGCATCAAGGTCGACTACACCGACGACGTCAGTGACAACGCGGAGTTCTTCGCCAAGGTCCGCAACCAGCTCGGCGACTGCCAGCCCATCGGTCGCGACCTGATGATGCTGACCGACTGGATGGCCGCCCGGATGATCGGCCTCGGTTGGGTCCAGCCGCTCGATCGCGACAAGGTGCCGAACCTGCACAAGAACCTGCTCGAGGCGCTGCGTGGCCGACAGTGGGACCCCGACCGCACCTACTCCGCGCCGTGGCAGACCGGCCTGACCGGCATCGCCTACAACGCCAAGCTGACCAAGCCGGTCGGCAGCTTCACCGAGCTGCTCACCCGCCCGGATCTCAAGGGCAAGATCACCCTGCTCTCGGAGATGCGGGACACGATGGCGTTCATGGTCAGGATCGAGGGCGGCGACCCCGACGACTTCACCAGGGACGAGTGGGACAACGCCATCGACAACATGCGAGGCGTGGTCCGGTCCGGCCAGGTGCGCGCCTTCACCGGCAACGAGTACATCCAGGACCTCACCGCCGGCAACATCGTCGCGTGCGAGGCCTGGTCCGGTGACGTGATCCAGGCCCAGTTCGACAACCCGGACATCAAGTTCGTGATCCCCGAGGAGGGGTTGTCGCTGTGGAGCGACAACATGCAGGTGCCCAACAATGCCCTGCACCAGGCCAACGCCGAGAAGTGGATCGACTACTACTACGAGCCGGCGGTCGCGGCGAAGCTGGCCGCCTGGGTGAACTACATCTGCCCGGTCGAGGGCGCGCGCGAGGAGATGATCAAGATCGACGACTCGCTGGTGGACAACCCGCTGATCTTCCCCAGCGAAGAGGATCTGAAGGACACGTTCGACTTCATGGTGCTCGACGACGAGCAGAACAAGCAGTACGAAGGAGACTGGTCGGATGTCACAGGTGGCTGAGTACCGGCAAGAGGCCGGCCCGGACAGCGGTTTCGAGGGCCTGCGCCTGCGCAGCCTGACCAAGGAGTTCGCCAGCTTCACGGCCGTGAAGTCGCTGGACCTCGACGTACCAAGTGGCTCGTTCTTCGCCCTGCTGGGTCCGTCCGGGTGCGGCAAGACCACCACCCTGCGGATGGTGGCCGGCCTGGAGACGCCGACCTCCGGCTCGATCGAGCTCAGCGGCAAGGACATCACCTGGGACAAGCCCTACCGGCGCCCGGTGAACACCGTGTTCCAGAACTACGCGCTGTTCCCGCACCTCGACATCTACGAGAACGTCGCCTTCGGCCTGCGCCGCCGCAAGGCCAAGGAGGTCGACACGAAGGTCCGCGAGATGCTCGAGCTCGTCGAGCTCGAGTCGCAGACCCGCAAGCGCCCACCCCAGCTCTCCGGTGGGCAGCAGCAGCGGGTCGCGCTCGCGCGGGCGCTGATCAACAGCCCCGAGGTGTTGCTGCTCGACGAGCCGCTGGGCGCGCTCGACCTCAAGCTGCGGCGCTCGATGCAGGTGGAGATCAAGCGAATCCAGAGCGAGGTCGGGCTGACGTTCGTGCACGTGACGCACGACCAGGAGGAGGCCATGACGATGGCCGACACCATTGCGGTGATGAACAAGGGCGTGATCGAGCAGATGGGTGCTCCGGCCGAGCTCTACGACAACCCGCAGACCACGTTCGTGGCCAACTTCCTGGGCCAGTCCAACCTGATCGAGGTCGAGGTCCGCGGACCCGACGGCGACTTCGTCACCGTCGACATGCAGGGCACGCTCGCCTCGATCCCCACCGCCCGGGCCCACGTCAGCGGAACTTCCGGTGAGAAGGCCTGGGTCGGCATCCGCCCCGAGAAGGTGCTGATCGCCGCGGTGGGCGAGACCATCGACGCGCCCGGCAACAGCATCCCGGGCGGCGTGGTCAGCGACGTCAGCTTCATCGGCGTCAGCACCCAGTACCTCGTCCGGATGCCGTGGGGGCAGGAGATACAGGTCTTCGAGCAGAACACCGGCAGGCGGCGGCTGTTCCGGCAGGGGGAGCCGGTCGACATCTCCTGGCGGCCTGAGTACGCCTTCCTGCTCGACCACAACCAGGACGCCTCGGCCGGGGTGGACAGGGTGGACGCGGCGTCGTGAGCGCCTCGACGGCGGCGGCTCCGGTCGCACCGGCCACGCCACCGGAGCAGCCGGACAGCCCGCCCCCGCGCAAGCGGTCGCGGGTGGGCTACTGGCTGCTGCTGCCGGGCCTGCTCTGGCTGGTCGTCTTCTTCGTGGTGCCGCTGTACTCCCTGGTCGCCACCAGCCTCTACGACCCGGACGGGTCGGTGCTGCAGGGCTACGACATGACCTGGGACTTCGGCAACTACCTCTCCGCTGTCCAGAACTACTGGCGGCCCCTGGTCCGCTCGCTGGTGTACGCCGGCATCGCGACCGTGATCTGCCTGGTGCTCGGCTACGTCCTCGCCTACGCGATCGCCTTCAAGTCGGGTCGCTGGAAGAGCCTGATGCTGGTGCTGGTGATCGCCCCGTTCTTCACCAGCTTCCTGGTGCGCACGCTCTCGTGGAAGCTGATCCTGGGCGACAACGGCTTCATCGTGAACACCCTGCAGTTCTTCCAGATCCTCGGTGACGACGGTCGTCTGCTCGCCACGCCGGTCGCTGTGATCGCCGGCCTGGTCTACAACTTCCTGCCGTTCATGGTGCTGCCGCTGTTCGCGAGCATCGACAAGATCGACCATCGCCTGATCGAGGCCGCCGGCGACCTGTACTCGCGGCCCATCGTCGGGTTCTTCAAGGTCACCTGGCCGCTGTCGCTGCCCGGCGTCGTCTCCGGCACCCTGCTGACCTTCATCCCGGCGGTGGGCGACTACATCAACGCCGAGCTGCTCGGCAGCCCGAGCCAGCGGATGATCGGCAACGTCATCCAGAACCTGTTCACCGACGCCAACGACTACCCGGCCGCCGGTGCCCTCTCGATGATGCTGATGCTGCTGATCCTGGTGATGGTGCTGTTCTACATCCGCCGCGCGGGGACCGAGGAGCTGCTCTGATGTCTGTGCTGCAACGGATGGGCCGCTGGGTCGGCCAGCACCTGGTGCTGATGGGCGGCCTGCTGGTCATCGTCTACATGTTCATCCCGATCTTCGTGGTCGTCCTGATGAGCTTCAACAAGCCGAAGAGCAAGTTGATCTACCGCTTCGACTCGTTCACGCTGCAGAACTGGCTGAACCCCTGCCAGGACGGGAGCATGTGCAGCGCCCTGGGTCGCAGCATCCAGATCGGGCTGCTCGCCACGGTGGTCGCGACGATCCTCGGCACCCTGATGGCCTTCGCCCTGGTCCGGCACCGGTTCGCCGGCCGGTCGGGGGCGAACCTGCTGATCTTCCTGCCGATGGCCTCGCCCGAGATCGTGATGGGCTCCTCGCTGCTCGCTCTGTTCGTCGCCGCGGGCTTCGGCGGCCAGCTCGGCTTCTGGACGATCCTGATCGCCCACATCATGTTCTGCCTGTCGTTCGTGGTGGTGACCGTGCGCGCCCGGCTGGCCGGGCTGGACGACAACCTGGAGCAGGCGGCGATGGACCTCTATGCCACCGAGGCGCAGACCTTCCGGCGGATCACGCTGCCGCTGGTCTTCCCCGGCATCCTCGGCGCCGCGCTGCTGTCGTTCTCGCTGTCCTTCGACGACTTCATCATCACCAACCTCACCGCGGGCAACACGACCACGTTCCCGATGTATGTATGGGGTGTGGCCCAGCGCGGCGTGCCGATGCAGGTCAACGTCGTGGGCACGGTGATGTTCGTGATCTCGATCGCGATCGTGGTCGGGGTCGAGCTGAACCGCCGGCGGCAGGAGAAGGCGCTCGCCTGAGCATGCCTGCTGATCACGTGACTGCCACCCTTCGGTCGGCCAGCCCGACGCCGTACTGGTTCGACGACCCGCAGAAGCCTCCGGTCCTGCCCGGATCCGCCGTGCTCTCCGGCGCCGACTCGGCCGACCTCGTGGTCGTCGGCGGCGGCTACCTCGGGCTGTGGACGGCCCTGCTCGCCAAGGAGCGCGACCCCGACCGCGACGTGCTCCTGCTCGAGGGGGCGACGTGTGGCCACGCCGCCAGCGGGCGCAACGGCGGCTTCTGCGAGTCCAGCCTGACCCACGGGTTCGGCAACGGTCTCTCCCGGTGGCCGGGGGAGATGGAGGTGCTGCTCGCGATGGGCCGGGAGAACCTCGACGGCATCGAGCGCACCGTCGAGGAGCACGACATCGACTGCGACTTCCTCCGCACCGGCACCCTGGCGGTGGCGACCGAGGCGCACCAGGTGGCCGAGCTGCGCGAGGAGTGGGAGCAGATGCGGTCCCTCGGCATGGGCAGCACCTGGCTCGACCGCGACCAGGTGCGCGAGCGGGTGGACTCGCCGACGTTCCTGGCCGGCGTACATGATCCGGACGTGGCGATCCTCGAGCCGGCCCGACTTGTGTGGGGGTTGCGAGACGCCTGCCTCTCGCTCGGAGTGCGGATCGCCGAGCAGACTCCCGTCACAGGACTCTCGTCGGTGACCGGGGGAGTCGAGGTGCGCACCGGCCTCGGCTCGGTCCGGGCGCGCCACGTCGTGCTGGCCACCAACGCGTTCCCGCCGCTGCTGCGCCGGCTGCGGCTGATGACGGTCCCGGTCTACGACTACGCACTGATGACCGAGCCGCTGACCGCCGCGCAGCGCGAGTCGATCGGCTGGCGCGGGCGCGAGGGAGTCTCGGACCTGAACAACCAGTTCCACTACTTCCGCACCACTCGCGACGGCCGGATCCTGTGGGGCGGGTACGACGCGATCTACCACTACGGGAGCGGGATCGGGCCGGAGCACGACCAACGGCTGGAGACCTTCGACGTCCTCGCCGACAACTTCTTCCGCACCTTCCCCCAGCTCGCCGGACTCGGCTTCAGCCATGCGTGGGGCGGCGTGATCGACACCTGCACCCGGTTCACGGCGTTCTACGGCACGGCGATGTCGGGACGTGTCGGCTACGCGGCCGGCTTCACCGGGCTCGGGGTCGGCGCCACCCGCTTCGCCGGCGACGTGCTCCTGGACCTGCTCGCCGGAGAGGACACCCCACGCACCCGGCTGGAGATGGTGCGCAAGAAGCCGGTCCCGTTCCCGCCCGAGCCGCTGCGCTGGGTCGGCATCGAGGCGACCCGTCGCTCCCTGGCCCGCGCCGACGCCAACGGAGGCAAGGAGAACCTCTGGCTCAAGGCGATGGGCAAGGTGGGGCTGGGCTTCGACTCCTAGTCGTGCAGGGCGCCGCCCGAGGATCAGCCCAGGGTGAGCCCGTGCTCCTCGAGTGCCTCCTGGATGATCCGGAGTGCCTTCGGGCCGACGCCGTGCAGCTCGGCGAGCTGCTTGCGGGGAACCCCGGCGAGCTCTCGCAAGGACCGGTAGCCGGCCTGGGTCAGGGCCCTGGTCGCGGGTCCTCCGATCCCTGGGAGCGAGCCCAGGTCCTCAGCCATGCGTGTGGTCCATGGATGTCCTCCGCCGTCGGGGGACTGATGGTCCAACGGGCTGCCATGCGGGCGCAAGGGCGGGGTGCCGCCCGGTGGCCGCTCAGCTGCCGGAGCCCCGGGCCCTGCCATCCGTCGGGAGCCGGGTCACCCGGTAGCCCCGGCTGAGCACCTTGGCGGCCTCCCCGTGGTCGGCGCGCAGGCGCTGGACCTCGGGATCCTTGGTCCAGAACTCCTCGAACTCGTCGGGGTCCAGGAAGCGCTCGGCGATCCGGTGCATGGCGATGTCGTGACGGACGTACTCGACGGCCACGAGCACGACCGCGGGGTCGTCGGTGTAGACGCCCCAGGCGCCGGTGGCGGTGAGGCCGCCGATCACGGCCTGCTGCCGGTCGGCCGCGGTGACCAGCAGCCGGCAGCCGAGGTTCTCCAGCACGACCTCGGGGGAGGAGTAGCGGTGGACGGTGGTGTGACCCACGGGGTCGGAGTCGGGACCGAAGCTGACCACGGAGGACTCCACCCCCGAGGCGGCCGCGTCCTTCATCAGCGACTTGAGCTCGGCGATCTCCTCGGGCCAGCCCGAGACGAACAGCTCGTGCCGCGCGGCCGAGACGACGTCCTTGGTGCGTTCCATCAGCGACGCCCGGCTCTCCATGCCGTGCAGCAGGTGGATGGCCGGCGGTGAGGCGATCTCGGGAAGCTGCTCGCTGAGGAGGTCGATGGACTGCTCGAACTCGCGGCGCATCCGTCCGAGCAGGGACGAGGGCGGCAGCGCGAGGTATCCCACGCCGCCCTCCTGTGCGCGCACCTCGTACGCCGCCCCGCGGGCGACCAGCTTGCTCAGGGTCTCGTAGACGGTGCTGCGAGGGACCCCGGAGCGCTTGGCCACCTCATAGCCGTTCAGGGGCTCTCCGCCCGCGACCAGGGCCAGGTAGGACTTGGCCTCGTAGCCGGACAGGCCGAGCCGCTGCAGCTCCGCGATCACCGCTTCGTGCGACATGCGTGGGCGTCCCTTCGAGGTCGTCGCTTGGGTCCCAGTCTCCCACGGGGGACCCGGCGAGAACGCAACTTGCCGATCACCGAGACCCGGTCACAGCTCGTGCTGGACGGCCCAGCGATCCCGCAGGATCGGGCGGATGTGCTCGTCGAGCAGGCGCAGGTGCCGGGGGTCGGTCGCGTAGACGGTGTAGCCGGAGGGACCCGAGAAGTCCACGGTCACGACGGCGTCCGCGTTGCCCTGGGCGAGCCCGGCGTCCTCTCCCACGACGAGCCGGCCGAGGTCGGAGATCTCCTCGCCGAACCTGCGCAGCGCCTCGATCGCGGAGGCCCGCTGCTCGGTGGTCGACTCGGTCGTCCACCGGAACATCACCACGTGCCTGAAGCTCATCGGGTGTCCTCCGCGAAGATCGCCGGGTAGGTGCCCCAGTAGGGCCTCGCGGTGTTCGCGTCGCGCTGGGCCGCACGCTCCGGGTCGCGGGCGACGCCGGCATCGAACATCTGCTGCACCGCCCCGGTCACGAGGCCGTAGAGGTGGGCCTCGGGGTCCGCTGACCCCACCACACCTGCGGCGAGGTCCTGGCCGATGCACACGTGCATCCCGGCGGCGAAGGAGAGCCCGAACGGGGCCACGCCGTGGGGGAGAGTGCGGTGCGGGTCGAAGTCGCCGGCGTTCGGCCCGAAGACGGCAGGGTCCCGGTTGACCTTCATCAGGTCGATCACCAGGGTCGCCCCGGCCGGCACCTCCATCCCCGACTTGAACCGCACCGGTGCCAGGGCCCGGCGCTTGCCGATCGGGCTGGACGGGTTCAGCCGCACGGTCTCGTGGATGCAGCGCTGGATGAACAGGCGGTCGGCGAGCAGCGGCCGGTCCTCGGGGTGCGTCTCGAGCCAGCCCAGGATGTGGTCGATCGAGCGGACGAAGGCGGTCGCGCTGGTGTGCGCGCCGGCCAGCAGGTAGAAGGCCACCTCCCGGCGGATCACCTCGTCGGTCAGCTCCAGGCTCTCCCGGTTGCGCAGCAGCACGGTGAGCACGTCGCGCGGCAGGTCCGCCTCGTCGACCTCGCCGGCCTCGAGCCGCGCGAGCAGGTCCTCGCGGCGGCGTACGGACGGGCTCAGGAACTCCGCGTCCCAGTCCAGGAGGCTCTGGTGGACGCAGGCGCGCTGCTCGACCTTGTCGCCGGTGAAGTGCGCCAGCGTGGCCCCCGAGATGAAGACCATCAGGTAGTCGTAGAGGCGCTGGGTCTCGGTCGTGGTGCCGAGCGGCCGGTCCACGCCCGCGGTGACCGCCGCCAGGTTGAGCATCAGCTCGTGGCCGAGGTGCACGAGGTCGACGTGCCCGTCGGCGACGTACGGCGCGAGGGTGTCCGCGATGACGGCGGGGAACAGCTCGCGTTCGTAGTGCTCGAAGGTGTCGCGGCGGAACATCTGGTTCTCGATGCGTCGCCGGCCCCGGTGCTCGGCCCCGTGGAGGTTCACGAGCACGTCGGCCATCACGACCTCGCCCTCGTCGTAGAGCGACTGGCGCAGGTCCTTGGCCCGGTAGGCCTCCTTGGCCTCCTCGAAGGTCTCCACCGTGAACACCTCTTCGACCATCGCGTCCTGGGTCATGTCGGCTTCTCCCCTCGGGTGCTTGCGCACAGCCCCCACAGCATGTAGTCGTTAGTACACACACGTCAAGCACCTGGGGGTCCGTGCGCCATGTCCGAAGCCCGCTCGGCGCCGCTCGCCGTGTTCTTCTCCGGCGGGGTCACCCACGACTTCGAGGCCACCAGCGCCCGGCTGTTCACGGTGCTCGCCGACGACGGGTGGCGCACCGTCGTGACGGAGACCGACGCCGACTTCGTCCGCTGGATGCCCTCGGCGGACCTGCTCGTGTTCAACACCTTGAGATGGACGATGCGGGTCCCGGAGCGTTACGCCGCCCAGGCCGCGGCACGCGGGTTCAGCCCCTCGGGCCCGATGCGTGACGGGGTCCTCGCCCACCTGGAGCAGGGCCGCGGGATCCTGGCGATGCACACGGCGAGCATCTGCTTCGATGACTGGGCCGACTGGGAGGCCCTGCTCGGAGCCGCCTGGGACTGGGACAGGTCCTCCCACCCGCCGGTGGGGCCGATCTCGGTGCGGGTCTGCGCGCACCCGTTGACGCACGGCCTCGACGACTTCGAGACCGACGACGAGGCCTACAGCGAGCTGCGCCTGGCCGACGACGTCCGGCCGCTGCTCACCACGCCGAACCAGGGACGCGAGCAGCCGCTGGCCTGGGTCCGGGAGTACGGCGGGGGGCGGGTCGCCCACGACGCGCTCGGGCACCACCTGCCCTCGTTCGACCCGCCCGCGCACCGCGAGCTGGTCCGCAGGCTGGCCAGGTGGGCCGGGGGCCTGGAGCTGCCCGGCTGAACCGATATGCGAGGTCGAGTGGCTAGGCAGCTAGCGCCGATTCGGGTGTCCGTCGCCTCACATCTGGGACAGCGCCACCATGTCGTCCTCGGTCAGGGCGAGCGTCTGCGTGAGCGGGCAGGCGGCCAGGAACCGCACCTGCTCGGAGGGGTGGATCTTGCGCTCGGGGATCGGCGTGACCAGGTCGATCCGCTTGCCCCGGCTGATCACCTCGTGGAACCGCGTCTTGTCGTTGAGCAGCTTGATGTTGCCCAGCGGGTCCCCGTCGAAGACCAGCACGTCGGCGAGCCAGCCCTCCTGCAGCGTGCCGACCTCGCCCTCGCGCCGCATCGCCATGCCGCCGTTGCCGGTGGCGGCGACGATGGCCTCCATCGGGGAGAGCCCGGCGTACTCGACGAGGAGCTCGAGCTCGCGGGCGTGCCACTCCCCGACCGGGGTGACGGCGAAGCCGGTCTCGGACCCCGCCAGGATCTTCACGCCCTCCTGGTGGGCCTTGTGGATCATCTGGCCGGTCGACTCGATCTCGGCGCGGAACATGTCGAGCAGCTCGGGGGCAGTGCCGATCTTCGAGCCGTAGTCGGCCAGGTTGCCCAGCAGGGTGAACGTCGGGCACAGCGCCGAGCCGTTCTCGATCACGGCCTCGAGGGCGTCGTCGTCCATGTAGGAGGCGTGGTAGATCAGGTCCATCCCGGCCAGCGCCGACTCCTTGGTGCTGCTGGAGTTGCGGCAGTGGCCGACCACGAGGGTGTTCAGCTCGTGCGCGGTGTCGCAGACGGTCCGGATCTCGTCCTGGGTCCAGACCTTGACCTCGGGCCCCTTCTGAGACGGGATCACGCCGGTGACGTGCACCTTGATCCAGTCCACGCCGTACTTGATCTGGCGGCGGATCTCGCTGACCATCACGCTGCGGTTCGGTACGACGGTCGCGTACGCCGTGCGCCCCTCGTCCTTGATCAGCCGGCCGGCCGTGCCTCCCACCGACGTCATCAGCGCGTTGCCGCCCGAGGTCATCCGGGGACCCTCGACGATCCCGGCCTCGATGGCGTCGCGCAGCTCGACGCCGATGTTCCACAGGCAGTCGGCGTCCAGGACGCCGGTGACCCCGGCACGCAGCACCTTGCGTGCGTTGTAGGCCGAGAGCATCGAGCTGTAGGCCTCGGTGCGGTGGAAGAACAGCTCGTCGTTGCCGGTGGGCTCTCCGAAGCTGAGGTGGGTGTGCGCGTCGATCAGGCCGGGCATCACGGTCTTCCCGGTGGCGTCGACCTCCACGACGTCGGTGCGCTCGGCCACGGCGTCCAGCGCAGCCTGGCCCATCGCCACGATCCTGTCCCCGGAGATCAGCAGGCCGAGGTTCGGCTCCGGTACGGCGCCGGTGCCGTCGATCAGGGTCCCGCCTCGGATCAGAAGATCGCTCATCAGTCTCTCCTCGCTACGTCGTGGGCAGTCGGTTCCGGGAGGTGCACGGGCCGGGCGGGCTCCCGGCAGGTGGGCTCAGGCATGGGTCACTCCCAGTCCCAGGCCGCCGTCGACGGTGAGCACGTTGCCGGTCGCCCACTCGGCGCGGACGAGGTACTCGACGGCCTCGGCCATCTCCTCCACCGTGCCGATCCGGCCCAGGGCGTGGGCGGAGGCGAGCCCCTTGAGCCGTTCCTCGGCCTGGGTCGAGTCGCCGAGCCCCGCGCGCTGGTTCAGCTCGGTGAACACGGCTCCCGGCCGTACGCAGCTCACCCGCACCTGGTCAGGGCCGAGCTCGGCCGCCAGCACTCCGGTGAGGGTCTCCAGCGCGCCCTTCGTGGCGGCGTACGGCGAGGCCCCGGGGAACGCCCGCTGGGTGTGCACCGACCCGAAGAACACCACGGCGCCCCGGCTGCGGCGCAGGTGGGGGAGGGCGTCGCGCAGCAGCTGCACGGGGCCGACCACGTTGGCGTGGAAGAGCGCGAGCATCTCCGACTCGTCGAGGGACTCCACCGGGCCGCGGTACATGTTGCCGGCAGCGTTGACGAGGGCGTCGATCCCGCCGCCGTGCTCCACGGCGGCGTCGACGAGCTGGGCGCGGTCGGTCGCGACGGTCACGTCGGCCTGCACTGCCAGGCACCTGGGTCCGAGCGACTCCGCCACGGCGGCGACCTTCTCGCTGCGGCGGCCCGCGATGGTGACCCTGGCGCCGAGCCCGACGAAGTGGCGTGCCACTCCCTCGCCGATCCCTGATCCGCCGCCGGTGACGACCACCGAGATCCCGTCCACTGGGCGCACTGTGTCTCTCCTAGTCCGAGTTCGCTCGCGAGTGTGAGGGCGGTGAGGGCCGGGGCCCTCAGTCCTGCCCGGGGGAGTCGACGCTCCTGGGCCGGGCGAGCCCGGCCAGGGTGGCCTTGGTGATGCCGCCGTCGACGACGAGGTTCTGTCCTGAGACGTACGACGCCTGGTCCGAGCCGAGGAACAGCACGGCCCCGGCGATGTCCTCCGCGGAGCCGAGGCGGCCCAGGGGGACGTGGGAGGTGCGCTGGGCACGGGTGACGGGATCGGCGTAGATCGGCTCCGACATGCCGGCGTCGATCAGGCCGGGGGAGACCGTGTTCACCCGGATTCCGTGCTCGGCCCACTCCAGCGCCATCTGCTCGGTCAGCCGGATCACCGCGGCCTTGCTGGAGGTGTAGGACCCGGCGTTGATGGCTGCGGCGACCCCGTTGATCGAGGCCAGGTTGACGATGCAGCCACCGCCGGCACGCGCCATCAGACGCGCCGCGGAGCGGGCAACGACGAAGGTTCCGGTGAGGTTGAGGTGCAGTGCCGCCTCCCAGTCGGCCACGCTGAGGTCGAGCAGCGGGCCGAAGCGCACCATCCCGGCGTTGTTCACCACCAGGGCAGGGACCTCGGGAAGCGCAGCCAGGGCCTCGGCCACGGCGGCCTCGTCGGTGACGTCGACGACCGTTCCCCGCACCCCCTCGACGCGGGTGGTCAGGGCGTCCAGTCCGGCGCCGTCGATGTCCCACGCCGCGACGCGGTACCCCGCCTTGGCCGCGTGCTCCGCGACCACCGCGCCGATGCCGCTCGCGGCCCCGGTCACCACGGCCCAGGTCGTCCCGGGACCCGTGTCGGCCGGCATCACTGCGCCGACCCGAGGAGGACGGGGTAGGTGCCGAAGTGCTCGCGCTCGGTGTTCGGGTCGCGGGTCGGCGGATGCTGGGGATCGCGGCGAGCGTTGTTGTCCAGCAGCGCCCTGACCATCAGGGGGACGGTGCCGAGCACGTGGTCGGCGCTCGCCTCGGGGCGCGGGACGGTGCCGCCGTCGAGCTCCATGCCGATGCAGGCGTGCATGCCCCCACCGAAGGTGTGCCCCCAGGGCTGCACCCCGTCAGGCACCACCCGGTCGGGGTCGAACTTTGCTGCGTTCGCGCCGAAGACCTCGGAGTCCCGGTTGGCGGCGCGCAGGTCCATGTTGACCGAGGCTCCGGCCGGGATCACGCGACCGTCGCGCAGGGTGATGTCGGTCAGCGCCCGCCGCCACGCGACGGGGCTGGCGGGGTGCATCCGGAACGCCTCGTGGACGCAGCGCTGCAGGAAGACGTCGTCGTCGAGCCGGTCGAGCTCGTCGGGGTGCTCCTCGCACCAGGTGAAGATCTCGTCGACGGAGTGCGCGAACGCGTTGGCGGTGCTGTGCGAGCCGGCCTGGAGGTAGAACACGACCTCGCGACGGATCACCTCGGGGGTCAGCTCCAGGGCGTCGACGTTGCGCAGCAGCGCGGTGAGCACGTCGCGCGGCAGGTCCGCCTCCTCGATCTCTCCGTTCTCGAGCTGCGCCAGGAGTGCCTGCCGACGGGTGATCGAGGGTGCCAGGAAGACCTCGCTGAAGTGCTCCAGGACCTCGGCCACCTCGGCGTTGACCTCGTCGTGGTCGCGCGTGGAGTGGACGAGGACGGCGCCCTCGCTGAACTTGACCGTGAACCCCAGCAGGGCCTCGGTCTCCTCCGCGGTTCCCAGGGGGCGGTCGACCCCGGCCACCTGCGCGGTGAGGTTCATCGTGATCCGGTAGCCGAGCTCGATCAGGTCGCCGCGGCCGGCGGCGACGTACGGCGCCATCGCCTCCTCGATCAGGCCGGGCACCACCTCGGCCTCCCACCAGCGGAACGTGCCCCGGCGGAACAGCCGGTTCTCCAGGCGCCGACGGGCCTGGTGCGCGGACCCGTGCAGGTCGAGCAGGCAGTCGGCCATCACCACGCCGCCGGCGTCGTACAGCGCCTGGCGCAGCTCGCGCTGCCGGAAGGCGTCCCACACCTCGTGGTAGCCGGTCAGGTCGGTGGGGGTGCCCGCGACGGGACAGTGGTCGACCGTCAACAGGGCCTCCGAACAAGCGGCGTGTAGTTCCTAACGACGATAGGTCTTCCGTGGGGGACTGTCCACCCGTATGGTCCCGCAGATGGAACCTTTGCTGCCGGTCATCGACGTGCACGCCCACGCGGTGCTCGAGGAGTCCCTGGGCGCAGCGGGGTCGGACGGCCCGGAGCTCAGCCCGGACCCGGAGCGGCCCTGGTTCCGCGTCGGCGGCTACGTGCTCGAGGGGGTGCGCTACCGCAACAGCCCGTTCATGGATCCCGACCTGCGGATCGCGCAGATGGACGCCGCCGGGATCGACGTGCAGCTGCTCTCGCCCAACCCGCTGACCTACTTCGGCGACTTGGACCCGGTCACCGCCGCGGACTACTGCCGCCGCCACAACGACGCCCTGGCGGCCGTGGTGGCGCGGCACCCGGGACGCCTCCTCGGCGCGGCCCAGCTGCCGACCCAGGACCTGGCAGCGGCCGCCGCGGAGCTGGGGCGAGCGGTCCGCGACCTGGGCCTGGTCGCGGCGTACGTCGACACCGATCCCGGCCGGACCCTGGACCATCCCGAGATGGACCCCTTCTACGAGGCCGTCGTGGACCTCGACGTGCCGCTGTTCGTGCACCCCTCGCCGCTCGGCCCGGACGGGCCACCGGCCGACCCGCGGCTGCGCCGCTTCGACCTCGACCTGCTGCTGGGCTTCGCCTACGACGAGACCCTGGCCGTGGCCGCGCTGGTCTTCGGAGGGGTGCTCGAACGGCACCCCGGTCTCGACGTGTGCGTCTCGCACGGTGGGGGAGCCACCGCGCTGCTCGCGGGCCGGTTCGAGAGCGCGACCCAGCGCCGCGCATGGGCCGGCCCGCACCTGCAGGACGGCGGGTTCGAGGACCACCTGCGAAGGATCTGGTTCGACACCCACGTGCACAGCGACCGTGCCCTGGACTGCCTGATCGACGCCGTGGGGTCGGAGCGCCTCGTCTACGGGACCAACTTCGCCGGCTGGGACGGCGGCACCGCCCCCGAGCCCGCGCTCAGTGACACGCTCTCCCATAACGCCACCCGGCTGCTGCGGCTGTGAGTGCCGGACTCACCAGGTGGGGACCTCGCGGGCGCCGTCGCGCAGGGTGATCGCCCCGGACGGGCAGTTCCGCGCGATCTCCAGGAGCCGGGGGTCCGGGATCGGCGCCGGGTCCGCGAGCACCTCGGCGATGTCGTCGTCGTCGAAGCCGAAGACGGCAGGGGCGTCCGCGACGCACTTGCCCGAGCTGATGCACAGGTCCTGGTCCAGGTGCACGGTGTAGGCCATCGGTCGTCCTCTCCTTTGATCCTCCGCGGTCCTTGATCCTCCGCGGGCGCCGGTCGTCGCTGTCGGCGTACGGCTCAGCCGGCGGCCATGGCGGTGAGCGAGCGCTCCACGAGCACCCTGCTCAGGTGCCTGCGGTAGTCGGCCTCGGCGGCCAGGTCGCTGGTCGGCGCGGTGCCCTCGTCGGCCAACTGGGCCGCCTCGTGGTGCGACGCTCCGTCACGCAGCGCCTGCTCCACCGCGGTGGCCCGGCACGGCACGGCCGCCATGTTCACCAGCCCGATCCGGGGCGCGTCGCCGCCCACCGCGGCTACTCCCACGATCGCCCAGTCCTGGCTGCGGCGACGGAACTTCTGGAAGTCGCAGGGGAGCCCCTCGGTGCTGGGCACCCTGACCTCGATCAGGATCTCGTCGGGGGCCAGGGCGGTCTCCCAGAAGTCGACGAAGAAGTCGGCAGCGGAGACCTCGCGGCCTCCGGCGGGTCCGGTGACGACCACGACGGCGTCGAGGGCCAGCAGCGTGGCCGGCAGGTCGGCGGCGGGGTCCGCGTGTGCCAGCGACCCTCCGATCGTGCCGCGGCTGCGCACCTGGGGGTCACCCACGGTGGCCGCTGCCCTGGACAGCAGTGGCGCCAGCCGCTGGACCAGCGGGCTGCGCTCGAGCTCGCGGTGGCGTACGCCGGCACCGATCCGCAGGCCGTCGCCGGACTCCTCGATCCCGCCGAGCTCGGGGAGCTGCCGGATGTCGACCAGCACGGAGGGGTTCGCCAGCCGCAGCTTCATCAGCGGCAGCAGCGAGTGGCCGCCGGCGAGCAGCTTCGCCTCCTCGCCGTGCTCGACGAGCAGCTTGCTCGCCCCCTCCACGGAGTCGGCCCGCACGTAGTCGAACCGCGCCGGGATCATCGCGCCACCGCCTCGTCGGCGGACGCGTCGCGTTCACGACGGGCGACTGGCCCCGGGCCTCCGTTGGCGGCCGCCCACTGCACCGACTCCACGATCATCTCGTAGCCGGTGCACCGGCACAGGTTGCCCTCGAGCCCCGAGCGGATCGTCTCCGCGCTGGGGTCGGGCTCGTCGAGGAGCAGGCTCGTGGAGGCCATCAGCATGCCGGGCGTGCAGTAGCCGCACTGCAGCCCGTGGCACTGCCGGAAGCCCTCCTGGACCGGGCTGAGCTCGCCCTCGTGGGCGAGGCCCTCGACCGTGACGACCGAGGACTGCGCCGCCGAGACCGCGAGCACGGTGCAGGACTTGACCGCCTCGCCGTCGAGCAGCACCGTGCAGGCGCCGCAGTTCGAGGTGTCGCAGCCGACGTGGGTCCCGGTCAGCCCGAGCTGCTCGCGCAGCAGGTGCACGAGCAGCAGCCGCGGCTCCACGCTCACCTGGACGGGCAGTCCGTTCACCGTCAGGTTCACCGTGTCGTTCATGCGCGCTCCTTCTCCTGCGATTCGTTGCGGGCGGCCTGGATCGTGCGCCACACCTTCTGGGAGGTCAGTGGCATGTCCAGGGTGCGCACGGCGTACGGCGCCAGTGCGTCCAGCACCGCGTTCACCACTGCCTGCGGTGCGGCCGTGGCGCCGGCCTCGCCGAGCCCCTTGGCGCCCAGAGCGTTGAACGAGGTCGGGATCTCGAGGTGCGAGGTCTCGATGGAGGGCATGTCGGGAGCCGTCGGGACCATGTAGTCCACCAGCGTGGAGGTCAGTGGCTGGCCGTTCTCGCCGTACCGCACTTCCTCGAGCAGCGCCTGGGCGATGCCCTGGACGACGCCGCCGTGCACCTGCCCCCGGGCGAGCAGCGGGTTGATCACCACGCCGCAGTCGTCGATCGCGACGTACCTGACCACCTCGACCTCCCCGGTGTCCTGGTCGATCTCGACCACGCACCCGTGCGCACCGCTGGGGTAGCTGAGGTTCTTGGGCTCGTGGTAGCTGGTGAACTCCAGGCCCACCGGGCTGTCCTCGGGCAGCCGGTGCGGCTTGTAGGCGCTCAGCGCGACCTCCGCGAGGCTGATCGTGGAGTCGGGCGCACCGCGGACCCCCAACGCGCCCGGTCGCATCTCGATGTCCTCCACCGAGGCCTCGAGCAGGTGCGCGGCGACCTCGCGGAGCCGGTCTGCGAGCCGGGCGGTGGCCATCTTCACCGCCGGGGCGGCGACCGGCATCGCGCGGCTGCCCATGGTGCCGATGCCCTCCTGGACCCGGCCGGTGTCGCCGTGGACGACGTTCACCGACTCGAACGGGACCGCCCCACCGAGTGCGTCCACCGCGATCTGGGCCATCACCGTCTCGTGGCCCTGGCCGTGCGGGCTGGTGCCGATGGAGAGGGTCAGGGACCCGTCCGGGCTCATCTGGGCGGTGGCGGACTCCCAGCCGCCGACGTACCCGAAGGCCTCGAAGAACGCCGAGGGGCCGAAGCCGGCCATCTCCACGAACACCGACGTGCCGACGCCGAGGAGTCGGGCGCCCGGGGTCGCGCGGCGTTCCTCCTGCTCACGACGCAGCCCCTCGTAGTCGAGGGCCTCGAGGAGCATCGAGTGCAGCTTCGGGTAGTCGCTCTCGTCATAGACGACGACCGGGAACTGCGCGGCGTAGGGCATCTCCTCGGGCTGGATGAAGTTGCGCCGGCGCACCTCTGCGGGGTCGATGCCGAGGTCGAAGGCGATCACGTCCATCAGCCGTTCGATCAGGTACGCCGCCTCCGGCCGCCCGGCACCGCGGTAGGCGGCCACCGGCGTCGTGTTCGTGGTGACGCTGCGGAACGAGGCGCCGATCTTGGGGATCTTGTAGCACCCCTGGGACATGAAGATCGTCAGCGTGGGCAGGCCGCTGCCGGTGACGTCGGGCCAGGCGCCGCAGTCCTGGATGATCTTGAGCTGCATCGCGAGCAGCTTCCCGTCGTCGTCGTACCCGACGTCGAGGTCCTGCACCTGGGCGCGGCCGTGGGTCATCGCGACCAGGCTCTCGCTGCGGGTCTCGACGTACTTCACCGGACGCCCCAGGCGTCGGGACAGCTCCACGGTGAGGATGTACTCGGGGTAGAAGCTGGCCTTGGACCCGAACGCCCCGCCGACGTCGGGTGCCACCACCCGCACCTGGTGCTGGGCGAGCCCGAACATCGTGCACAGCTCGTTGCGGATGGGGTGCGGTGCCTGCACCGTGGCCCAGAGGGTGAGCCGGTCGCCGCTCCACTCCGCCACGCAGCCGATCGGCTCTACCGGCACCGGGGCCACGCGCTGGTTGTGGATGCGCAGCGACGAACGTCGGGGAGCGGCGTCGAGCTCGGCCTGGGCGTCGTCCTCGGTGAGCGGGACCTCCATCACCACGTTGCTCGCCATGTTCGGCACGATCGGGGCGGCTCCCTCGGCCATCGCGGCATCGATGGTGCTGAGCACCGGGAGCTCCGCGTAGTCGACGCTGACCAGCTCGACGGCATCGGCCGCGACGTAGCGGTCGGTCGCCACCACGACAGCGACCGGCTCCCCGACGAACCGCACGGTGCCCTGGGCCAGGCACGGACGCTCCATGCCCGGGACGGACCTGGTGAACGGGAGACCGGGCAGGTCCTCGGCGGTCCACACGCCCAGCACGCCGGGCAGCGCCCGCGCCTCGCTGGTGTCGACCTGCTCGATCCGCCCGTGCGCCACAGGGCTGCGCACGTAGGCCATCACCACGGTCCCGGCGAGCCGGACATCGTCGACGAACTGGCCCCGTCCGGTGAGCAGGGCCGGGTCCTCCTTGCGCAGTACCGAGGTGCCGATCAACGCCGTCATGGTGTGTCCCTTCCGGCGTCGCGGGGGTTAGTCGTTAGCAGCACTCCGACGCTCGTTCGGCGACAGTCTGGCCCAGCACGTGCGGCGATACAAGGGTTTGCTGTTAGGTGCATCACAGGTGCAGGCGCGCCCACATCGCCGGGAAGCGACCTCAGGGGCGGGCATGTCGACACGGTGAAGCAACAGTGGTTAGAACCTTGACGCCTAATCAGATCCGAGCAAGTCTGCTCGTGACCGGCCGACGAGAACGAGGAGCACTGGTGACGCCCGAGCCAGACGACACAGACCGGTCCCTGACCACGGACGTGGTGGTGATCGGCGCCGGACCGGCCGGGATGGCCGCGGTCGCTGCGGCTGCGAGCGAGCAGGTCGACGTTGTCGCGGTCGAGGCGCGTGAGCACATCGGCGGCAACGCCGTGTGGTCGACCGGCTACCTGGCCTTCGTGGGCTCGCAGGCCCAGGCGGAGGCGGGGATCGAGGACAGCGAGGAGGTCTTCCTCGAGGACGCACGGCGGATGGTCGCCGATGCCGAGAACGACTTCGGCATCGTCTGGGACGAGGAGCTGGCGAGGCTGTTCGCCCGCGAGAGCGCCGAGACCTACCGGATCCTCACCGAGCGAGGGGTCCGGTTCAGCAGGTTCATCCCGCGTCCTGCCCAGCACTCGGTGGACCGCATGCTCGCCACCGAGGACACCTGGGCCTACCAGCGCGCCTTTCAGCGCGACTTCGAGCTGCCACACGTGACCACGATGTTCGGCAGCCAGGCAGTGCGCCTGCTCGTCGAGGACGGTCGGGTCGGCGGCGTCGTGGTCCGCGCCGCGGACGGGGCCGAGACGACTGTGCACGCTTCGCGAGGCGTCGTGCTCGCCGCCGGCGGCTACCAGGCGAACCCCGAGCTGCGCCGCCGGTACCAGCCGGGGTTCCTCGCGGAGGGCCCCTACCTGGGCATCGACACCGCGCGCGGTGACGGCCATCTGCTGGGCCAGTCGGCCGGTGCCGACCTGGTGAACATGACGTTCGTGCCGCCGTTGGTGATCGTCTCCTCCTCGCTGGTCGAGGACGCCATCGCCGTGGACAGCTCCGGCAACCGGTTCCACGACGAGGCCGGCCCGTACGACGACCGGGTCGAGCGACTGGTCGAGGCGCCGGGCCGCCGGGCCCACTACGTCTTCGACGAGGTGGTCGCGACCGAGAAGTCGACGCTGATCGCCCAGATGCCCCAGCCTGCGATCACCCGGCAGACGCTCGCCGAGCTGGCCGAGGCGATCGGGGTGCCGCCACCGGCCCTCGCCGAGACCGTCGCGCGGTGGAACGCCTTCCTGGCGACCGGGGAAGCGCGCGACCCGGCCTTCGGTCGCGTGGTGCTGCCCCCCGGGCGCCGCGACATCTCCACCGGACCGTTCACCGCCGTGCCGATGGTGATCGGCGTGAACTTCAGCTGTGGGGGCTTCCGAGTCACCCAGGACCTCCAGGTGATCGACGTGTTCGGTCAGTCGATCCCGGGCCTCTACGCGGCCGGTGACTGCCTCGGTGGTCTCAACCCCGCCTCCGACCTCGGTGGCATCCACATCAGCGGCGGCTTCACCCTCGGCAGGCTCGCCGGCCTGGCCGCGGCGCGGGGAGCGAGCGACGCCCGACCCCGTGCCACCGCCTTCGCCGTCAGCGCGCCCAGCAACCTCGACACGGTGATGGCCCTCGTCCGTCTCTGACCCCACTGTTCCTCTCGGGACAAGCCCCACCCACTCACCCACCATCACCACGAGCGGAGCAACGAAGTGTCTGTAGGTGTCCTCTTCACCCAGGGAATGACGACCGGAGAACCCCACCAGGTCTTGGCAGAGATCCTGGAACAGGCCGAGACGGCTGACCGCCTCGGCTTCGAGTTCGCCCTGACCACCGAGCACAAGTACTCCGACGAGTACTTCGGCTCGCCGATCCCGTTGTCCTACGCGATCGCGGCCCGCACCCAGCGGGTCAAGGTCGGTACGGCGATCGCGATCGCCCCGCTGTACAACCCGATCGAGCTCGCGCAGGACATCGCGACCCTCGACCAGCTCTCGAACGGACGTGCGTGGATCGGGCTGGGCGCCGGCTACATGGACGTCGACTACAAGACCCTCGGGGTCTCGTGGGAGGACCGCGCCCAGCGATTCGACGAGACGGTCAGGATCGTGCGGGAGGCCCACAGCCGCGAGCGGTTCTCCTTCAGCGACCAGATCTATGACTTCGACGACGTCTCGGTGATCCCACCCCCGCTGCAGCAGGGCGGGGTCCCGCTGCACCTCGCCGCCTGGAGCCCCGGTGGTCTGCGCCGTGCGGGCAGGCTGGGTGACGGCTGGATCACCAATGCGATGATGTCGCTGAGCACCATGACCGAGATGTCGGCGGCCTATCGTGCTGCCGCTGAAGAGGCCGGCCGGAAGCCGCACATCACCTCCATCCGATTCTGCTGGCCCACCCGTGACCTGGAGCACGCCATGGACAAGTTCGGGACCACCGCGCTGTCCATGGCCCGCACCCTCTTCGAGTACGGCGCCATCACCGACCTGCCCGGCGTCGAGTCGGCCGATGACATCTCCTTCGAGGAGTTCGTCCGGGACCGGTTCATCTTCGGTACGCCCGAGGAGTGCCTGGTGACGATGCAGCGCTTCCAGGACCAGGCCGGTGTCGACGACTTCCTGATGGTCTTCCGCTACCCGACCGGCCCGGACCAGGAGTCCGTCCTCGAGGCCATGGAGCTCTTCGGGGCCGAGGTGCTCCCGCACGTCACGGTGCCGGCGGCGCCCGCTGGAGTCTCGTGACGCGGCCTCTTCGGGTGGGCCTCGTCGGGGCGAGCTACGCCGCGGCCACGCACCTGCCGACGTACCGAGCGATGCCCGACGTGGAGGTGGTCGCCGTCGCCACCGCCCACCGGGACACCGCCGATGCCGTGGCCAGGCAGTTCGCCATCCCGCGCGCCCACGTCGGTTTCGAGGCGTTGTGCGCGGATCCCGAGGTGGACCTCATCGACGTCTCCACCCGGCCGAGTCGGCACCGCGAGATGTCGGTGCTGGCGCTGGAGTCGGGCAAGCACGTCCTGTGCGAGGCGCCCCTCGCGGTGGACGTGGCCTCAGGCGAGGCGATGGTCGCCGCCGCGGTGGCGGCGGGCCGGCTCGGCATCGTGGACATGCAGTCCCGGTTCTCGCCAGGCATCTGGACGCTGCGCCAGCTCGTCCGGGACGGCTGGCTGGGGACGCTCGAGAACGTCGAGGTCCGTGCCTTCTACCCGACGTTCACCCGCCCCGAACGGGTCGAGTCCTCAACGTGGTGTGCCGACTCGGCGTACGGCGCCAGCACGTTGCGGGTCCACGGCCTGCACACCGCCAACCTGGTGCAGTGGATCTTCGGGCCGCTCTCCGAGGTGAACGGGACTGCCGCGACCAGGCGACCGGTGTGGCCCGCGCCAGACGGGGACATCCCGGCGACCAGCCGCGACAGCGTCGCGTTCACGGGGCGGCTGGGGGATGGCGCGGTCTACTCCCAGCACTCCTCGTGGGTGGCGTGGCACGGGTCCGGCTGGCGGCTGGCGGCGTACGGCAGCGACGGGATGCTGGTTGCCGAGGCGGACGGTCACACCGGGCACTTCCCGGTGCGGCTCTCCGGCGCGCGGCGCGACGATCCCGAGGTCCGGGACCTGCCCTCGGTCCCCGAGACCAGCGAGGTCCCCGAGGTCGACAGCGGCGCTGCGACGTACCCCTTCGCCAGGCTGGTGCGCCGCCTTGCCCGGGTGCTCACCGAGGAACCGGTGGACGTGGCCGCGCAGCGAGAGCGCGCGGCCGACCTGGAGCTGCCGACCTTCACCGAGGGCCTCGAGCTGTTGCGTCTGGCCGAGCGCGTGGAGCGCTGAGCCGGCGACACGGACGTACGGTGTCGCCATGAACGTGCGCCGCTGGGCGATCGGCCTCGAGCGCACGTGGGACGCCGCCCGGTTGCGCCGGGTGGGATCGCGGCCGCCGGCGTACTTCCGGATCGAGCCCTACATCGGGCACGGCGGACCCGACGGTGTCGTCGTACGGGGCAGGGTGCTGGACGCCCCGGCGCCCTCGGAGGCCATCGAGGGTGAGGGCGTGGGCGCCTCGGTGCGCCGCACGGTGCGTGAGTTCGTGACCAACGAGCTGCCCCGGGTGCCGCTGCGGGTGACGGTCGCCGGAGCGGTGGCCGAGGTCGTCACCGACATCGACGGCTACTTCCTTGCCCGGCTCCACCCGGAGCCGGGTCGGCTCAGCTCTCCCTGGACGACCGGCACGGTCGAGCTCGCGGGGGAGTACCGCGGTCTGGACGGACCGCAGACCACGCTCCTCGAGGTCCGGGTGCCGGAGCCTGCCGGGCGGTTCGCGATCCTCTCCGACATCGACGACACGATCCTGGAGACCGGCGTCCAGCGCGTCGGCCAGATGATCCTGCAGACGATCACTGGGTCCGCGGTGACGCGGACACCGTTCCCGGGAGCCGCCGACCTCTACCGGGACCTGGCAGCCGGCGTGAACCCGGTCTTCTATGTCTCCTCCAGCCCGTGGAACCTGCACGCGTTCCTGGTGGCGTTCCTGCGGCACCGCGGGTTCCCGCTGGGCCCGGTCCTGCTGCGCGACCTGCTCGGCACCGCCGAGGGTCGGGAGCAGAAGACCGGTCGCCTCCACGAGGTCCTCGACCTCCATCCAGACCTGAGGTTCGTCCTGCTCGGGGACTCCGGCGAGAAGGACCCCGAGCTGTACGCCGACCTGGTCCGCGCCTACCCGGGCCGCATCCTCGCCGTCTACATCCGCGAGGTCCGCCTCGACCCCGGCGACGGCCGGGTCGAGAAGGTCACCGGCGACTGGCAGCACGACGTCCCCTTCGTCCTCGCGGCCGACAGCGACGCCGTACGCCGCCACGCCGAGCAGCTCGGTCTCCTCTGAGGCTGTGGCCCGAGGTGGTCGAGCAGCGGAACCACATGGTGGTCGAGCAGCGGCACCACATGGTGGTCGAGCAGCGAGCGAAGCCTTGCGTCGAGCAGCGAGCGCCAGCGAGTGGTCAGTCGAGTCGAGTGGATAGTCGAGACCACTCCGGTGAGTAGGCAGACAGGCGTACGACGGGCACGCCAGTCAGGTAGTCGAGACCACTCGCAAGCGCCGCGCCGACGAACCCCTGCTGCGATAGTTCACCCATGCCTTCCGGGACCGGTTCGACCGCCCAGCCCCAGGCGCGCATCGACTACTCGTTCGAGCCGCACGTGCCGCTCTCGCGGGAGCAGGCCGACCGCGTCTGCCAGGCCGCCCTCGACGTACTGCGTCCGGCTCTGGGCTTCGTGGTCGTCGACGCGTTCACGGACTACTCGGACGAGCTCACAGAAGGCGTCGAGGAGGCGGAGCAAGGTCTGCGCGATCTCGCGGCCCGGCAGCGCCCCCGGAAGCGACGACCTGGCATGGGGGTCGAGGTCGATCCGCAGGACGACGAGCAGTGGGCGTTGTTGCGGGCCTATGCCGCCTGGTCGATCAACGTGGACCTCTGGGCCAGGAAGCACGAGGGAGACCTCGGCACGTTCCACGACTGCGCCCACGGCGTCGGGGCGTGTCTCAGCCCCGAGGAGGTTGCGACACTCACGGACGCGACCGCTGCGCTCGGGGTGTGGGTGCCGATGGCTGAGTTACGCGCGGAAAACAAGGCAGCCAAGCAGCAGAGGCGAGCGGACCGCCGGCAGGAACGGGCGGCACGGCTGCGTCGCCTGTGGCCACGTCGGTGAGTGGTTCCACTGTGGACCGATCCGCCGCCGTCCCCGGGTGTTCAAGGGGGCACACCAGGGCGCTTTGCCGGCGTACGTCGGGCGCAACCACTAGGTGGTCGAGCAGCGAGCGTCAGCGAGTGGTCAGTCGAGACCACTCAGGCGAGGTAGCAGGCAGACGCAAGCCGTGCAGAGGGGGCTGAGTCAGTAGAAGGGCGGTGGTGCGTCTGGCTGCGGCGGCGGCTGATCCGCGGTGACATCCACCGTCCCGTGGTGATCCCGCAGGAACTGAAGCCCATGCGGCCTGGTCCACAAGAAGGTCCCGGGCTCCAACGTGGTGTAGCCCCACGTCGAGTGCGTCTTCAACCGACTGTTCGCTCGCTGGCGCTCGCTGCTCGACGCAAGGCTTCGCTCGCTGCTCGACCACCATGGGGTTGCGTGGCCACGGGACCCTGCTGCCGGCGTACGTCTGATTTCCGGCGCACCGGAGTGGTCTCGACTATCCGCTCGTCTCGACTGTTCGCTCGCTGGCGCTCGCTGCTCGACGCAAGGCTTCGCTCGCTGCTCGACCACCTTGGGCGCGCTCGCTGCTCGACCACCCATGGGGCGCGTCCAGCTCGAGCGCCTCGGGCTAGAGCTGGGCCCAGGCCCGGGTGAGGACGTCGCGGAGGATGGACTCGATCTCGTCGAAGACGGCCTGGTCGGCCACCAGCGGGGGAGCGAGCTGGATGACCGGGTCCCCGCGGTCGTCGGCGCGGCAGTAGAGGCCGGCCTCGAACAGGGCGCCGGTGAGGAAGCCGCGCAGCAGGCGCTCGCACTCGGCGTCGTCGAAGGTCTCCTTGGTGGCCTTGTCCTTGACGAGCTCGATCCCGTAGAAGAACCCGTCGCCGCGGATGTCGCCCACGATCGGCAGGTCGTTGAGCTTCTCCAGGGTGGCGCGGAAGTCGCCCTCGGTGTCGCGGACGTGCTCGTTGAGCTGCTCGCGCTCGAAGATGTCGAGGTTGGCCATCGCCACCGCGGTGGAGACGGGGTGGCCGCCGAAGGTGTAGCCGTGCGCGAAGGAGGTGTCGCCCTTGGAGAACGGCTCGAAGAGGCGGTCGGTGGCGACCATCGCGCCCAGCGGGGAGTAGCCCGAGGTGAGGCCCTTGGCGCAGGTGATGATGTCGGGCTGGTAGTTGTACCGCTCCGCCGCGAACATGTGGCCGAGCCTGCCGAAGGCGCAGATGACCTCGTCGGAGACCAGCAGCACGTCGTACTCGTCGCAGATCTCGCGGACGCGCTCGAAGTAGCCAGGGGGCGGCGGGAAGCAGCCCCCGGAGTTCTGCACCGGCTCGAGGAAGACGGCGGCGACGGTGTCGGGCCCCTCGAACTCGATCGCCTCGGCGATCCGGTTGGCAGCCCACTGGCCGAACTTGTACTCGTCGTCCGGAGCGCCGGTCTGGAACTGCTCGGGGGCGCGGTAGAAGTTCGTGTTCGGTACGCGGAACGTGGAGGGCACCAGGGGCTCGAAGGGAGCCTTCATGCCCGGCAGCCCGGTGATGGACAGTGCTCCCTGCGGGGTGCCGTGGTAGGCGATCGCGCGGCTGATCACCTTGTGCTTGGTCGGCTTGCCGGTGAGCTTGAAGTACTGCTTGGCCAGCTTCCACGCCGACTCCACGGCCTCGCCGCCGCCGGTGGTGAAGAAGACCCGGTTCAGGTCGCCCGGCGCATAGCCGGCCACCCGCTCGGCGAGGTCGATCGCGCTCGGGTGCGCATAGGACCAGAGCGGGAAGAACGCGAGCTCGGCGGCCTGCTTGGCGGCCGCCTCGGCGAGCTCGGTGCGGCCGTGTCCCGCCTGTACGACGAAGAGCCCCGCGAGGCCGTCGAGGTAGCGGTTGCCGTGGGAGTCCCACACGTGCACACCGTCGCCACGCACGATCGTCTGCACGTCGTGGGTGTCGTAGGTCGAGTGCCGGGTGAAGTGCATCCAGAGGTGGTCCTTGGCTGCGCGCTGGCGAGCCTCGTCCTGGCTGGCATCGGTCATGGTGGCACCTCGGGTCGTGTACGGCGGAGAGGTCAGTCTGCCCCGTCCGCGCCATGGGTGGCAAACGATTCGGCGCGCCGATGCGGCGAATCTCGATGGAATCGTTTGGTGAAGGCCGGTCGGACCTATCGAATCCGTCGCGCAATGACTACGCTCACCGCATGGCAGACACCAGGTTCCGCAACGTGGTCAACGGAGAGCTCGTCGACGCGGCGTCGGGGGAGACCTACGACGTCATCGACCCCACCACGGGGGAGGTGTACGCCACCGCTCCCAAGTCGGGTCCCGAGGACGTCGACCGCGCCTACCGGGCCGCCTCGACCGCGTTCGAGACCTGGCGCGACGCCACTCCCGCCGATCGCCAGAAGGCCCTGCTGAAGATCGCGGACGCCCTCGAGGAGCGGTCCCTGGACTTCGTCGACGTGGAGTCGCGCGACACCGGCAAGCCGATCGGCTTCACCATCGAGGAGGAGCTGCCGCCGGCGATCGACCAGCTCCGGTTCTTCGCCGGCGCCGCGCGGGTGCTGGAGGGCAAGTCCGCGGGGGAGTACCTCAAGGACCACACCTCCTGGGTACGCCGCGAGCCGATCGGCGTGGTCGGGCAGGTCACCCCGTGGAACTACCCGCTGATGATGATGGTCTGGAAGGTCGCGCCCGCCCTGGCGGCCGGGAACTGCATCGTGCTCAAGCCCAGCGACACCACGCCCGCGTCCACCACCCTGTTCGCCGAGCTCGCCCAGGAGTTCCTCCCGCCGGGTGTCTTCAACGTGGTGACCGGGGACCGGGACACCGGACGTGCGCTCGTCGACCACCCGACCCCGCAGCTGGTCGCGATCACCGGCTCGGTCCGCGCCGGCATGGAGGTTGCCGGTGCCGCGGCCAAGCAGGTGAAGCGGGTCCACCTCGAGCTCGGCGGCAAGGCGCCGGTGATCGTCTTCGACGACGCGGACGTCGAGGCCGCGGCGGAGGGGATCGCGGCGGCCGGCTACTTCAACGCCGGCCAGGACTGCACGGCCGCCACCCGCGTCCTCGTCGGCCCCCGGGTCCACGACGACTTCCTCGCCGCCCTCGCCGAGCAGGCCAGGAACACCAGCACCGGCATGCCCGACGACCCGGACATCCTCTACGGCCCGCTGAACAACGCCGACCAGCTCGCGCGGGTCTCCGGGATGGTGGACCGGCTGCCCGACCACGCGCAGGTCTCGGCCGGCGGTCACCGACAGGGCGAGAGCGGCTACTTCTACGAGCCGACCGTCCTCTCCGGGCTGCGCCAGAACGACGAGCAGATCCAGAACGAGATCTTCGGCCCGGTGATCACCGTGCAGAAGTTCACCGACGAGGCCGAGGCGCTCGCCTGGGCCAACGGGGTGGAGTACGGCCTCGCCTCCAGCGTGTGGACCAAGGACCACTCCCGGGCGATGCGGTTCTCACGCGACCTGGACTTCGGGTGCGTGTGGATCAACACCCACATCCCGATCGTCGCGGAGATGCCGCACGGCGGCTTCAAGCACTCCGGCTACGGCAAGGACCTCTCGATGTACGGCCTCGAGGACTACACCCGGATCAAGCACGTGATGTCCTACTTCGGCGAGTGAGATGAGAATCCTCCTCGTCGGGGCTGGCGGAGTCGGGTCCGCCTTCACGGCAATCGCCGCGCGGCGTGACTTCTTCGAGTCGTGCGTCGTTGCGGACTACGACGACGCGCGGTCGCGAAAGGCGGTCGACACGCTGGGGGACGACCGATTCGCGGCCGCGCAGGTGGACGCCTCCGACGCCTCGTCGGTGGAGGCGCTGGTGCGCGAGCACGCGATCACCCACGTGATGAACGCGGTGGACCCGCGGTTCGTGATGCCGATCTTTGAGGGGGCGTACGCCGGCGGCGCCGACTACCTCGACATGGCGATGTCCCTGTCCCAGCCGCACCCGGAGGCGCCGTACTCCCGCACCGGGGTCAAGCTCGGCGACGAGCAGTTCGCCGTGGCCGAGCAGTGGGAGCGGGCGGGACGGCTCGCGCTGTGCGGCATCGGGGTGGAGCCGGGTCTCTCCGACGTGTTCGCGCGGTACGCCGCCGACCACCTGTTCAGCCACATCGAGGAGCTCGGCGTCCGCGACGGGGCGAACCTCAGCGTCGAGGGGCACGAGTTCGCGCCGTCCTTCTCGATCTGGACCACGATCGAGGAGTGCCTGAACCCGCCCGTGGTGTGGGAGCGCGACCGCGGCTGGTTCACCACCGAGCCGTTCAGCGAGCCCGAGGTCTTCGAGTTCCCCGAGGGCATCGGCCCGGTGGAGTGCGTCAACGTCGAGCACGAGGAGGTGCTCCTGATGCCGCGGTGGGTCGACTGCGAGCGAGCCACCTTCAAGTACGGCCTCGGCGAGGAGTTCATCGACGTCCTCAAGACCTTGCACAAGCTCGGGCTCGACCGCACCGAGAAGGTCCAGGTCCCTGGGGGTGCGGTCAGCCCGCGCGACGTGGTGGCCGCCTGCCTGCCCGATCCGGCCACGCTCGGGGACAAGATGACCGGGAAGACCTGCGCCGGCCTGTTCGTGACCGGGACCGGCAAGGACGGCCAGCCGCGGGCGACGTACCTCTATCACGTGGTCGACAACGAGTGGTCCATGCGCGAGTACGGCCACCAGTGCGTGGTCTGGCAGACCGCGGTGAACCCGGTGGTCGCGCTCGAGCTGCTCGCTACCGGCGTCTGGACGGGCGCGGGCGTCCTCGGTCCGGAGGCCTTCGACGCGGTGCCGTTCCTCGACCTGCTGACCGCCTACGGCAGCCCGTGGGGGCAGCGCGAGGGCAGCTGATTCCACGCCACGAAGCGGCGGGCCCGCGGACGCTGGATTTCACTACAGTGAACGAGTGGTGAGAACCGTGAGCAGGCGCGCCCCCGAACGGACCAGTGCTCGGGTACGCCGGCTGGTGCTGCTGCTGATGGCCCTGACTATCGTGCTGGTCATCCCGGGCAGCGCGAACGCCGCCGACGACCCGGAGCCGCGCCTGGTCAAGGTCGGCACCGAGGGCACCTACCCGCCGTTCACCTACAAGGACCCGCGGACCGACCAGCTCACCGGCTACGACATCGAGGTCGTCAAGGCGGTCGCGAAGGAAGCCGGCTGGAAGCCGGAGTTCGTCCAGGGGACCTTCGACGCGCTCTTCCCGGCGCTGGACTCCGGGCGGATCGACGTGATCGCCAACCAGGTCACGATCAACCCGGAGCGGCAGGCCGGCTACCTGTTCTCCGAGCCGTACACGTACTCGCGCGGCGTGATCGTCGTGGCCAAGGGGACCAAGGGGATCTCCCGGCTCGCGGACCTGAAGGGCAAGACCACCGCCCAGTCCGAGACCAGCAACTGGGCCCAGGTCGCCCGCGACGCCGGCGCGAAGGTGGAGTCGGTCGAGGGCTTCGCCCAGGCCGCCGCCCTGCTCAAGCAGGGCCGGGTGGACGCGATCGTCAACGACAACATCGCCGTGCTCGACTACCTCGCCTCCACCGGCTCCGACGACGTGGTGATCGCCGGCAACGCGGGCGGTGAAATCTCCGAGCAGGCACTGACCTTCCGCAAGAGCGACACGCGCTTGCGCGAGCAGGCCGACGCGGCGTTGAAGAAGCTGCGCCAGGACGGGACGCTGGCGAAGATCTCGAAGTCCTACTTCAAGTCCGACGTGTCGGTGGAGGACCCCGACGACGTCGACCTGAAGGGCTCCGACGCCGGCCGCAGCACCTGGAAGGTCGTGCAGGACACGGCCGGCCGGATGCTGGTGGGGGCGGTCAAGGTGACCATCCCGCTGACGATCATCAGCTTCCTGATCGGCCTCGCGCTCGCCCTTGTCACCGCGCTCGCCCGACTCTCGAACAACCGGTTGCTCGACGCGCCCGCCCGGTTCTACATCTCCGCCATCCGCGGTACGCCGCTCCTGGTGCAGCTGTTCATCGTCTTCTACGGCCTGCCCCAGATCGGCATCGACCTGCCCGGCTTCACCGCGGCGGTGCTCGCGCTGAGCCTCAACGTCGGCGGGTACGCCGCTGAGATCATCCGCGCCTCGATCCTGTCGGTGCCCCGTGGACAGTTCGAGGCGGCCACGACGATCGGCATGGACTACCGGATGACCATGCGCCGCATCGTGCTCCCGCAGGCCACCCGGATCGCGGTGCCGCCGCTGTCCAACACCCTGCTGTCGCTGGTCAAGGACACCTCACTGGTGGCGGTGGTGCTGCTCACCGACCTGTTCCGGGTGGCCCAGAACGCCGCCTCGACGAGCGGCAAGTTCATGGCGCTCTACGTGCTGGCCGCCCTCTACTACTGGGTCATCTGCTGGGTGCTCTCACTCGTGCAGCAACGCTTGGAACGCCGCCTGGAGAGGTTCGCCGTATGAGCACCCAAGCCCCCCTGATCGAGGTCACCGGACTGGAGAAGTCCTTCGGTGATCACCACGTCCTGCAGGGCGTCGACTTCACCGCCGACGAAGGTACGGCGACCGTGCTCCTCGGCCCGTCGGGGTGCGGCAAGACCACGGTCCTGCGGTCGCTCAACGTGCTCGAGACACCGGACGCGGGACTGGTCCGGATCGGCGACGCCAGCGTCGACTTCAGCGCATTCCCCGAGTCGAAGTCCGAGCGGCGCCGTGAGATCACCGCGCTCCGGTCCCGCTCCGGGATGGTGTTCCAGTCGCACAACCTGTTCCCGCACAAGACGGTCCTCGGGAACCTGATCGAGGGGCCGGTCCAGGTGCAGAAGCGCCCGGAGGACGAGGCGGTGGAGGATGCCCGCCGCCTGCTCGCCCAGGTGGGGCTGGCCGACCGCGAGGACACCTACCCCGCCCAGCTCTCCGGCGGGCAGCAGCAGCGCGTGGGGATCGCCCGGGCGCTGGCGCTGAAGCCCCAGGCGGTGCTCTTCGACGAGCCGACCTCGGCGCTCGACCCCGAGCTCGTCGGTGAGGTGCTCGGGGTGATCAAGGACCTGGCGGGGGAGGGGTGGACCCTGCTGGTCGTCACCCACGAGGTGCGGTTCGCCCGCGACGTGGCCGACCAGGTGCTGTTCATGGACGCAGGCGGCGTCGCCGAGCGGGGTGGGGCCGAGGTGCTGACCGACCCGCAGCACGAGCGCACCCGGCAGTTCCTGAGCCGGATCCTGGCGGCTGGCTGAGCCGCCGCTCATCGGAATGTCAGCGCTCGATCAGCAGCAGATTACTCTGTTGTAATACGCGCGTCGCCTTGACTGCTACAACGAGGTAACTCACGCGTTCCTGGCAGAATGCGTCGCGTGAGTGCAGATCTCCGCCTGGTCATGTGGCGACGTATTCCGCCCGCCACCGGCCACAGCACCGCCCGGCTCACCCAGGCCCGCCAAGGCTGGACGGCTCGCGCGACAGAGGTCCTCCTCGACGCGGACGCCCCGATCTCCTGCACCTTCCAGGTCGAGCTGGACGAGGCGTGGCGCACCGTGGCCGCCCACGTAGAGGCGTTCTCCACCGGGGTGGCCACCCTCCACCTCCGCGCCGAGGGCGACCGGTGGTGGCAGGACGGAGAGCGGGCGCCCATCCTCGACGGCTGCGTGGATGTGGACATCGCCGCGACACCGCTGACGAACACGTTCCCGATCAGGCGCCTGCAGTCGCTGGACGCGGGCGAGTCGGCCACGACTTCGGTGGCGTGGGTCGAGGTGCCGACGTTGAGGGTCTCCCGGGTGGAGCAGACCTACACACGGCTGGACCCCGCCGGCGGGCCGGATGCCTGGGAGTACAGCGACCCGCTGCACGGCGCGTTCCGGCTCACCGTGGACGAGGACGGCCTGGTGCTCGACTACGAGGGCTTCGCGACGCGCGCGTGGGACGAGTTGCGGAGCGGGTCCTAGCCGGGGGCACTGTCCGCCTCGATGGGGATCTCGCTCGTCGTGGTGGTCGGATGGGTGCCGGCCGCGCTCGCCGAACTTCTGACCGGTAGCGAGCCCCCCGAGGTAGAAGGAGATGAACGCGATCACGGCGCCGGCGATGTCGTCGGCGATGTAGTGCCAGCCGAAGTAGATCGTGAGAGCACGGTGATGCCCATGAAGGACCACAGCACGATCTTGATGATCCGGTTGCGAAGCGTGTGGCAGTCGGAGTGGACCCCGCGGATCAAACAGGCTCAGCGCTAGGCGTCCGAGGCCGAGGCGACGCGCGCGGCGGAAGCCTTCGAGACGAATGGGTCAGCCAAGGAGTACGAAGTACTGCGGTTCGCTTCGCACAAGGCGCCCCGCCGCGTCCCTCATACCGATGTCGGCGCACCGATCGCGGCAGAAGAGGACGTTTGCTAAGGCCGCCGATGATGCCAGAGGTAGAGGATGGAGACGCCCGTCGCGCAGGTGAGCACTACGTAGCCGAGCACGTCTAGAACAGCGCCCTCTCCGAAGAACCGATCCACCAGGAACATCAGGGCTGCGCCAGCCGCCAGGACAAGGGCGAACATCAAGAGCGCCGTAGAGATGGCGACCGTCACCGTGTCGCGACCCTCTTGACTCCGCATGCCCGCAAGTCTTACCTGTCCTTTGACGGGTGTCGACGCCTCGGACACCTGACTGCACGGATCGCGGCAGATCCGGATGCTCCGAAAGACGATCCCCTTCCGGGATGACAGACAGCCGCATGATGCTCGACGGGTTCACCTTCCTCAGCTCCCCCGCAGGCCAGCGTGTTGGATGGTCCTTATCGTCGTTGTGCATGAACTCAACGCTGCGGTGAGCGGCCGCGGCGACCCGATGCGAGCCAGCGGTCCGCTCCACCGGGTAGTTGGGCGACTTTTGCAGCGATTGCGCGAGCTGCACCGCAACCCAGTGCGGCCGAAGGGCTCCAAGAACCTGTCATCGGCACTCACTCGGGCTTGAGATACGCACCCTGAACGTACCTCACCCGCCCATCACGCAAGGCGCGGCCGGAATTGGCACGCTTCTGGGCATGTCGCTCGCCAAGCACCAGGTGCATTCCAAGAGGAGGCGATGTGCCCGCCGGCGGTCGGTTTGCGTCCAGCCAGGCAAGGATCGTCGAAGAGACGTCCCGGAACGTGTGCTCTTTGAGGCCCAACTTGCGCAAGAGTGTTCGCAAGTCTTCCGGGGAAATCAGGTGGCTCTGCCCCGGCTCACTCGCCCAGGGAACGGGAAAATCGAGCGGCTGTCCGTTGCCCGCACAGATGTCCTGGAACACGAACTGACCGCCGGGTCGCAGGACGCGCGTAATTTCACCGTAAAATTGGCGCTTTTCGGCAATGTTCATTTGCGTCTGAATCGTCCACACGCAATCGAACGCGCCATCATCAAACGGTAGCGCCAAAGCATTGCCTCGACGGAATTGGGTCCGCTCTGCAAGGCGCGTCATGCGGGACAGCTCGGTGGCCACGGTGCAAAACTCAGGCATAAGGTCAATACCGGTGACGTCACACCTGTACGTCGCGGCGAGGAATCGTGCCGGGCCGCCCAGGCCGCTGCCCACGTCAAGCACCCGTGTTCCGGGCTTGAGTGCAGCGAGTGCGGCGAGATCCTTCGTAGCAGCGCGCCCGGCCGAGTGAAACTCATCGGCCGGCGCAAGGTCATCCACAGTCGGCGCGTCAGGGTCCTTACCCGCTTCGCGCAAACCAGCGACGATGCGATCGAGCAATCCGACAGCACGGTAGTGAGCTTGAACTGAACGCTCATCAGCCATGATGACGCCTCCCTTCTGTCGCCCAACCAGATGTCGACACCCTAAATGCGAGGGCGACCACCTCGGTCACCCCGCGATGCCACTGCCAACGCGACCCCCGGCGACCGCTTCGCGTCACAGCGATCCACACCACGACACGCGGGCCGCGCCGGATCCCGCCGTCCCGTAAGCCGAACCTCCTGCGGGAAACTGGCGGTCAGCCGTCCGCGCGACCCCCCTCTCGTCCCGCAAGACCCGTCCGGCGAAGCCTCCGGTGAAGGGGCGTCAACCGGACCAGCGCGCTGGCTCTCGGCATGACCGCGCGCGGATCGCGGCATGAGCGGATGTTCGCCCGGACGCTAGATGATCCTCACCCAGAGTCCCGCTCCCACATGAAGCGGTAGCCCTCGCCTCGTGCTTGCCTTGGATGGAGGAAGGGCCACCAGAAGGACCGCAGCGCGTTGCGCGCCATGTGGCGTACGACGTGAGCCGGAACTTTGACCGCTCTCGCGTTCGCCTCTTCGCGGACAATGTTCTCCGCGTCGGCCTGAGTGAGTGTGCGTCGGTTGCGGCGGATGCGCCGCAGCGCGTTCAGCGTCGCCTCGGCGTGAGCCTCCGCGTTGTAGGGAGGGTCAGGCGGTTGGTCACCCGTACCCACGGCTGTTCTCACCATCCCCGCACCTCCCCTCGCCTCATATGGCGTCTATGCCCAACATGCCACTGCCGGGCCGGGGCATCCGGTCATCGGCAGATCCGGTAAACGCGTGGCGCGCTCGGCGGTCAATAGGCCCCCCAGTAAGACCCCATTACTGGGGAGAGCAGACGAGGACGCAAACAGCTTCTCTCCCTGACGGGTTCTGCTGACCCGGGTTCCTGGAGGGCCTCAGGGGGAAGCGTCTCGCCACGAAGTCAAAGGCGCAGACTGGCACGCAGCACGGGTGCGCGGGTGCAACTATCGGGCTCAGGCCAGTCCGAGCGCGACCTCCTCGAGCACGTCGAGTGCCTCGTCGAGCAGGTGCTCGGGCATCACCAGCGGGGGCAGGAAGCGGAGCACGTTGCCGTAGGTGCCGCAGGTCAGGGTGAGCACGCCGGCCTGGTGGCAGCCGGCGCTGATCTTCGCGGCGAGGGCGGCGTCAGGCTCGGTGGTCCCCGGCCGGACCACCTCGATCGCCATCATCGCGCCGCGGCCGCGGACGTCGCCGATCGCGGGCACCTTCTCGGCCAGCGCGCGCAGGCGCGTGGTCATCGTGTCCTCGATCCGCCTCGCGGCGGCGGGGAGGTCGAGCTCCTCCATTGTGGCGATCGCTCCCAGGGCCGCGGCGCAGGCGACCGGGTTGCCGCCGTACGTCCCGCCGAGGCCGCCGCCGTGCGGCGCGTCCATGATCTCGGCGCGGCCGACCACAGCGGAGAGCGGCAGCCCGCCGGCCATGCCCTTGGCCACCGTCACCAGGTCGGGCACGACGCCCTCGTGCTCGCAGGCGAACCAGGCGCCCGTGCGGCACATGCCCGACTGGATCTCGTCGGCGACGAACACGACGCCGTTCTCGGTGCACCACTCGGCGATCGCCGGCAGGAAGCCCTCAGCGGGTACGACGAACCCGCCCTCGCCGAGCACCGGCTCGATCACGACGCAGGCGAGGTTGTCCGCACCGACCTGCTTCTCGATGACGTCGATGGCCCGGGCCGCGGCCTGCGCGCCGGTCATCTCGACCGGTTCGCGGAACGGGTAGGAGATGGGCGCGCGGTAGACCTCGCCGGCGAACGGCCCGAACCCGTGCTTGTAGGGCATGTTCTTGGCCGTCATCGCCATCGTCAGGTTGGTGCGGCCGTGGTAGGCGTGGTCGAAGACGACCACCGCGTCCCGGCCGGTGTGGGCCCGGGCGATCTTCACGGCGTTCTCGACCGCCTCGGCCCCTGAGTTGAAGAGCGCGGTCTTCTTGGCGTGGTCGCCGGGCGTGACCCGGGCCAGCGCCTCGCACACCTCGACGTAGCCCTCGTAGGGGGCGACCATGAAGCACGTGTGCGTGAACGCCGCGACCTGCTCGGTGACCCGTCGGACGACCTCGGGGGCGGAGTTGCCCACGCTGGTGACCGCGATGCCGCTGGCGAGGTCGATCAGCGAGTTCCCGTCGACGTCGACCACGACGCCACCGCCGGCGGCCTCGACGTAGACCGGGAGCGTGCTGCCCACACCGGAGGCGACGGCCGCCGTACGCCGCTCGTGGAGCTCTCGCGACCGGGGCCCGGGGATCTCGGTGACCAGGCGCCGCTCCTGCGGCAGCTCGGGGCCGCCGGTGCGCATCTGGTCCTGCCCGTTCCCAGACCGCTCGAGCTTGTCGAGACCTGCAGCGGTTTCAGTCGTCATGTGGCCCTCCGGCAACGAGATCGGCACGAGTGAGTGCGTACGCGACTCAGTATTCGCCGTCCGGGAGCCGCCGACAAGCGACCTACAGGAACGGCCGCAGCGGCTTGAGGATCAGCTCGGTGAACCTGCTGTAGACGTCGCGCGCCTCCCACTCGGTCAGGGTCAGCGGGAGGGCGTTGGTGAGGTCGGTCTCGAAGATCCGCTCCATCTCCGCGGCCAGGGCCTCGTCGATGATCTCCACGTTGACCTCGTAGTTGCCCGTCATGCTCAGCCGGTCGATGTTCGCGGTCCCGATGGTGGTCCAGGTGCCGTCGATCGTGGCCGTCTTCGCGTGCACCATCGCGCCCCGGAAGCGGTAGATGCGGACACCGGCGTCCAGGAGCTGGCGGAAGTAGCCCCGGGAGAGCCAGTCAGCGACGATGTGGTTGGACTTGGCGGGCAGCAGTAGCCGCACGTCGACGCCGCGGCGGGCCGCCATCACCAGGGTGCGCACGAAGTCCTCGTCGGGCAGGAAGTAGGCCACGGTGAGCCACACGTGGTGCTGCGAGCGGTCGATCGCCTCGAGGTACATCGCCCGGATCGGGAACATCCACAGCCGGGGCACGTTGCGGTGCAGGCGGATCTTGGGCTCCCACGAGGGGGCGGGGGGCAGGTCCATCGGGTGCTCGCTGCGGCGGAACCGCTTGTCGCGGTGCAGGTTCCAGAAGTCGGCGAACGCGCGCTTGAGGTCCCACACGGCGGGGCCGGTGATCCGGCAGTGGGTGTCGCGCCACTCCGTGGCGTAGGCCGAGCCGAGGTTGTAGCCGCCCACGAAGGCGACCTCGTCGTCGACCACCAGGATCTTGCGGTGGTCGCGGCCGTAGCGGCTGATGTCGAAGAACCGCCAGCCGGCCGAGTACATCGGGAAGACCAGCACCTTCACGCTGGAGGGGAAGTGCTTGAACGGCGGGCGTACGACGAGGTTGGCGAACTGGTCGTAGATCACGCGGACGTCCACGCCGCGGTCGGCCGCGTCGGTGATCGCCTTCTTGAACCGCTGCCCGACGGCGTCGCCCTTCCAGATGTAGGTCTCGAGGAGGACCTGGCGCTGCGCCCCCTCGATGGCGGCGAGCATGTCGTCGTACAGGTCCTGGCCGTAGCTGTACGTCGTGACCGTGCCCTGGCCGACCGGCACCTCCTGGGCGGTGCGGGTGGGGAACGGCTTGGGCTTCTTGCCGCGTCGCCGGTAGGAGTCGACCAGGCTCATCGCGGTGGCCACCAGCACCGGGATCCCGAAGACCACGAGCATCGTCCGTCTCACGATGCGGAGCGCCGGGTGGTCGAAGTTGACGAGTGGATGACGGGACGACACCCCGCCATCCAACCAGAGTGCGGGGAACGGCCACACGACTCGTTTGTCCCCTGACGTCCCCCCGAGCGGCCCCGGACGCCGCTGCGCTTGTCGGTGGTCCCCCGTAGGCTCGTTTCCATGCGTCCCGTCACCGATCTCGAGCGCCGTGTGGCGCCGTTCGACGTGCAGTCCGACTACGTTCCCTCCGGCGACCAGCCGACCGCGATCGCGGAGATCTCCAAGCGGATCAAGGCAGGGGAGAAGGACGTCGTCCTCCTCGGTGCCACCGGCACCGGCAAGACCGCGACCGTGGCCTGGGTGGCCGAGCAGCTCCAGCGCCCGATCCTGGTGATGCAGCCCAACAAGACCCTCGCGGCCCAGTTCGCCAACGAGCTGCGGATGCTCTTCCCGGACAACGCGGTGGAGTACTTCGTCTCCTACTACGACTACTACCAGCCCGAGGCCTACGTCCCCCAGACCGACACCTACATCGAGAAGGACTCCTCGATCAACGAGGAGGTGGAGCGGCTGCGCCACTCCGCGACCAACTCGCTGCTCACCCGCCGCGACGTCATCGTGGTCTCCACGGTCTCGTGCATCTACGGCCTCGGCACCCCGCAGGAGTACGTCGACCGGATGCTGCGGCTCAAGGTCGGCGAGGAGATGGACCGCGACTCGGTGCTGCGGCGGCTGGTGGAGATCCAGTACGCCCGCAACGACCTCTCCTTCACCCGCGGCACCTTCCGGGTCCGCGGGGACACCCTGGAGATCTTCCCGGTCTACGAGGAGCACGCGGTCCGGGTGGAGTTCTTCGGCGACGAGATCGAGCGGCTGATGACGCTGCACCCGGTCACCGGCGAGGTGATCACCGACGACAAGGAGCTCTACGTCTTCCCGGCGACCCACTACGTCGCCGGCCCGGCGCGGATGGAGCGGGCGATCGCCGGCATCGAGGCCGAGCTCGAGGAGCAGCTCGCGACCTTCGAGAAGCAGGGCAAGCTGCTCGAGGCCCAGCGGCTGCGGATGCGCACCACCTACGACGTGGAGATGATGCGGCAGGTCGGCTCCTGCTCGGGCATCGAGAACTACTCGATGCACATCGACGGCCGCAGCCCCGGCAGCGCCCCCAACTGCCTGCTCGACTACTTCCCCGAGGACTTCGTGCTCGTGGTCGACGAGTCCCACGTCGCCGTCCCGCAGATCGGCGGGATGTACGAGGGCGACATGTCCCGCAAGCGCAACCTGGTCGACCACGGCTTCCGGCTGCCCAGCGCGATGGACAACCGCCCGCTGAAGTGGGAGGAGTTCCTCGACCGCATCGGCCAGACCATCTACCTCTCCGCGACCCCGGGCAAGTACGAGATCAGCAAGGGCGGGGGCATCGACAACGTCGTCGAGCAGATCATCCGGCCGACCGGGCTGATCGACCCCGAGGTCGTGGTCAGGTCGACCAAGGGCCAGATCGACGACCTGATGCACGAGATCGGGCTGCGCGTGGAGCGCAACGAGCGGGTGCTGGTGACCACGCTGACCAAGAAGATGTCCGAGGACCTCACCGACTACCTGCTCGAGAACGGCGTCCGCACCCGTTACCTCCACTCCGAGGTGGACACCTTGAAACGGATCGAGCTCTTGCGCGATCTGCGCCTGGGGGAGTACGACGTACTGGTGGGTATCAACCTGCTCCGCGAAGGCCTCGATCTCCCCGAGGTCTCCCTGGTGGCGATCCTCGACGCGGACAAGGAAGGGTTCCTGCGCTCGGACAAGTCCCTGATCCAGACGATCGGGCGTGCCGCCCGCAACGTCTCGGGCCAGGTGGTGATGTACGCCGACCGGATGACGCCCTCGATGGAGATGGCGATCGACGAGACCAACCGCCGTCGCGAGAAGCAGGTCGCCTACAACAAGTTTCACGGCGTCGACCCGCAGCCGCTGCGCAAGAAGATCGCCGACATCACCGACATGCTGGCGCGTGACGACGAGGACACCGAGGCACTGCTCCAGACCTGGCAGGGGACCGGTGCGCGTGGGGACAAGAGCAAGAAGGCGCCGGTGCCGGGCCTCTCGAAGATGCACGAGCGGCTGCCGGACACGGCCGGCATCCCCTCCAGCGACCTGGCCGAGCTCGTCCAGCAGCTCTCCACCCAGATGCACAACGCAGCCGCAGAGCTGCAGTTCGAGGTGGCGGCGCGGCTGCGCGACGAGATCTCCGACCTCAAGAAGGAGCTGCGCCAGATGATGGAAGCGACCAAGTGAGCACCAGATGAGCGAACCGCCGCAGTGAACGAGGACCTCGCTGCCGAGATAGCGGACGTGCTGCTGACCCCGGTGCGCCTGCGCACCGGCTACGAGATGCCCGAGGTCGACGACTTCCTCGACCGCCTCGCCGTCGCCGTCACCGAGGGCGGCTCGGTCCGGGCGCTGGTCGACGCGGCGAGGTTCACCCCGACCCGCATCCGGGAGGGGTACTCCGTCACCGAGGTCGAGCAGCTGCTCGACCGGATCGCGAGCGAGGTCGACCGCCGCATCATCGCGGCGGACCCACGGGCCGAGCAGTAGTGAGGCCTTGGCCGCAGCTGAGCGAGGGAGTTGTTGCTCGCGTAGATTGGTGCCAGTGACAACCTTCTCTCGGTCTCGGTCTCGGTCTCGGGCCGGATCCGGCGTCCGGCCCTCCTCCCGGTCCTCCTTCCGGTCCTCCTTCCGGGGAGCCTGGACGGTGTGGGCCGTCGGGCTGATGGTCTACGTCCTGGCCGTGTTCCACCGCTCCTCCCTCGGCGTCGCCGGGCTGGTCGCTGCGGAGCGGTTCGACATCTCCGCCACCCAGCTGGCCAGTTTCACCATGCTGCAGCTCCTCGTGTACGCCGGGATGCAGATCCCCGTCGGCCTGCTGGTCGACCGGTTCGGCTCGCGCAGCGTGATGCTCGTCGGACTGGTGCTGATGACGTTGGGCCAGGTCGGCTTCGCCTTCGCGCAGAGCTACGCCCTGGCGTTGGGGGCGCGTGCGCTCGTCGGGGTGGGGGACGCGATGACGTTCATCTGCGTCCTGCGCCTGGTCAGCTCGTGGTTCCCGGTGCGGCGGATCCCGCTGATCACCCAGCTGACCGGCATTGCGGGGCAGTTCGGCGCCATCGCCGCCGCGGTGCCGATGACCTTGGCGCTGGCCCGCCTCGGGTGGACGGGCTCCTACCTCGGCGCGGCCTGCGTCGGGGTCGTCCTGTTCGTGCTGGTGCTCCTGGTCCTCCACGACGCGCCGGAGGGCCGCAACCTGCGTGGCCCTCGGTTGTCCCCCCGGACCATCGGCGTCAGCCTCGCCGAGTCGTGGGCCCAGCCGGGCACGCGCCTGGGGTTCTGGATGCACTTCAGCACCCAGTTCAGCGCGACCGCACTGACCCTGCTGTGGGGGTACCCGTTCTTCGTGCTCGGTGAGGGCCGCTCGCCCTCGACTGCCGGGGTCCTGCTCACCCTGCTCGTCCTCTCCCACGCGATCTGCGGCCCCGGCCTGGGCTGGCTCGTCGGCGCGCACCCCTGGCACCGCTCCACGATGGTGCTCTCGGTCGTGGGCGCGATCGTCGCGGTGTGGACGGTCGTGCTGGTGTGGCCGGGTGACGCGCCGCTGGGAGTGCTGGTGGTGCTGGCGGTCGTGGTGGGGCTGGGTGGACCGGCATCGGTGATCGGCTTCGACCTCGGTCGCACCTCCAACCCCTCGCGCCGCCTGGCCAGCGCGACCGGGATCATCAACCAGGGGGGCTTCTACGCCTCGTTGTGCCTCGTGGTCGCGATCGGGCTGGTGCTGGACTGGCGCACCCCGGGGACCGGTTCGGACTACCCGCCGGAGGCCTTCCGGTGGGCGATGAGCGTTCAGTACGTCCTGTGGGGGATCGGCCTGGTGCAGATCGTGCGCTACCGGCGACGGACGCGCGCCCTGATCATCGAGCAGGGCGGGTTCGACCACCCCGACGAGCTCGTCCACGCCCTGGAGGAGGCGCCGGACCCGTCGTCAGACGGGCCTCAGCGGCGCTTGTTGTAGACGGTCATCCCGACCAGTCGCGAGATCACCATCGCGACGTACAGCACCCCGGCGACCTGCTCGATCATCACCACCGACCGGGCATGGCTGCCCGTCGGCAGGATGTCGGAGAGCCCGACACTGGTCAGGTTGGTGAACGAGAAGAACAGCAGGTCGAAGAAGCGGCCCGACCCGTTGCTCAGCGGGTCGATCGAGCCTGGCCAGATGATCTCGACGGCCACGTAGAGGAACGCGAAGCTCCACGCGAGCACCGTGAAGGCGGCCCCGATCGCGTAGAGCTCGTCGGTGGTCACCTTCTCGTCGTGGAAGACGTAGCGGATCGTGCCGTAGAAGACGTAGAGGTAGAACGGTGCGTGCAGCAGGGCGCTGGCGAGCACCACCCACGTCTCCCCGGGCATGAACGCCTCCAGCACGGTCATCAGCAGCGCCGGTACGCCGAGCCCGACCGCGATGTAGGTCAGCGCCGGGGTGCTGCGGACCACCCACAGGGCCAGGCCGACCGCCACCATGGAGATCACCCCCAGCACCGCTGACCCGGCCCGTGAGGTGTCCAGGAAGGGGTAGGCGAGCACCGCCAGCAGCTGCGCGAGGAGCAGCAGGGCAGAGGGGTGGTTGAGCCCTCCTGGCCACTTCTTGATCATTCGAGCCGATTCCTCCACTCACGGAGTCTAGGGCCGTAACTTGTGATCGCGGCCACATCCATGACCTTCCGGACGCTGGCTCGTTCATACGTCCACAAGCACGTGTGCCTTGTTGCACGAAACGAGAACAAGTTCTAGGTTTGCGGCGGTCACGGGGGTGGCCTGCCGGCGAGATCGCGACCGGGATTCAGGGGCTAGGGAGGGTTCGATGGGCTTCACTGCTGCGTCCGTCGTCCGCGGACCCGGAGAAGTCGCCGCGATGGTCGTCGACGTGACCAAGGCCGTGTTCACCACGAAGTTCCAGACCCGTGAGTTCATCGACCAGGCCTGGTTCATCTGCAGCGTCACGCTGCTGCCGACGATCCTGGTATCGATCCCCTTCGGTGCGGTGATCTCCCTCCAGGTGGGCAACCTGACCGGACAACTGGGCGCGCAGTCGTTCGCGGGCGCCAGCGCCGTGCTCGCGGTGGTCCGCGAGGCCGCTCCGATCGCGGCCGCGATGATCATCGCCGGCGCGGCCGGGTCCGCGATCTGCTCCGACATGGGAGCTCGCAAGATCCGCGAGGAGATCGACGCCATGGAGGTGCTCGGGATCGACCCGATCGAGCGTCTCGTGGTGCCACGCGTGCTGGCGACGGTCTTCGTCGCCCTCGGGATCAACGGACTCGTGATCGCCGCCGGCATCGGTGGCGGCTACTTCTTCACCGTGATCATCCAGGGCGGCAACGCGGGCGCGTTCCTGTCCAGCTTCACCGCCCTCGCGAGCCTGCCCGACCTCTACGTCTCGATGGTCAAGGCGGTGATGTTCGGCTACATGGCCGCGATCGTCGGGGCCTACAAGGGGCTCAAGGCCGGCGGTGGCCCGAGCGGCGTGGGCCGTGCCGTCAACGAGGCGGTCATCATCGCGTTCATGGTCCTGTTCGCGCTGAACTCGATCATCACGGCGATCTACTTCCAGGTCGTTCCCCAGGACGGGCTGTAGCCATGGCGACCGTCACCGACATCGGCAAGGAGCTCCTGCGGGAGCGGCGCCTGGGCATCGAGCAGCGCGGCGACCAGCTGCTGTTCTACATCAAGGCGCTCGCGTGGACCCCGGTCGCGATCAAGCGCTACCGCAAGGAGATCCTCGCCATCCTCGCGGAGGTCTCCTTCGGCGTCGGCGGGCTCTCGATCATCGCGGGGACCGTGGGCGTGATCGCGTTCATGGCGTTCTTCGCCGGCACCGAGGTCGGCATCCAGGGCTACGCCTCGCTGAGCCAGATCGGCGTCGCCAAGTTCACGGCGTTCATCTCGGCGTACTTCAACACCCGCGAGGTGGCCCCGCTGGTGAGCGCGATCGCCCTCGCCGCGACCGTGGGCTGCGGCTACACCGCCCGGCTGGGCGCCATGCGGATCTCCGAGGAGATCGACGCGCTCGAGGTGATGGCGGTCCCGGCGCTGCCCTTCCTGGTCACGACCCGGATCATCGCCGCCTTCATCGCGGTGATCCCGCTCTACATCGTCGCGCTGGCGGCCTCCTACCTGTCCCCACGCCTGATCACCACGTTGATCTACGGGCAGTCGGCCGGCACCTACGACCACTACTTCCTGCAGTTCCTGCCACCCATCGACATGTTGTGGTCCTTCTTCAAGCTGCTCTTCCTCGCGGTCGCGGTGATCCTGATCCACTGCTACTACGGGTTCACCGCCTCCGGCGGCCCGGCCGGTGTCGGTACGGCGGTCGGCAACGCGATCAGGACCTCGATCGTGACGATCGTGGTCGCCGACTTCTTCCTCAGCTTCGCGATCTGGGGCTCCACCACCACCGTGCGGATCACCGGATGAGCGCCGCGGGGGTGATCTCGTGCTGGTGAACGTCATTCACGACACCAAGGCCGAGCATCGGCGGCTGGTGCTCGCGGGCATCGTCTTCATCGCCGTGATGGCGCTGCTCGTCGGGCTCTCGATCGGCGTGTTCAACAAGACGTTCACCACGGTGACGATGGTGACCGTCAAGGCGGACCGCGCCGGGCTGCAGCTGGCGAAGTACGGCGACGTGCGGATCCACGGGGCCCTGGTTGGACAGGTGCGGGGAATCAGCCAGGACGGCAACGAGGCCGAGATCAAGATCGGGCTGCGGCCGTCCGCGGCCAAGAGCATCCCGGAGAACATCAGCGTCGAGATCCTGCCCACGACCCTGTTCGGGCAGAAGTTCATCTCGCTGATCCCGCCCGAGGAGCCCTCGGAGAAGATGGTCAGCGACGGCGACGTGATCCCCTCCTCCCGGGTGCGGACCAACTCCGAGCTGCAGACGATCCTCGCCGACCTGTTCCCGCTTCTGCGCTCGATCCGCCCCGCGGACCTGAGCACCACCCTCACGGCACTGGCCAACGCCCTCCGGGGACGGGGAGACCAGCTGGGCGCGACCATGGTGAAGCTGGACTCCTACCTCACCGACGTCAACGTCCACCTGCCGACGCTGCGCAAGGACCTCGTCCTGCTCGCCGATGTCAGCCAGAGCTACGCCATCGCGGCCCCGGACCTCGTCCGGCTGCTGCGCAACGCGACCACCACTGCCCGAACGGTCTCCTCGATCGAGCCCCAGATCCAGGGATTCTTCGAAGGCGTGACCGGGCTGGGCGCGACCTCCACCCGCGTGCTGAAGACCAACGAGAAGGCGATCGTGCGGGAGGCCGCGCTGGCCCGGCCGCTGATGAAGCTGCTCGACACCTACTCCCCGGAGTTCCCGTGCCTGCTCAACGGCGCAGCCGGTTACACCGAACGCCTCAACGAGATCTTCGAGAGCGGCCGGGTCGCCCAGACGATGAGCCTCGCGGCCACGCAGAAGCGTGCCTACACGCCTGAGGACCGCCCGGAGTACGGCGAGATGGGCACCGGCCCTCGGTGCCTGGGCCTGCCCAACCCGCCGGTGCCGATCGCACCGCTGGACCTCAAGGACGGCTCCGACGTGAACAAGATCGAGGGGGACTGATGGCTGCCTCGCGCAACACCGCCACGATCCTGTCCGCCTTCAAGCTCGGTGTCTTCGTGCTCGCCTCGGTGATCGTGACGGGCACGCTCTTCGCGATCATGGGCTCCTTCGGTTTCGGCTCCCAGTCGGAGTACAAGGCGATCTTCACCTCGGCCAGCATGATCAAGAAGGGCGACGACGTCCGGGTCGCCGGCGTCTCGGTCGGCGAGGTCAAGGGTGTCGAGATCAAGAACCGCAACACCGCCGAGATCACGTTCAAGGTCGCCTCCGACGTGCCGATGACCCAGGCGACCCGCGTCGACATCCGGTTCCTGAACCTGGTGGGCAAGCGCTACGTGGCGCTGGTCGAGGGCAAGCAGGGTGCCGCGAAGCTCCCCGAGGGCGGCACGATCCCGCTCTCCCGCACCCGGCCCGCACTGAACCTGACCGAGCTGTTCAACGGCTTCCAGCCGCTCTTCCAGGCCCTCCAGCCGGCCGAGATCAACGACCTCTCGATGAACCTGATCCGGGTGCTGCAGGGGGAGGGGGGCACGATCGGCTCGCTGATGAGCCACGCGGCTTCGTTGACCAACGACCTCGCCGACCGCGACCAGCTGATCGGCAACGTCATCGACAACCTGTCCGCGATGCTGGAGACCGTCGATGACCGCCACGACCAGCTGAACACGCTGGTCGTGGAGCTGCGCACCTGGATGGGCAAGCTGTCCGGGGACCGCAAGGCCATCGGCGACTCGGTCTCCAACCTCTCCAACCTCACCGCGAGCCTGGCCGACCTGCTCACCCAGAGCCGGCCGTACCTCAAGAGCGACATCGCCCAGCTGCGCAAGGTGATGAGGACCCTGAACAAGCCCGACAACCAGGCAGTGCTCGACGAGGTGCTGACCCGGCTGCCGGTGATGCTGGAGCGCCAGACCCGTACCGGCACCTACGGCTCCTGGTACAACTACTACCTCTGCGACCTGTCCGGCTCGATCCTGCTGCCGAAGTTCGGGCCGGCGATCGACAAGCTGCTGGAGCCGATCCAGAAGGCGCTGACCGGCATCTCCTTCTACAGCCCGCACCCGAGGTGCAGCGACTGATGGCCCGCCGTAGTGATGCCAAGATCCTCAGGCTGGGTGCGATCAGCATGGTCGTGCTCTTCGTGACCATGGCTGCCGCGTTCAACCTGCAGAAGTTCCCCGGATTCGCAGGGGTCGACTACCACGTGCAGCTCAAGGACGCGAGCGGGCTGCGCAAGGGCAACATGGTGCAGGTGGCCGGGGTCAAGGTCGGCCGGGTCAACGCCCTGCACATCTCCGAGGACCGCGTGACCGTGGACTTCGACGTCAAGGGCGCCACCCTCGGCAAGAAGACCCGGGCCGCCGTGGAGGTGCTCAACCTCCTCGGGGAGAAGTACCTCGAGGTCACGCCGGTCGGCTCCGGGGAGATGCGCGCGGGGGAGACGATCCCCACCTCACGGACCGACTCCAGCTACGACATCGTCTCCACCCTGTCCGAGCTGACCACCCGCACCGAGGACATCGACACCGCCCAGCTCTCCACCGCGCTGAGCACCATCGGCGACACCCTCAACGCCGCCAGCCCGCACATCCAGTCGACGTTCACCGGCCTCTCACGCATCTCCCAGGCGATCGCGAGCCGCGACGAGGCCATCGAGCAGCTCCTGACGCGCGCTGACCGCGTCACCAAGCTGCTCGCGGAGCGCCGCGGCGACCTGGTCACGTTGATGAAGGAGGGCGACCTCGTCTTCAAGGAGCTGATCTCCCGGCGCGACGCCATCCGCAGCCTGCTGGTCAACGCCAGGCAGCTCGCGGTGACGCTGCGCGGGGTCGCCACCGACAACCAGGCCCAGATCAACTCGGCCCTGACCGAGGTGAACACCGCGATGAAGTTCCTGCAGGAGCGCAGGAAGCAGCTCGACGAGACCATCAAGAACCTCGGTCCCTACGCCTCGATCCTGATCAACATCGTCGGCACCGGCCCCTGGTTCGATGCCTACGTGCCCAACTTCGCCGGTCTCGCGGCCGGCGAGTTCACGCTGGGGAAGCGGCCGAAATGACCTCGATCATGAACCGTCTCGGCTCCCGCTCGGTGGCCATCGCTGCCGTGGTCGTCCTGGTCGCGGTCACCTTCCTCGTCCTGCCGGGTGGCTCGGAGCCGCGGAAGGTCAGCGCCTACTTCGACCGCACCGTGAGCATCTACAAGGGCTCCGAGCTCCGCGTGATGGGCGTGCGGATCGGCACCGTCACAGCCGTGGTCCCCGAGGGCGACCGGGTCCGGGTCGCGATGGAGTACGACGACGAGTACAAGCTGCCGGCCGACGCCAAGGCGGCGATCATCACCCCCACGCTGACCGCCGACCGGTTCGTGCAGATCGCCCCGGCGTACTCCGGCGGCCCGGTGCTGCAGGACGACGCCAAGATCGCCCTCGAGGAGACGGGGACGCCGGTCGAGCTCGACCAGATCTACCAGAGCCTCTCGGACCTGACCCAGGCGCTCGGGCCCAACGGGGCCAACAAGAACGGTGCGCTCGACGACCTGCTCACCGCCGGCAGCAAGGCGCTGAAGGGCAACGGCACGCTGGGCAACGAGACGCTGCTCAACCTCTCGGCGGCCGTCCAGACCTTCGGGGACAACTCCGGGCCGCTGTTCGACTCGGTCAAGAACATGTCGCAGTTCACCAACACCCTCGCGGCCAACGACCGGTTCGTCGATGCCTTCATGGGGGACCTGACCTCGGTCTCGACCCAGCTCGCCGACGAGCAGGGCAACCTGCGCGAGGCGCTGGCCGCGCTCTCGCGCGCCGTCGGCATCGTGAGGACCTTCGTCCGCGACAACAAGACCCTGCTGCAGAAGGACATCGAGCAGCTGACCGACATCGTGGGGGTCCTCGCCAAGCAGAAGGAGTCCCTGAACACCGCCGCGGGGCTGAGCGCCCTCGGGCTGGGCAACCTCGCACTCGGCTGGGACTCCAAGTCGGGCACCCAGGGGTCGCGGGTGCAGTTCGGGCCCACGGTCGCCAGCCTCGACAACGTGATCTGCGACCTCGTGAAGACCTCGGCGCTGACCAAGGTGCTCACTGCGGCCCAGGCCGAGCTCGGCTGCGACCTGCTCAAGACGATCCTCAAGCCGGCTCTCGACCAGATCGGCAACAACCCGGCGGACTTCCAGCCGCCCCAGCTCAAGCTCGGGGGCACCGCCCCGGTGACCTCGCTCGAAGGTCTCCTCGGCGCGTTGAAGGCAGGGAACCGATGAGGCGCATCGTGTCAGGGATTGTCGGGCTGCTCGTGACCCTGCTGGTGGCCACCGGGTGCAAGTTCGACGGGGCCTACGACCTGCCGCTCCCGGGCAACGCGGTCAGCGAGGACGAGGCCTATCCCGTGACCGCCGACTTCGAGGACGCCCTCAACGTCGTCCCGCGCACCGCGGTGATGGTCGACGACGTCGTGGTCGGTCAGGTGACCGAGGTGGAGCGCTCCGGATGGCACGCCCGGGTCAAGTTCCTGGTCCGCAAGGACGTCGACCTCCCGGAGAACGTCCAGGTCGACGTACGCCAGACCAGCCTGCTCGGCGAGAAGTACATCGCCCTGCTCGAGCCGGAGAAATCGGCGGCCAGCAGCAAGCGGCTCTCGGCAGGGGACTTCATCCCGCTGTCCCGCACTGGCCGCAACCCCGAGGTCGAGGAGGTGCTCGGCGCCCTGTCCATGGTGCTCAGCGGTGGCGGCATCGGGCAGCTCAAGACCATCAGCGTGGAGCTGAACAACATGCTCAACGGGCGGCAGGACCAGGCCCGGCACCTGCTCGGCAACCTCGAGCGGATGGTCGGTGCGCTCGACGACCAGCGCGGCGACATCATCAAGGCGATGGACTCCATCGACCGGCTCAGTGCCACCCTGGTCAAGGAGCGCGAGACCATCGGGGAGGCCATCGACGCGATGGGGCCGGCCCTGAAGGTGCTGAACCGCCAGCACAAGGGCCTGATGACGATGCTGCGTCAGCTCGACCAGCTCGGTGTCGTCGGCACCCGGGTGCTCGACGCCAGCACCGAGAACATCGTGGCCACCCTGCGGCACCTCGAGCCCACGCTGACCAAGCTGGCCGAGGCCGGCGACGGACTGCCCAAGGGCCTGTCGATGATGGCCAGCTTCCCGTTCCCCGAGCAGGCGGCCAACATCGCCCGTGGCGACTACGCCAACGCGCTGTTCCACCTCGACATCGACCTGAACAAGATCATCCGGTCACCCGGCGAGGGCCTGCCGGACGTGCTCAACCTCTGCGCGGGCGCACTGCCCGAGGCCGCCGTGATCCCGGCGGTCTGCGAGGCCCTGAGTCCTCCCCTGAAGAACCTGCTCTGCCAGGCCACCCCCGGCCTCGCCGGCTACCTGGGCTTCTGCCCCGCTGCCACCCGGGAGAGCCGGAAGCCGCCCGCGGCCCCCAAGCTGTCCATCCCCGGCCTCACCGGCTCCGGAGACGGCACGGGCGACGGTGGCAAGCCGCCGACCGGCGGCCTCCTCGGTGGCCTGCTCGGGGGAGGTGGCACGCGATGACCCGCGGCGTCAAGATCCGGCTGATCGCCTTCGTGGTGCTCAGCGCCGTCGGCGTGGTCTATGTCGCGGGCAGCTTCCTGGGGATCGTGGACAAGCTCCTGGGGCGGGGGTTCACGATGAGCGCCACCCTGCCGGGATCGGGCGGGCTGTTCACCGGCAGCGAGGTGACCTACCGGGGAGTGAAGGTCGGCAAGGTCTCCCGGGTCGATGTGATCCCGAACGGCATCCGCGTGGACCTCGCGATCAAGGACAAGGTCAAGATCCCCAAGGACACCACGATCCACGTGCACAACCTGTCTGCGGTGGGGGAGCAGTACCTCGACTTCGAGCCGGCCGAGAACGCCGGCCCCTACCTGGGTCAGGGGGACACCGTCCGGGGTGACGCCAGCAGCCTGCCCAAGAGCGAAGAGGTGCTGCTCACCGAGCTCGACGACCTGGTGGGGTCGGTGAACCGCACCGACCTGACCACGGTGATCTCCGAGCTCGGCAACATGTTCCGCAACACCGCCAACCCGCTGCAGCGCATGGTGGACTCCGGGACCGAGTTCGTCGACGCGGCCGACGCCAACAAGGACGAGACGATCGCGCTCCTCCGGACCGGGCAGACCGTGCTCCAGACCCAGGCGGACCACGAGGGCGACATCAAGTCGTTCGCGAAGGATCTCGCCGATCTCACCGGGACGCTGCGCACCTCCGACAAGGACCTCCGCAACGTGATCCAGGGGGGTGCCCCGGCGGTGCGCGAGGTGGACTCGTTGCTCAAGGGTCTCGAGCCCACGCTGCCGGTGTTCCTGTCCAACCTCGTCACGGTGAACCAGGTGCTCACGACCAACATCCCGGCCCTGGAGCAGACCCTGGTGACCTTCCCTCGCGTGATCTCGTCGGGCTTCACCGGCACGCCCGGGGACGGCTACGGCCACATCAACCTGCAGCTGAACTACGACGTGCCGGCCTGCACCCAGGGCTTCCTCCCCAGGGGCAAGTGGCGATCTGCCCTGGACCTGACGGACAAGGAGATCTTCATGGCCAGCTGCAAGGACCCGAGAGCCCAACCCGGGTACACCGGCGGCTCCCCGATCAACCAGCGAGGCGTCAACTTCGCGCCCAGCTTCGGTTCGGGGAGCTCGGCAGGCCAGAGCTACCGGGTCTCGCCGTACGACGTGGGCACCGGGGAGGCCGACGCGGGCAACGGAACAAAAGTGAGGGTCCACAACGGCGGTGGTCTGCGTACAGTGTTCGGGGACGACGCGTGGAAGTGGATGCTGACAGGACCGGTGAATGACGAGTGACTGAACTTGCCGAGCGCCCCCAGCGGGCAGGCAGGTCACGGCGGGGAGTCAACATCGTGCTGTTCCTCGTCGCCCTGGCGCTGGTGGCCGCCTCCGTCGTGCTGTTCCGCGAAGGCGCGGCTGCGACCCCGGGCGACTCCCGCGCCGAGGCGCTGTCGCGGCTGCACCGCGAGGTGACCGCGGCCGCGACCAAGGAGACCGAGGCGTTCCTGACCATCGACCACAAGAACATGGATCCGCTGATCGAGAAGGTGCTCGCAGGTGCGACGGGTGAGTTCAAGGAGCAGTACGAAGCCGCCCAGGTGACCCTGAAGGCCTCCGCCCAGCAGTCGCAGGCGACCTCGAGCGGAAAGGTGATCGAGGTGGGCATCGGCGACATCGACGAGGACAACGCGGTGGTCTTCGTGGCAGCGGACTCCAAGGTGACCAACAAGTCCACCAAGGGTGAGCAACAGCCGAGGTACTACCGGCTCAAGCTGTCCATGGCGCGCAAGGGCGACGCCTGGCTCACCTCGACCCTGCAGTTCGTGGGCTGACATGGTCGACCTTGTCAAGAGTGCCGAGAAGCAGTGCCCCTACTGCGCGGAGACGATCAAGGCTGCGGCCCTCAAGTGCCGCTACTGCCAGAGCGACCTCACCGACTCCACCGGCTCCACCGAGTCCTCGGGGCACGAGGAGGCCGCTGCGCCCCCGGCTCCGCCGGTCGCCGAGGAGAGCCGGGAGGGCGACGACCTCGACTCCATCCCCCCGACCGATCCGGACAAGCCCTCGTTCCTGGCCAGCGGGCGGCTCACCGGCATCCTGGTCGCGCTGTGCCTCGTGCTCGCCGGCGTCGCCGGCTACGCGTGGTACGCCGCCGAGAACCCCGGCGACGGTGCCGCGCCGGACGGGGTGATCACCTCCAGCCAGGCCCGCGACGCGGGGATGGCGGCGGCCACGTCGCTGACCGAGAAGGTGCTCGGCTACGACTGGAAGACGCTCGATGCCGACATGAAGGCCGCGCAGGCGGTGATGGCGCCCACCTTCCGCAACGAGTACGTCAAGGCGATGGACGGCGTGAAGGCCCAGACGGTCAAGAACCAGGTCAAGCTCACCGCGAGCGTGGTGGCGACCTCGGTCCTCTCCGCCAGCAGCACGAAGGTCGAGGCGCTGGTGTTCGTCAACCAGGTGACCACCGCCAAGGGCTCGGCAAACCAGCGAGTCGACCAGAATCGGGTACGGGTGACATTGACCCGCGCCGGGGGAGACTGGCGCGTGTCCAAGATGGACGCGTTCTGATAAATTAGAACACGTTCCAGTTTTCTTGCCTCGGAAAGGTCGTGCCCATGGTCGAGGGAGTGGGGGGTCCCGCGGCAACACGCGAGGTGGACACCGACCTGCTCATCGTCGGCGCCGGTCCCGCAGGCCTCTTCGGCGCCTACTACGCCGGCTTCCGAGGGATGAGCGTGACGCTCGTCGACTCGCTCCCCGAGCTGGGTGGGCAGGTGTCTGCGCTGTACCCCGAGAAGGCGATCCTCGACGTCGCGGGCTTCGTCAGCATCAAGGGCCGTGAGCTGGTCGAGCAGCTCGTCGAGCAGGCCGCGAGCGCGAAGCCGACCTACCTGCTCGGCCGCACCGCCACGACGCTGGAGGCGGGCGACGAGCACGCGACGATGCGGCTCGACGACGGGACCGTCGTACGCGCCAAGGTCGTGATCATCACCGCCGGCATCGGGAAGTTCACCCCGCGGCCACTGCCCGCCGGGGACGGCTGGGAGGACCGCGGCCTGGTGTTCTTCGTGCCGTCGTTCGCGGAGTACGCCGGACGCGACGTGGTGATCGTCGGGGGCGGCGACAGCGCCTTCGACTGGGCCCACCACCTCGAGCCGATCGCCGCCTCGATCACGCTGGTGCACCGGCGCGACCAGTTCCGCGCGCACCAGGCCACCGTGGACGCCGTACTCGCCGGCAGCACCGAGGTGATCACCAAGGCCCAGGTGACCGCGCTGCGCGGGGAGCACCACGTGGACAGCGTCGAGATCACCACCACCGAGGGGGAGGTGCTCGTGCGCCCCGCGCAGAGCGTCGTCGCCGCCCTCGGCTTCATCGCCGACCTCAGCGCGATGAAGGAATGGGGGCTGGAGTTCGACAAGCGCCACATCAAGGTCGACACCGCGATGCGCACCAACCTCGAGCGCGTCTTCGCCGCCGGGGACATCACCGAGTACGACGGCAAGGTGCGCCTGATCGCCGTCGGGTTCGGGGAGGTGGCCACCGCGGTGAACAACGCCGCCGTGCTCGTGGACCCCGACGCCCACGTGTTCCCCGGGCACTCCAGCGAGGGCTCCTAGCGCGCCGCACCACCAAGACGACCAGTCAGCCAGACCGCCAGCCAGCCGACCACCCCGAACGGAGCAACCATGAGGAAGATCAAGGTCGACTTCGACCTCTGCGAGGCCAACGCCATGTGCGAGGCACTGGCCCCGACGCACTTCGAGGTCGACGACGACGACTACCTCCAGGTCCTCCAGGAGAATGTCAGCGACGAGGACCTCGCGATGGTCGAGCAGGCCGTCGCATCGTGCCCCAAGTCGGCCCTGAGCCTGGTCGAGGAGTAGACGGGTGCCCACCTCCAACGACCCGCTGTCCCTCGAGGGCCGCGTCGCGGTCGTCACCGGCGCCGGCGCCGGCCTCGGCCGAGCCGAGGCCCTCGCCCTGGCGCGAGCCGGCGCCGACGTGGTGCTCAACGACCTGCCCGGCGCGGCCGAGGAGGCCGCCGAGGAGATCCGCGGCCTCGGGGTCGAGGCGCTCGTCGTGGCCGGCGACGTCGCCGAGCGGGCCACCGCCGACGCGATGATGCAGGCCGCCACCGAGAAGCTGGGCCGCCTCGACGTCGTGGTGAACAACGCCGGGATCACCCGCGACAAGATGCTGTTCAACATGACCGACGAGGACTTCGACCTCGTCCTGAACGTGCACCTGCGCGGGCACTTCCTGCTCTCGCGCAACGCAGCGTCGTACTGGCGCGGCCGGTTCAAGGAGACCGGGGAGCCGGTCGACGGGGCAGTGGTGAACACCGCGTCGGAGGCGTTCCTGACCGGGTCGCCGGGGCAGGCGAACTACGCGGCGGCCAAGGCCGGGATCACCGCGCTCACGCTCTCCACCGCCCGTGGGCTGTCCAGGGTCGGGGTCCGCGCCAACGCGATCTGTCCCCGGGCGCGCACGGCGATGACCGCGCAGGTCTTTGGTGAGGACGAGTCCGGGCGCTCGGTGGACCCCTACTCCCCGGAGCACGTCGCCCCGCTCGTGGCCTACCTGGCCTCGCCGGCCTCGGCGCGGATCACCGGGCAGGTCTTCGTCGTGTACGGCGGCATGGTGGCCCTGCTCGCCGCCCCGGTGGTCGAGCAGCGCTTCGACGCCTCCGGGGAGGTGTGGGACCTCGCCGGGCTCGACTCCGACCTCGGCGGCTACTTCGCCGAGCGCGACCCCGCCGTCGGCTTCGCTGCCGACTCCGTGATGACCCTTCAACCCAAGGAACGTCGATGAGCAGACTCGCCGGCAAACGCGCCATCGTGACCGGTGCCGCCCAGGGGCAGGGCGCTGCGATCGCGCAGGCCTTCGTCGAGGAGGGCGCCCAGGTCGTGATCGCCGACATCGCCGAGGAGGCGGGGACCGCGCTTGCCGAGGAGCTGTGCGCGAAGTTCCCCGGATCGGCGTACTTCCGCCGTCACGACGTCAGCGACGAGGCGAGCTGGACGGCCCTGGTCGAGGAGGCCAACGAGCGGTTCGGGCCGGTCAACGTGCTGGTCAACAACGCCGGCATCCTGCGCTTCGGCGAGGTCGAGAAGATGCCGGCCGAGGAGTTCGAGCTGCTGTTCCGGGTCAACCAGCTCGGGTGCTTCCTGGGGATGAAGTCGGTGACCCGCACGATGCGCAAGGGCGGTGGCGGCTCGATCATCAACGCCTCCTCGATCGAGGGGCTGGCCGGGATGGCGTTCTGCACGGCGTACGCCGCGACGAAGTTCGCCATCCGCGGGATGACCAAGTCGGCCGCGATGGAGCTCGGGCCCAAGGGGATCCGGGTCAACTCGGTGCACCCCGGGATGATCGACACCCCGATGACCCGGATCCACGGCGGCGACGCGGCGATGGAGTTCGGCGCCGGCAAGGTCGCCCTCAAGCGCGTCGGGACCCCCGCGGACATCGCCCCCGCCTACGTCTACCTGGCCAGCGACGAGTCCAGCTTCGTCACCGGCGCCGAGCTCGCCATCGACGGCGGCGCCACCGCCACCCACGCCTTCGGCGGCTGACCGGGCACAGGCTGTTCCGCGGTGATTCGAGCGGTAGCGTCACCGATATGGGCAGGTCGTCTTCGGCGCGACTGATGACGCCGGCGTTCGTGGCGCTGACGATCTCCGACCTTGCCTACTTCACCGCGACCGGGATGCTCATCGCGGTCACACCATTGTTCGCCACCGGACCGCTCGGGGCAGAAGAAGCCGGTGTCGGCATCGCGATGGGATCGTTCAGCGCCACGACCCTGTTGCTTCGACCGTACGCGGGTCGCTGGAGCGACCGGCGTGGCCGGCGGAAGATGCTGGTCGGTGGCTCGACCCTGTTCGCGATCGGGATCCTCGGTCACTACCTGGTCACCTCCGTCGTCGCGCTGGTCGCGCTCAGGGCACTGCTGGGAGCGGCGGAGGCGCTCTACTTCGTCGCTGGCTTCGCCGCCCTTGCCGACCTGGCACCCCCGGGGCGTGCCGGCGAGGCGCTCAGCTTGAACTCCCTGGCGCTCTACGTCGGTCTCGCGGCCGGGCCGCTGATCGGTCAAGGGCTGCTGCACTGGAGAGGGTTCCACCTGGTCTGGGCCGGGGCGGCGGTCCTCGCGGCGCTCGCCGCCACCGCCGCGACTCAAGTGCCGGAAACCCGACCCGCAACCGCACCTGTCACCGCGCCCAGCGCGCTGCTGCAGCGCAGCGCGCTCGTTCCCGGCGCCGCGCTGTTCAGCGGCGTTGCGACCACGTCCGGCTTTCTCGCCTTCACGGTTCTGCAAGCACGCGAAGTCGGGATCGAGGCATGGAGCGTGGTGCTCCTGGTCTTCGGTACCACCGTCGTCGTGTTGCGACTTTCGTTCGCCAGCCTGCCGGACCGGGTCCCGCCACTGCGTCTGGCCGCAGTCGCGCTGGGGGTGGCTGGCGCCGGCCTGCTGGTGGTAGGAGCAATCAGCACGCCGGTCGGACTCATCACGGGCACCATCGCCCTGGCAGGTGCGAGTGCATTTCTCACCCCTGCGATCTTCGCTGCCGTGTTCAGCAGCGTTCCGGCACACGAGCGCGGCAGCGCAGCGGCGACCACCAGCATCTTCATCGACCTCGGACTCGGTGCCGGCCCCCTGCTCCTGGGGTTGGTCGCCGCCGCGACCACCATCCCGACCGCGTTCCTTCTCGTCTCGGCACTGCCTGTCGCCGGCAGCCTGCTGCTCGTACCGTTGAGACGGCCACCAGCCAACCTCGCAGCCTGACCCGCTTCGGTCGCGGCCCAAGGCCCCGGGTCGGCGGGGTGTCAGCGGAAGATGAGCTCTACGATTGCGTCCCGCTGTAGCTCGCCGAGCGGGCAAATGTGTCCCGCTGGTGTGCGCCGACCGGGCACAAATGTCTCGACCGAGCCTAGGGTGTCGCGATGCCAGCGATCCGGTTCAGCGACGACGCTCCAGACGACGACGCGTACTCGCGGGTGTCGCGGGACCTGGCCGCCGTCACGGCACCGTTCGGCCAGGCGTTGGACCGTCTTCCCGCGACCTTGGTCACGAAGCTCGAGTGTCGGAGGAGAACGACAACGATGCCGGAGCGGCAGCGGCTCCTCGCGGTGACCGGACCACTTGAGAGCAGCTTTGCCATCGAGCCTGACGGCCCCGGGCGCGCCAGCCTGCTGCTGGGCAGGGCCTCGTTCGAGGGGGGTGTCCAGGCTGTCGTCGCCGTGGGTTCAGCCGTGGCTGAGCCGATCCCCGACTGCTTCTGCGACGCGTGCGACCAGAATGCCGACTCCATGATCGAGCAGCTCGACGAGCTAGTCGCCCTCGCCGTCGGCGGGTTCCACGAGTTCCGCCGACCCCATGTGGCGCGTCCTGGCGACCTGTTGCACCACGGCCCATGGATGGAGCAGGGCTACGAGTCGGGGGATCGCCACGACACGACGGCGAGTGCCGACGTACGCGGAGACGCATTTTCGGTGCACTGGAGACCGTGGCGGGTGCGCTGAGAGCCGGGCGTTTCTGCCCGGTCGACGCCGTACGAGGTGACGTTTCTGCCCGGTCGACGCCGTACGACGTGACGTTTGTGCCCGGTCGGCGGCTACGGCGAGACGTTTGTGCCCGGTCGGCGAGGTGTCAGCGGAGGATGAGCTCGACGGCGGTCTCGAGGTGCTCGGTGACCTGCTCGGCGGTGATCCGGCCGGTGACCCAGGCGACCAGGGAGGCGAGCCAGACGTCGCTGATCACGCGGGCCACGGCGATCTCGCGGTCGGTGGGGTGGGCGCCCTCGACGTACTGGTCGCCCTGGAGCGCCCGGTTCAGCATCGAGGTCAGCCGCAGTCCGACGACGTGGATCTCGCCAGCGACCGAGGAGTCGGCGAACATGAACGCCCGGGTGAGCGCCTCGGTCAGGTGGGGCTCGCGCTGCAGGCCACGGGTGGCCCGGGTGAGCACGTGGGTGACCCGGTCGGCCGGGGTGTCGCCGGGGATGGGCTTGCGACCGAGGTTGGCCTCGGTCTCTTCGAACTGCCGCGCGAGCGCGGAGACGAGCAGGTGGATCTTCGAGGGGAAGTAGCGGTAGAGCGTCCCGAGTGCCACGTCGGCGTGCTCGGCGACGGCCCGCATCTGGACGGCGTCGAAGCCGCCCTTGGACGCCAGTGCCACAGTGGCGTCAAGAATGCGGCGTCTGCGGTCTCGCTGCGCGGCTGACCCAAGGTCGTCATAGGTCAGCGAGCTCACGGTGGCCAAGATCTCAACCTCCCGGGGGCCGATTCTCGTGGTGATCGTCCGGAGGCTTGTGCTTCGGACCTGCAGTCCAAGGCTACCAGTGGGTTCCGGCATAATAGAAACACGTTTCAGTACCAGCAGGTCGGTCCCAGTCCGGGATCGCTCTTCGTTGGCAGCTCCAGGAAGGCGCCTCTTGCGCATTGCACTCTTGTCCTACCGCAGCAAGCCACACTGTGGCGGCCAGGGCGTCTACATCCGCCACCTCAGCCGTGAGCTGACCGCACTCGGGCACACCGTCGAGGTCTTCTCGGGTCAGCCCTACCCCGAGCTCGACCCGGGGGTGGGCCTGACCAAGGTGCCCAGCCTGGACCTCTACCGCGAACCGGACCCGTTCCGTACGCCGAAGCCGTCGGAGATCCGCGACCTGATCGACGTGGAGGAGGTGCTGACGATGTGGACGGCCGGCTTCCCGGAGCCGAAGACGTTCTCCAAGCGGGCCGCCCGACTGCTCCGCGACCGGCTCGACGACTTCGACATCGTCCACGACAACCAGGTCCTCGGCTACGGAATGCTCGACATCGCGAAGATGGGGCTCCCGCTGATCACGAGCATCCACCACCCGATCACCTTCGACCGGCGCATCGACATCGAGGCGGCCCCGACGCGGCGCAAGAAGCTGACCCTGCGCCGCTGGTACGGCTTCTTGAAGATGCAGGGCAAGGTGGCTCGCTCGGTCGGCAAGATCCTGACCGTCTCGGAGTCCAGCCGCCGCGACATCATCACCGACTTCGGGGTGGACCCGGCGAACCTGCAGGTGATCCCGCTCGGGGTCGACGAGGTGTTCGTGCCGCCGACCAAGCCGCGGGTCCCGGGCCGGATCGTGGCCATGGCCAGCGCCGACGCCCCGATGAAGGGGATCGCCACCCTGCTGGAGGCGTTCGCCAAGCTGCGCACCGAGCGCGAGGTCCAGCTGCTGCTGGTCACCCGCCCGACACCGGGCGGGCGCACCGAGAAGCTGATCGACCAGCTCGGCATCGCCGACCACGTCACGTTCGTCAGCGGCATCAGCGACAGCGAGCTCGTCGAGGTGATGGGCTCGGCCGAGGTCGCCTGCGTGCCCTCGCTCTACGAGGGCTTCTCGCTGCCGACCGCCGAGCTGATGGCCTGCGAGACACCCCTGGTGGTCAGCCGCGCCGGCGCCATCCCCGAGGTGGTGGGCCCCGACGGCGAGTGCGCCGACCTGGTCACCCCCGGCGACGTCGGCGAGCTCGAGCGCGCGATCGCTGCGATGCTCGACGACCCGGAGCGCCGCGCGCGGATGGGCGCAGCGGGTCGCCGCCGGGTCCTCGAGACGTTCAGCTGGCGTGCGGTGGCCGAGGCCACGGCCGCGGCGTACGACGAGGTCATCACCACCACCAACCCCACGACCGATGAGGAGCCCACCCGTGCTGACCGTTGACTTCCAACGCCTGGGCCTGAAGCCCGGTGACCGCGTCATCGACATGGGCTGCGGTGCCGGCCGGCACGCGTTCGAGATGTATCGCCGCGGCGCCGACGTGGTCGCCTTCGACCAGGACGCCGACGAGCTCGCGAACGTGCTCGAGCTGTTCGGCGCGATGAAGGAGGCCGGCGAGGTCCCCGAGGGCGCCGAGGCCGACATCAAGGAGGGGGACGCGCTCGCGCTGCCCTTCGCCGACGGTGAGTTCGACCGCGTCGTGGCCTCCGAGGTGCTCGAGCACATCCCCGCCGACATCCAGGCGATCGAGGAGCTCGTCCGGGTGCTGCGGCCCGGCGGCACGATGGCGATCACGGTGCCGCGGTGGCTCCCGGAGATGGTGTGCTGGAAGCTCTCTGACGACTACCACAACGTGCCGGGCGGACACATCCGGATCTACTCCGACAAGGAGCTGATCGGCAAGCTCGTCAACGCCGGGATGATCTTCGAGGGCAAGGACCACGCCCACGGCCTGCACTCGCCGTACTGGTGGATCAAGTGCGCGGTCGGCGTTACCAACGACCAGAACCCGCTGGTGAAGGCCTACCACCAGGTGCTGGTGTGGGACATCATGAAGACGCCGCGGTGGAGCACGCTGACCCGCGGTGCCGAGAAGGTGCTCAACCCGCTGATCGGCAAGAGCATGGTGCTCTACCTGCGAAAGCCGGCATGACGGGCAGCACGACCGCGCCCCACGACATCCCGTCCGTCCCGGGAGTGCTGACCAGCGCCCAGGTCGCGGTGACGGCAGCCTCGATCGCCGGGATGCAGGAGCCCGACGGTGCGGTCCCGTGGACCACGGGAGAGCACGTCGACGTGTGGAACCACGTCGAGGCGGGGATGGCGATGCTGGTCGCCGGTGAGGTCGAAGCGGCAGAGGCGGCCTACGACTGGTGCCGGCGCACCCAGCGCGACGACGGCTCCTGGCCGATGAAGATCGTCGCCGGCGAGGTCGAGGACGCGAGCGGCGAGACCAACATGTGCGCCTACCTCGCGGTGGGGCTCTGGCACCACTGGATGCTGCGCGGTGACCGCGGGTTCGTGGACCGGCTGTGGCCCGTCGTACGCCGTGGCCTGGACTTCGTGGTCGGGATGCAGCTGCCCTTCGGTGGCATCGCCTGGTCGCAGGAGTGGGACGAGCACGGCCCTGCCTCGGTCAACCGGGAGGCCCTGCTCGCGGGCTCCTCGAGCATCTACCAGTCGCTGCGTGCGGGGGTCGCCCTCGCGGAGTTGGTCGGTGAGCCGCAGCCGGAGTGGGAGATCGCCGGTGGGCGGCTCGGACACGCGCTGCGCGAGCACCGGGACCGGTTCCTGGACAAGTCCTCCTTCTCGATGGACTGGTACTACCCGGTGCTCGGTGGGGCCGTCCGCGGCCAGGCGGGTCATGAGCTGATCGCGACGCGCTGGGACGACTTCGTCGTGCCGGGCCTCGGGATCCGCTGCGTCGACACCAACCCGTGGGTGACCGGTGCGGAGACCTGCGAGCTGGTGATGGCGCTGGACTCCCTCGACGACCACGAGCGTGCCCTGCAGCTCTTCGCCGAGATGCAGCACCTGCGTCACGAGAACGGCAGCTACTGGACCGGCTACGTCTACCCCGACGAGGTGTTCTGGCCCGCCGAGCAGACCACCTACACGGCGGCCGCGGTGATCCTGGCCGCCGACGAGCTCTCCCGCACCTCGCCCGCCTCCGGGATCATGCGCGGCGACACGCTGGCTGCGCACTTCCGGGAGATCGGCCTGGAGTGCGGTTGCACGAAGGCCTCAGCCGACGTGCTCTCCGGCCGCGCCTGAGCTGCGGCGCAGCACCCGCATCGAGCCGACGGTCGCGACGGGCTCGAAGGCGCCGCTCGCCACGGCGCGCTGCCACACGTGGTACGGCGCCTGGCCGCCGTCCTCGGGACGCTCGAAGACGTCGTGGATCACCAGCACGCCGCCGGGCTGCACCCAGTGGGCGAACCCGGAGTAGTCGTTCTGCGCGTGCTCCTCGGCGTGCCCTCCGTCGATGAACAGCAGCGCGAGCGGCGTACGCCAGTGGGCGGCGACGGTGGTGGACCGGCCGACGACCGCGACCACCTCGTCCTCGAGCCCGGCGAGGGCGATCGTGCGGCGGAAGACCGGCAACGTGTCCATCAGGCCGAGCTCGGGGTCGACGAGGGTGGCGTCGTGGTGCTCCCAGCCGGCCTGGTTCTCCTCGGACCCGCGGTGGTGGTCGAGGGTGAAGACCACGCTGCCGGCCTCGCGAGCCGCGGCCCCGAGGTAGACCGCCGACTTGCCGCAGTAGGTCCCGACCTCGAGAGCCGGTCCTTCGGTGAGGTGCTTGGCGGCGGTCTCGAACAGGAACGCGCCCTCGTCGGCGGGCATGAACCCCTTGGCCTCGCGGGCACGGACGAGCAGGTCGGCGGGCATCTGGGTCACGGCCGCAGCCTAGCCAGCGTGCTGGTCGGGGCCGGCCAGCCCATGGCATGATTGGAACACGTTCTAGTTTGGGTGGGGTTTCGACGAGCTCGACCGGCGTCTGGTTTCGACAGGCTCAAATGACTACCGAGGAGTTCCCGTGCCCATCGGCATCGATGACGACCACGTCGAGCTGGCCGGCTCGCTGCTCGCCTGGGCGAAGGGGCAGTCCACCACCGAGGCGGTGCGGTCCGGGGGCGGCTCCGCCGAGGCGCTGGGAGAGTGGTCGGGCAGGGCGGCCGAGATGGGGCTCAGCGCGATCGCGCTGCCGGAGCCGGCCGGTGGTGGCGGCTCCCTGCTCGACCAGGCCGTGGCGCTCGAGGCCGCCGCACACGGGCTGGTGCCCGGCGGGCTGCTGTCCACGACGGTCGCCGGGCTGCTCGTCGACGACTCGGAGCTGCGCTCCGGCATCGCCACGGGCGAGATCACTGTCGGCATCGGGCTGCGGCCCACCCTCACGATCCGCGACGACCGCCTCGACGGGAGCATCGCGGTCGTAGCCGATGCCCCGACGAGCACGCATGTGCTGGTGGGTGCGGGGGAGCGGTGGTTCGTGGTGCCGGTCTCCGCGCTCACGGTGCACCCGGGCACGACGCCCGACCTGTCCCGCACGGTCGGTGCCGTCGAGCTCCACGACGTCCCGGTCGCCGATCTCGTGGAGGTCCCGGTCGACGCGGCCGGCGTACGACGACTGCTGCTGACCTTCGCGGCGGCCGAGGCCTCCGGGATCGCCCGGTGGTGCCTGGACATGGCCGTGGAGTACGCCGGGCTGCGGGAGCAGTTCGGCCAAAAGATCGGTGCCTTCCAGGCGATCAAGCACCTGTGCGCGGAGATGCTCGAGGAGAGCGAGTCGGTGACCGCTGCCGCCTGGGACGTGGCCCGGGCCGCGACCGAGGACCCCGAGCAGCACGAGTTCGCGGCGCTGGTCGCCGGGACGGTGTGCCTCGACGGGGCGGTGTCGGTGGCGAAGTCGTGCATCCAGGTCCTCGGTGGGATCGGGTTCACCTACGAGCACGACGCGCACCTCTACCTGCGGCGGGCGGTCGCGCTGCGCAGCCTGCTCGGACCCACGAGTGCGTACGCCGCCCGGCTGGCCGACCTCGCGGCGAGCGACGTGCGCCGTAGCCTGAACATCGACCTGGGGGAGAGCGACGCGTTCCGGGCCGAGGTCCGCGAGCAGGTGCTGCGGATCGCGGGCCTGGAGGCGGGGGAGCAGCGGGCTGCGCTCGCCGAGAGTGGCTACCTGACGCCGCACTGGCCCGCGCCCCACGGGCTCGGCGCGGACCCGGTGCAGCAGCTGGTCATCGACGAGGAGCTGGCGCGCGCCGGGGTGGTGCGCCCCGACCTGAAGATCGGCGGCTGGGCCGCACCCACGATCCTGGCCCACGGCACCGAGGAGCAGCGCGAGCGCTTCGTCGGGCCCACGCTGCGCGGCGAGATCAGCTGGTGCCAGCTGTTCAGCGAGCCCGGTGCCGGCTCGGACCTGGCTGCGTTGCGGACCCGGGCGGTGCGGGTCTCGACCGACGCGCGGGGCCCCGGGTGGCTGCTCACCGGGCAGAAGGTGTGGACCTCGTTGGCGCGGGAGGCGCAGTGGGGGATCTGCCTGGCGCGGACCAGCACGGAGGGCAAGCAGCACGCCGGCATCACCTACTTCCTGCTCGACATGGCCAGCGGGGGGATCGACATCCGGCCGCTGCGCGAGCTGACCGGCGAGGAGATGTTCAACGAGGTCTTCCTCGAGGAGGTCTTCGTCCCCGACGACTGCGTGGTCGGGGAGGTCGACGGCGGCTGGAAGCTGGCCCGGACCACCCTGGCCAACGAGCGCGTGGCGATGGCGGGGGCGCGGCTCTCGGAGTCCGTCGAGCGGGCCGTTGGGCTGCTCGCGTCCGGCGAGGACGCACCGGAGGCAGGTGAGCACCGCGTCGAGATCGGCCGGACCGTGGCCTGGGCGACCGTGGTCGCGCTGCTCGGTGCCCGCGCGACGCTGCGCTCCATCGCGGGGCAGGGGCCCGGGCCGGAGTCGAGCGTGGCCAAGCTGGTCGGCGTACGCAGCCGCCAGGACTCCGCGGAGCTCGTCGTGGAGCTGCTCGGCGACCGCGTCTTCAGCGGCGACGACCTCTCCCGCGAGGCGGTGCACCAGCTGCTGCTGACCCGCTGCCTGTCCATCGCCGGCGGCACCACCCAGGTGCTGCGCAACGTGGCCGGGGAGCGGATCCTCGGGCTACCCCGCGGCTGAGGTCTGCGGGTCCTGGCGCAGGTACGCCGCACGGTGGTGCTGGAGCCAGCGCTCCACGGCCCGGATCACGTGGTGGCTGCGGATCGACCCGAACACCTCGAATGCGTGCTGGGCGCCGGGAAACTCGGCGTAGGTCACCGTCGCCTCGGAGCGCTCCTTGAGCTTGGCCACGAAGGAGCGTGCCTGCCGGACGTCGACGAGTGAGTCGTTGGTGCCGTGGAGCACGAAGAAGTCCGGTGCGTCGGCCGAGACGTGGGCCAGGGGTGAGGCGTTCACGAACTCCGCGCGGTCCTTGACCGGGTCCTTCTTGAACACCCGGGGGGCCAGGAACAGGTCGCGCAGCATCACCGCGTGCTTCTCCTCGGTGATCCCGCCCATGTCGTAGACGCCGTAGAACGGCACGCAGCCCGCGACGCTGGTGTCGGCGGCCTCGAAGCCGGGCTGGAACTCCGGGTCGCCGGGGGTGAGCGCCGCCAGGGCGGCGAGGTGGCCGCCGGCGCTCCCGCCGGTGATCACCAGGTAGTCGGGGTCGCCGCCGTAGGAGGCGATGTGCTCCCGCGTCCACGCGATCGCCTTCTTGACGTCGATGATCTGGGCCGGCCACGGGTGCTTGGGGGCGAGCCGGTAGTTCATCGCCACGCAGACCCAGCCGTGCTCGGCCATCCGGTTCATCAGCAGCAGGCCCTGCTGCTCCTTGGTGCCGATCGTCCAGGCGCCGCCGTGCACCTGCACAAGCACGGGGGCCTTGCTGAGGTCGGTGTCCTTGGCCCGGTAGATGTCCAGCCGCGCGCGCTTGCCCCCGGCGGTGTAGTTGACGTCGCGGATCACCTCCACGCCCGGCCTGGCCATCTTGAACGGCCGGGCCACCTCGCGGACCCGGGTCTTGAGGTCCTCGGTACTGGGCGGCTCCTCGAGGTCATCGAGGTAGTCGTCGCCGAGGCCGTCGCGCAGGGTGCTCTCCACGTGGTTCGCGGAGCGGTTGGCGTTCACCGCGAGGTAGGTCAGTCCGGCGCCCGCGACGGCGGCGAGCGCGAGCCCGGATCGGCTGGGGTGGCCGGGTCGGTTGCGGCGTACGGTCAGCTCGGCGGCGGTGTCCGCGGCCGTGGCAAGCAGCAGTTGGGGAGCGAGCTCGCTGGCCATCCAGCCGGCGAAGAACGACGGGATCATCGTGGCGCGGCCGTTGATCGGGCGGATGGCGTTGGCGGCAAGGAGCGCGGTGACGAGCTGACGACGGCGAAAGGACATGCTTGCAGGTTACTGGCGGGTCGCGGGTCAGGTGGTGTGAGAAGCCCGACGCGGACAGCAACTAGAACGTGTTCCAGATCGGTCCTACACTCCGCGCATGGAACGTCTCAGCGGACTCGATGCAAGCTTCCTCTACCTGGAGACCTCCTCCCAGCTGCTGCACGTCTGCGGGGTGATCCTGCTCGACCCGGAGACGATCGCCGGCGGCTACGACTACGAGACGTTCAAGGACGAGCTGGAGCGCCGGATCACCGACGTACCGATGTTCCACCGCAAGCTCAAGCAGGTCCCGCTCGGCATCGACCACCCCGTGTGGGTCCACGACGACGACTTCGACATCGACCGGCACATGCACCGGATGGCGGTCCCGGGCCCCGGCGGTGAGCGCGAGCTCGCCGAGCTCTGCGGGCACATCGCGGGGATCCCGCTGGACCGCTCCCGGCCGCTGTGGGAGTTCTTCGTCATCGAGGGGCTCGAGTCGGGCAAGATCGCGGTGTTCACCAAGATGCACCACTCCACGGTCGACGGGGTCTCGGGCGCCAACGCGATCTCCTACATGTGCAGCCTGGAGCCGGAGGCGCCGCCGCTGGAGTCGGCCGAGGGGACCAGGCAGCCCCGCACGCCGAGCGATGCCGAGCTGCTCGCCCGCGGGGTGCTCACCAACCTCACCAAGCCGGTCGCGGCGGCCAAGATGGTGGCGCCGACCGCCGGGCTGCTGACCCGCACCATCGACCGCGCCCGCAGTGGTACGGCGATGGCCGCACCCCTGACGGCGCCGCGCACCTCGTTCAACGGCACCATCACCGGGCACCGCACGATCGCCCTGCAGGACATGTCGCTGACGAAGATCAAGGAGATCAAGAACGCCGTCGAGGGCGCCACCGTCAACGACGTGGTGATCGCCGTCTCCGGTGGGGCGCTGCGTCGCTACCTCGAGGAGCGCGACGAGCTGCCGGAGACCTCGCTGCTCGCCACGGTGCCGGTCTCCGTGCGCGAGGAGTCGAGGAAGAGCGGGGGTAGCAACAAGGTCTCCACGATCTTCTCCCGGCTGGGCACCGACATCGCGGATCCGCTGGAACGGCTCAAGGTCGTCTCGGCGGCCAACAGCAACGCCAAGGAGCACCACAAGGCGATCCCGGCCGACACCCTGCAGGACTGGGCGGAGTTCGCGGCGCCGCGGACCTTCGGCCTCGCGGTGCGGATGGTCTCCTCGCTGCGACTGGCCGACTCCGGCCCGGTGATCCACAACCTGGTGATCTCCAACGTCCCCGGCCCGCCGGTGCCGCTGTACTTCATGGGCGCCCGGATCGAGGGGCTCTACCCGCTCGGCCCGATCATGCACGGCGCCGGCCTGAACATCACCGTGATGTCGAGCGAGAAGCACATGCACGTCGGCGCGATCGGCTGCCGCGAGCTGGTGCCCCAGCCCTGGAAGCTGACCGAGAAGTTCCCCCAGGAGCTCGACGACCTGTACGCCGCCGTACAGCCGAAGAAGAAGGCAAAGAAGACCGCGGGGAAGAAGGCTGCGGGCTAGTCCCGCGCTGTTCCCGCAATTGCTGGCAAAAGTCAGTGCACTTGACGCTCAGGCTGCACTTTCCCAGCAATTGCGTGGGAAAGGGCCCCCGAGCCAGCCGGTCGGCCGTCAGGCCTCGACGCGCTCGCGGTCCCGCATCCGCGCGGCGACACCCTCGACCGCCTCCACGAAGACGGGCACGAACTTGTCCGCCTGGAGCACGCAGCCGGCGTGGCCGCAGGGGGCCTCGTGGACGGTGGCGCCGGGGATCAGTGCCGCGAGCGCGCGCTGCCGCTCGGCGGGGATGACGTGGTCGTGCGCCGGGATGACGACCGCGGTGGGTACGTCGATCCGCTTCAGCCAGGGGGTGGAGTGGTGCCGACCCAGTGCCGCCACGGCCTGCGCCATCGCCCAGGGGGTGGTGCTGCGCCACTCGTTCAGGGCCCACTGGCCGGTGACCGTGGGGCCGATGTCCAGGGCCTCGGCGGTGCTCCTGGCCGCCGAGCGCACCACACGGGACTTGGCGAGGGCGCGCAGGGAGCCCATGGAGACCTCCATGCCGGCGTGGAAGGCGGTCTCGCGTCCGTTGGTGCGGAACCGGTCGGTGGTGGCGGCGAGGATCAGGCCGCCGACCAGCTCCGGGTGCTGGCGCCACACGCGCTGGGCGATCACCGAGCCCATCGAGTACCCCGCCACCATCGGCCGGTGCAGCCCGAGCTCGGTGATCACGGCGGCCACGTCGTCGGCGCAGTCGTGGACCGAGAACTTCTCGGAGATGATCCCGCGTCCGTGCCAGCGCTGGTCGAAGACGACCACGCGGTACTGCTTCGCGAGCTCGTTCACCACGGGGAACCACGTCAGCATCCCGGTGCACCCGACCGCGTGCAGCAGCACGATCGCCGGTGCCCCCGGCGGGCCGGCGAGGTCGGTGACCCAGGTGCGTCCCCGGCGCGGCAGGTCCAGCCACGCGCCCTGGGGGATGTCCACCTGGGGGATGGTGACGAACTCGTCGACCTGGTCACGCAGGGCACCGCCCACGGAAGCGGCCAGGGAGCTGAAGGGGCGGGGGAGACACTGGCCGAGTCGGGCCATGGGGGTGTCCTCGTGGTTGCGGTTGTCCGGGCAGTCCCTAGACTAGAACAGGTTACAGTTTCTGTCGTGTTAGGGGCCCAGATGAGCGACGAGGTCGCCGACGAGATCCGATCCGTGCTCACCGACGTGGTCGAGAAGGGCCCCGAGGAGACCGGGGCGAGCTGGGCCGCGTGCGCGGAGGCCGGCCTGCTCGGTCTGGCCGCGCCCGAGGCCCACGGCGGCGAGGGGCTGGGTCTCGGCGAGCTGGCGGTGCTGGTGCGCGAGGTGGGTGCCCGCGCCCTGGACCTGCCCTTCCGCGAGACCCTCGTCGCCGGCCTGCTGACGCTGAAGGCGTCCGGTACGCCGGAGCAGCAGGAGGCGTTCATCCCGCGGATCGCCGCCGGTGAGCTGCTGGTCGCGCCGGCGCTCAACGAGGTCGGGGTCGCGTTGCCCGAGCGGCCCGCCACCCGGCTCGAGGGCGAGCGCCTCACCGGTCGCAAGCTCGCCGTGCCGGCGTACGGCGACCTCCCGGAGACCACCACGGTGCTGATGGTCACCGCGACCGCCGAGGGCGGCGAGGCGGTCGTCGTGCTCGTCGACCCGGACGCCGACGGCGTCACCCGGACCGAGACCCCCGGCTCGCGCGGGACGACCGAGGCGACCTACGTCTTCGACGCGGCGCCGGTGCTGGGGGTGCTGGGTGCCGGCGCGGCCGCGTCGCTGCGCGAGCATGTGGTCGCCGGCCTGCTGCTGCACGGCGAGGGCCTGCTCGCGGGAGCCCGCGACCTGACCGCGGGCTACGTCAAGGAGCGGGTGCAGTTCGGCCGCAAGCTCGCGGAGTTCCAGGGCGTGGCGATGCAGATCGCCGACGTCTACGTGACCTCCCGGATGGTCTCCCTGGCCGCCGAGGAGGTGACCCGCCGGGTCGTGGCCGGTGAGCCGACCGCCGACGACCTCGGCGTGGGCGCGTTCTGGTTCTGCGACCGGGCACCCGCCGCACTGCAGACCTGCCACCACCTGCACGGCGGGATGGGGGTCGACGAGACCTACCCGCTGCACCGCTACTTCGCCTGGGTCAAGGACATCGCCCGCCTGCTCGGCGGCACCGAGGCCGCGCTGGCCCTGGTGCCGGCGCAGCAGCCCACCGCCGGCGCCGGTGCCGAGCTGAGCCCCGAGCAGCGGGCTTTCAAGGAGGAGGTCCGCGCCTACTTCTCCGGCCTGGTCCCGCCCGAGGCGCGGCGCGAGATGATGACCGACCGGCACGGCGAGGCCTACCACCGCACGATCCGCCAGATGGGCGAGGACGGCTGGATGGGCGTCGGCTGGCCGGTGGAGTACGGCGGCAAGGGGCTCGGCGGCATCGAGCAGCAGATCTTCGCCAACGAGGCCAGCCGGGCCGACGTACACCTGCCCTCGGTGACGCTGCAGACCGTCGGCCCGACGCTGCAGGCGTTCGGCACCCAGAAGCAGAAGGACCTGTTCTTGCACCGGATCCTCGCCGGCGACGTGCACTTCGCGATCGGGTACTCCGAGCCCGACGCCGGCACCGACCTCGCGTCGCTGCGCACCACGGCCCGGCTCGACGGCGACCACTACGTGGTCAACGGGCAGAAGATGTGGACCACGGGCGGGCACGCGGCCGACTACGTGTGGCTGGCGGCGCGCACCGATCCCGACGCCCCCAAGCACAAGGGCATCACCGTGCTGATCGTGGACACCCGGGACCCCGGCTACTCCTGGACGCCGATCATCACCTCCGACCACTCCCACCACACCAACGCGACCTACTTCAACGACGTGCGGGTGCCGGCCGACATGGTCGTGGGCGAGGTGAACGAGGGGTGGCGGCTGATCACCACCCAGCTCAACCACGAGCGCGTGATGCTCGGTCCGGCCGGGCGCATCGAGGGGCTGCGCGACATGGTCGTCGCCTGGGCGCGGGAGCGCACCGACGCCTCCGGTACGCCGCTGCTGTCGCTGCCCGTCGTACGCGACACCCTCGCTCGTGCGACCGCGGCGTTCCGGGTCAACGAGCTGCTCAACTGGCAGGTCGCCGGTTCTGGGGCGAGCGGCCGGGAGGCGGTGGCCGACGCGTCGGCGTCCAAGGTCTTCGCCTCCGACGAGGTGCAGTCGCTCGGTCTCGCGCTGGAGCGGGTGGTCACGGCGTACGGCGACCCGGCGGACCCGGAGACCGCGGAGCTGGCGGAATACCTGGACGCGACCTCCAAGCGCAACCTCGTGCTCACCTTCGGCGGCGGCGTCAACGAGGTGCAGCGCGAGCTGATCGCGATGTTCGGCCTCGGCCTGCCGAAGGTGCCTCGATGAGTGACTCGCCGGTCGGCAGCCACGACTGGATCATGGCCGAGGCCGAACGACTCAAGGCCCTCGGCGAGACCGAGCCCCGGCTCGCCCGGGACCCGGTCAACCAGCCGATGATCAACAACTGGCTCGAGGCGATCGGGGAGACCGACGAGCGGTTCACCCAGGGTGTGGCGCCGCCGGCGATGGCGCAGGTGTGGACGATGTACGGCCTGGACCCGACCCGCCCCGAGGGCGACCCGCTGCACGGCACCATGCAGATGCTGGACCGCGCCGGGTTCACCTCGGTGCTCGGGACCAACTGCGACCAGACCTACGAGCGCTACCTGCGCGAGGGAGAGCAGGTCGCGATCACCACCCGGCTGGAGTCGGTGGTCGGCCCGAAGAAGACCGGCGTCGGCGAGGGGTACTTCGTCACCACGGTGAACAGCTGGTGGGTCGGCTCCGGGGAGGACCGGGAGCTGGTCGCGACGATGCTGTTCCGGGTGCTGAAGTTCAAGCCACATGCCGCTGGTCGAGCAGCGAGCGATCAGTCTTCTGGCGGTCGAGCAGCGAGCGCAGCGAGCGATCAGTCGAGACCCCAGGAACCCGACCGCTCCCAGATCACCCGGCCGGTGCGCAACCGGGACACGGAGTTCTTCTGGGAGGGCACCGCCAAGGGCGAGCTGCGGATCCAGTCGTGCAACGTCTGCGGGCTGCTGCGGCACCCGCCCGGGCCGATGTGCCCCTCGTGCCACGTCGCCGACCGGGGGTACGTCGTGGCGTCGGGCCGCGGCACGATCTTCTCGTTCCTGGTCCATCACGCGCCGAAGCTGCCCGGCCGCGAGGTGCCGCTGACGATCGCGCTGGTCGAGCTCGAGGAAGGGGTCCGGATGGTCGCCACCGTTACAGACGCGCCCGAGGAGCTCGCGATCGGAGATGCAGTGGTGGTCGACTTCGACCGGCTCGACGACGAGACGACGCTGCCGACCTGGAGGGTGGCCCGATGACCGAGCTGGACACCGAGCTGCCGGTCTGGGAGCTTCCCGTGACCCCGACCCTGGTCGTCTCCACGGCCCTGGCCACCAGAGACTTCCAGGACGTGCACCACGACCGCGACCTCGCGATCCAGCGTGGCTCGAAGGACATCTTCCTCAACATCCTCACCACCACCGGGCTGGTGCAGCGCTATGTGGGCGAGTGGGCGCGTGCGGAGATCGGACCCGAGTTCGTGATCAAGTCCTGTGCGTTGCGGCTCGGCGCCCCGGCGTACCCCTATGACACGGTGCGGTTCTCCGGCACGGTCTCCGCCGTCGACGAGGGAACCCTGACGATCGACGTGGTCGGTGCGGTCTCGCTGGGCAACCACGTCAACGCCCAGGTGGTGGTCTCCCGATGAGCCTCTCCGGCAAGGCGGCCATCGCCGGGATCGGTGCCACTGAGTTCTCCAAGGAGTCGGGGCGCTCGGAGCTCCAGCTGTCCTGCGAGGCAACGCTGGCCGCGCTGGCCGACGCGGGACTGAGCCCGACGGAGGTGGACGGGCTGGTCACGTTCACGATGGACAACAGCTCGGAGATCGCACTGGCCCGCGAGCTCGGGATGGGCGACCTGCGGTTCTTCAGCCGGATCAACTACGGCGGGGGAGCGGCCTGCGCCACCGTGCAGCAGGCGGCGATGGCGGTAGCGACCGGTGTCGCGGAGGTGGTGGTCTGCTACCGCGGGTTCAACGAGCGCTCGGGGCAGCGGTTCGGCCAGGTGCAGAACTGGGCGGCTGCGCAGGTGAACACCAACGGCCTCGACAACGCCTGGACCTACCCGCACGGGCTGTCCACGCCGGCCGCGACGGTGGCGATGCAGGCGCGCCGCTACATGCACGAGTACGGCGCCACCTCCGAGGACTTCGGCGCGGTGGCGGTGGCCGACCGCAAGCACGCGGCGACGAACCCGGACGCGTTCTTCTTCGGCCGCCCGATCACGCTGGAGGACCACCAGTCCTCGCGGATGATCGCGGACCCGCTGCGCCTGCTCGACTGCTGCCAGGAGAGCGACGGCGCCGTGGCGATCGTGGTCACCACACCCGAACGAGCCGCCTCGCTGAAGCAGACGCCGGTCTCGATCCTCGCCGCGGCGCAGGGGAGTGCCGCTGACCAGTTCGTGATGACGTCGTACTACCGCGAGGACATCGGCGTCCCCGAGATGGGTGTCGTCGGGCGCGAGCTGTGGCGCCAGTCGGGCCTGTCCCCGGCTGACATCGCGACAGCGGTGCTCTACGACCACTTCACGCCGTACGTGCTGATGCAGCTCGAAGAGCTCGGCTTCTGCGGCCGTGGCGAGGCCCCGGACTTCATCGCCGGGGGCGCGATCGAGGTCGGCGGCCGGCTGCCCCTGAACACCCACGGCGGCCAGCTGGGCGAGGCCTACATCCACGGGATGAACGGCATCGCCGAGGCGGTGCGCCAGGTGCGCGGTACGTCGGTCAACCAGGTCGACGACGCCCACCACGTGCTGGTGACGGCCGGGACCGGGGTGCCGACGTCCGGGCTGGTGCTGGGCCGGTAGTTCGCGCGCGGTGGTGGGAGCGTGCGGGACGAGAGTCGCTCCCGGATGGTCCGTGGGCGCATTCGCGGCGGTGTGACGCACCCTCTTGGACCGCGCGGCTCGGTTGAAGGTAGGAGCCATTAGATGCGGCCGTCAGCGAAGCGCGTAGAGCAGTTCCCTGCGTAGTCGCGATCTACTGCCTCCTAGGACTGAACGACGACCTTGAGTCCCGTGAGGTCTTGCGACTGGAATCCGCACGTATGGAGAACATCGTGCACTACCCGTGGACCGCCGGGGATGCAGGCAGCCTTTGGGCTTCGGAATCCGGGGCGGTACCAAGCCACACCGCGAATGGCTGTTGGTCTGGGAATGCCGCGACGTACTCGACCCTGCTGACTCCATCGGCACTGAACGCGTCTACCAGGGTGGGGCGAGCAGCCTCAACAGCCTGCCAGCGGTAGTCCGACACAGTCGGAGGGTCTCACGGCGCGACTGGATATTCGGTCATCAGCGCGACCGCGCGGATCACGGCAGGATGAGGATGTTCGCGCTCAGCCGTACCCCGCGAACGCTCTCGCTATGCAGCGGCGTTGGCCCGACCTTCCGAACCGGCCCCCAGCCGCGGATGCGGGTGTTGACTATCCGAATCCGTGTCTTCCACAGCTTGCTTACGCGTTGGACGCCGACATCTAACGCAAGGGTGCAAATCCGTCCCGGATGAGGGCGGCCGCAATAGCGTCGTGGCCGTCTTGGTTGGGGTGCACGCCATCAGAGAGCAGTCGCATCGCGGAGGTGGTTCCGTTGGGGCCGTTCATCGCTGCGTGCAGATCCACGCAGCCGAACCCGTGCAGGGCCGCGGCGTCGCAGAGCACGCGGTTCCAGTTGTCGACCAAGCTTTTTGCCCGATCAGTGTCGGCGGCCGCGACTCCTTCGCTTCCGCGCCAGTCGTCGTAGCGGTTCAGTGCACGCAGCACGGTCGGTTGCCCCTCGCGTAGCGCTGCCACTTTCGTGAACAACTCATTGAAGTCGTCTGCGAAGCCGGCCGCGGCGCGCCGCCCACAAGCTGGTGTGACTGCCGACCAGTCGGGGTTGTCGTCGACAAGCGAAGCGCCACAGGGCTTGTCGGCGTTGAGCTCGAAGCTGTTGTGGGCGATCCCCACCAGTATCAGGTCGGCGCCGGCAAGGTCGTCCGACAGTTCTGGCAGTTCCTCGACCAGTTCGGGGAGCGTGAGGTTGGTGCGCTCGGCCAAGTTGGTGACGATGACGTTCTCTCCCAGCGCGGTCTGTGCTGCGTCGGCGTACTGCTGGACGAAGCCGTCGCATCCTGCGCAGTCCTGAGGGTTGTTCATGGCAATGGAGTCCCCGATGACGACAAGGCGTAGATCGTCTTCAGCAGCCGCCGACGTCGCGTCAGTCGGAGTCTCATCGCCGCCGCTACATCCAGCGATGCTTGCGGCCAACAGCAAGCCGAGGATGGCCGAACTTATCTGCACCTTCATTTCGTTACTATGCGCCCCGGACAAGTCCGAAAGCGAGCGCATTTTCGCACTCAACTCCAGTTGTGCACCGAGTGCACATGGGCGCTGGCCGTCACGGTTGGTGCCAGTTGTCGCTACCCAGCGACCGCTCCTCAGCAGATCAGTGCGTCCAGCTCGCGGTGGATTGACTCACTTCCGGCGTGAGTGGCCGCCGATGACCTCAATCCGTGGATGTGTCGGACCCCTCCTGTATTCCTGTCGGCAGGAAGGAGGTGGTTGCAATGGGCAAGCCAAGCAAGGGCGCTCTCTCGAAGGCGGGCAAGGCGCTCGCGTCTCCGTCGTCATCCAAGGGCTCCAAGTCCAAGGCTGGCAGCACTCTCGGGAAGGGCTGAGCTCCAGCCGCCTACAGGCCGCCCGAGCAACGTCTCGGGCGGCCCTCCTCGGGCAGGCTGGCTCAGCGCACGCCCAACTGTTGGTGAAGATTCGCCCGATCGCGGCGGTAAGTCGAACCTGAGTCGCGCACGACCGAACCGCGGCGGCGAAACTTGCGTGAGTATGGCTGCCGTGGTTGTATCTAGGTACATATTCGATCTAGATACACGCCGGGGGCCCCAATGAAGGACACGACGGCATGGCCTGTGAGGGACCAGGGGTGGGTGGCGCGCTACCGGATGTCGATCGCGGACAAGCACGTTCCGGCGTATGCCCTCGAGCAGCGCGAGCATGAGCTGCTCAGCGCGGTGCGCGAAGCGGAGGTACCTGCGGCCGAGCTCTTCGGAGACGCCGATGTGCTCGCGGCAGAAGACGCTGCCGAGCTTGCGACTGTGGACGAGGAGGTACGCGCATCCCTGGGTGGTGGCCTGCGGCCAGTGCTGCGGGAGGTCGGCAACACCTTGATGGGGGCCGGCATCGTCGCAGTGCTGCTCCTGATCGTCCGTGAGGGCTGGTCGGTCGACATCGACATCGCGTTGGTTCTGGTCGCCGGCGGCGTGCTGATCGTCTTTGTGGGTTGGGTCGTCAGTCGAGCGCTGTTCGCTGCCGGTCGTTCGGCCGCGGCGGTTGGAGTGCTGATCGCCTCCGGCGCGGCCGCACTCGCAGGCATCGCCTCCGCAGCGAGCCTGGGCGCCGGCCACATCGCGGCGAGCGACGTGCCGATGCCACTCCTGGCTTTGGGGATGCTTGCTCCGGGCGTCGCTGCGCTCGTGGCCTCGAGTCGGATGACCCAGCGGGAATCCCAAGAGGGCTGGGACGACGCCGAGTGGCTGCGTCGCTTCCGGGGAAGCCTGCGGGCTCATCTGGTGCCGGGCACCACCGCCCGAGGTCACGTCGCCGAGATCGAGCAGTCGCTGGTGACGGGGAAGACGGCGGCCTTTGCGGAGTTCGGCCACCCGCTGACCCTGGCCCGCGAAGTGGCCACGGCAGACCGCACCGCGCGGAAGCGACGCTGGTGGCTGTCCACGGTGGCCGGCACGGGCGCTCCGCTGGCCATCGGGGCACTCATGATCGTGAACCAGAGCTGGGGAGTCATGTCGATCCCGGTGGCCGTGGCCTTCCTGCTCGCCGGGGCCATCGCCCCGATCGTCAGGTGGGGCGACCGACCGTGGGCGAAGGGGCAGTGAGCCTGGCCGCCTGGCAGCGAGCCTCGTTGCCGATGCTCATCCTGAGCGCGCTCGCGGTCGCGCCGCGACATGGGTACGGCATCTCGCAGGCTCTTGTGGCTGCGGGACTACAGCCGATCAAGGGCGCGCAGCTCTACCCCGTGCTCGTACGCCTCCAGGACGAGGGAGCGATCGTGGCTCAGTGGGAGCAGAGCGAGTCGGGCCCGGCCCGCAAGGTCTACGAACTCACGGCCGCAGGACGCACGCAACTCGAGGAACTTGGCACGCAGTGGCAAACGTTCATGGAGGCGGTGGAGACAGTCGGCCGCGCGGGCTGAAAGGTGACCCCTGGGTGCGGGGTGTCGACATGAGATCCCCGAAACGACCCGGTCGAGCAGTCCGTCGAGGAACCCCACAGCGGTGCTCGTACGCCTCTTCACGCTGCGCCCCTACCGGCGGCCGGGATCGCCCGTCCGGAGGCTCCATTCGGGACGGGTCGACTCGCAGGCGGCTGGCAACACTGCGCGGTGGACAGCGTCGCCCGAACGCACTCGACGACGGAACGTGTCGCTGCATTCTGGGTGGATAGACGCGGGGATTTGCCTTGCCTCACTTTCGTGGGGACTGCCGTCGAAGGCCTGATCAACCGAAATCGGGGTCCGGCGTTCGCCGCCGCTTGCCGTCTACCGCGCGACGGGAGCTATCAGCCTTCGCGCGGCGCGTCTATCAAACAGGTCGACGATGCCCAGCGCGTGCTGGTGACCGCCGGTAGTCCGGGGACCCAAGAAGCGAGCTGGTGCGGGCAGCTAGGAGCCGGGGTTCCGCGACTTGGTCAGGCGAGGGACCATGTAGTCCGGACCTGAATCCAGGACGCAAGCTCTGAGCGCCACCCGAGCGCGGCGACGTCCACCATGTCCGGGAAGGCCCCGCAATGAGCTCCCGATCTGTTCTCCGCACCCGGCTACGCCGACTGGCCGCATTCTTCGGCTGGGCGCTCGCGCTGGTCAGCGTGCCGTTGCTGCTCGCACCGACTGCTGCGTTCGCGCGGGGTGGCGGTGGCGGCCACGGCTTCGGTGGCGGCGGGGGCTTCAGGGGCGGCGGCGGTGGTCTCGGCCGCGGTAGCGGGACCGGGTTCTTCTTCCTCGGGAGCGGTGGCGGCTCCGGCTTGCTCGTCCTCATCCTGCTGCTCGTGGTCTTCCTGATGCTCAGGAGTCGGTCCCAGCGACGGCACGACAAGCGGACCATGAACACCACGAGCGACCGCGTCGCCCACCGCTCCGACAAGACGGCGCGCGCTCGTGCCAACGCCGTGGGTGCGCAGGTCGCCGCCCTGGCCGACACCGACGAATCCTTCGACACCGAGGCCCTCCAACGGCGTGCCGTCGACCTCTACGTGACCGCTCAGCGAGCCTGGACCAACCGCGACGAGGCCACGCTCCGCCAGATCCTGGCGCCGGTTGTCTACGGCAAGTGGTCCGAGCAGCTGCGCGCGTACGCCGCGCGCGGTCAGGTCAACGTCGTCGACATCCTCGACGGCCCGCGCGTGGAGCTGGTCAACGTGGCCAACCGCGCCGGGGAGACCGATGACACGGTCACCTTCCGGATCACGGCGACGCTTGACGACTACGTCGTGGACCGCCGTACCGGGGAGCGGCTGACCCGCAAGGACCGCTCGGTGCGACCGGTGGAGTACTGGACGCTGCGCAAGAACCAGGGCGGCGAATGGGTCGTCACCGGGATCGAGCAGGCCGAGGACGGAAGCCACCACCTCACCGACGACATCGAGACCGACGTCTGGAACCAGAAGGCGGTGGGCCGCGACGCACTGCTCGAGGTCGCCGAGCGCACGTCCGGACCAGGGATCAGCGACGTGCTGTCCATGACGAACATCTCGTGGGCCGACGCTGCCGACGACGCCGCCCGCGACCTCAGCCTGGTCGACGCACGCTTCGACAAGTCGGTGCTCGAAGTGGCGATCAACCAGTTCCTCGAGGAGTGGGCGATCAACGACGGCAGCCTCGACTTCACCGCGATCCGCACGCCCCACCGCACCGTGCTGCGATCGGCCACGGTCCGCAGCATCGAGGTCCGCGAGCTCGTCTCGCGCGAGCCGATCGCGTTCAAGGTCGCGGTCGCGGCCCACGGCATCTACTACGAGGTCGACCGCGGGACCGAGGAGGTCGTCTCCGGGGACCCGCGCGCGGAGCGGACGGTGCCGTTCCTGTTCACCGTGCGCCTGGACGACGCGGCCTCGAGGGGCTGGACGGTGTCGGCGGTCGAGCGCTCGACCTGAGCCGGCTCCGGGCGGTCGATGACCGCTCGGCGCTCAGTTGTCGTGGGCCACTTCCTCGGCGCTCGCCGTGCTCGCCCTGGTCGTCACCACCCCCGAGCTGTGGCGCCAGTCCGGTCTCCGGCCCCAGGACATCGCGACGGCGAGGCCCCGGACTTCATCGCCGGGGGAGCGATCGAGCTCGGCGGCCGCCTGCCGCTGAACACCCACGGCGGCCAGCTCGGCGAGGACTACATCCACGGGATGAACGGCATCGCCGAGGGCGTGCGCCAGGTGCGGGGTACGTCGGTCAACCAGGTCGACTACGCCCACCACGTGCTGGTGACCGCGGGGACCGGGGTGCCGACGAGCGGGCTGGTTCTGGGTCGGTAGGTGCGCGAGAGGGTGCGTTGTGAGCGCGCTGGAAGTCGCTTTCGGATGAGGCCTCGTAGAGCATTCGCGGTGGAAAGACTGTGCAATGCAAACCCACAACCCCGGCCCGGGTCGGTGAGGACGTACACGGCGGCTACTGCGCTCCGGCTTTGGAACATGGAGCGGACGCGAGGATTTGAACCTCGACTCCTTCCCTGGAAGGGAAGCGTGCTGCAACTACACCACGTCCGCGAAGCCAGTCTCTGACGAGCCTGACGCGTTCGTAGTATGAACCCCCTCCAGCAGCACCCGGGCGCCAGGGTGACTCCGACTCCAGAGCTTCCCGCCACATGAAGCGTCGTGATCATGGTGAAAAGACGCTCTTCGATCCGCAATCTTGCCAAGGCAGATCTAAGGTCGTGACGTGAGAGAACTCCCGGTCCTCGATGCGACTGACCAGCGCATCCTCGGCAGCCTGCTGGAGAAGCAGACGACCGTGCCCGCCACCTATCCCCTCTCCGCAAAGGCACTGGTGTCGGCGTGCAACCAGACGAGCAGCCGCGACCCCGTCACCGACCTCGACCAGCAGATCGTCGAGCGGACCGCGAAGTCGCTTAAGGAGCGCGGGCTGCTGCGGATCGTGTGGTCCGACACCGGGCGCCGAACACTCAAGTACCACCAGATCCTCGACGAGCATCTCGCCCTCGAGCCCGACGAGAGAGCGCTGCTTACGGTCCTGCTGCTCCGCGGCGCGCAGGCGCCGGGTGAGCTGCGCACCCGCACCGAGCGATTGCACGGGTTCGCTGACCGGGGCCAGGTCGAGGAGTGCCTGCGCCGAATGGCGAGCCGCCCGCAACCGCTGGTGTGCGAACTCGAGCGCACGTCCGGCCAGCAGGATCCGCGTTGGATCCACCTCCTGGGCGCCGCGCCGGAGCACACCTCAGGCGAAATCGACCCAGCTGGGAGTGCCGACCCGTCGCGCATCCACGTCACGCAGATCATCGCCGACCTCCACGTACCCGACCTCCCCGCCTCCAGGAGCTTCTACAGCGACTACCTCGGGTTAGCCGAAGAGGAGTTCAACCTGGGCTGGGTGGCCCGCCACACGTCGCCGGTATCCAGGGTGACGCTCCAGGTGATGACCAGCGATGCCACCGCGCCCGTGGACCCCGTCGTCTCGGTCATGGTTGACGACGTCGAAGCCGCCTACCGCCAAGCACAGGAGCGCGGGTACGAGATCGTGCATCCCCTGACAACCGAGGCATGGGGCGTGACTCGCTTCTTCGTCCGTGCTCCCGATGGCAACGTGCTCAACGTCGTTCAGCAGCACGCAAGCTGAGGGTCTTGGTCATCCGCGGGGGTGTGACGCACTCTTCAGAACGTGAGTGCTGCAGGCGATGCTCAGGCGACAGGAGCGGGCGCTCAGTTGGTGAAGATGCGCTCGATCTCCTCACCTGTCGCCGCGTCGAACGTCAGCAACCAGCACGACCACGAGGAGGCGGCCACGGTCACGCCGTCCACCGAAACGTGGGTCCAGGCATCGTTGTCGCCCTCGGGCGGAAGCGCTTCCCACGTGATGGTTCCGTCCGGCTTCCGACACCTGATGCTGGACACGTAGCCGCCGTCGGTGGGTTTTAGGTCAAGGCATCCTTGGCCGCGGGGCAACTCAACGATGGGCACATCGAAAGGATCGCAGAGGGAAGATGCAACTGCCTGCCTATCGCCATGAGCGTGCGTTTGGGGGGCCGACAGGCGGAGGAAATACGTGGGCCAAGGGGCCTCGTCCTTACGTGACCAGCAGCGAACCCCCCAGGAAATGACCCGAGTGCCTGATGTCCTGGCTCATCCAGGCGTTCACAGCTTGGAACAGCCCTGCTGTGCAGTGGCGTTGGCATCCGGTCAACGCCGGACTAACCGTCTGGTCGCTGGTCGGATCTCAGGTACAGCAGCGTCGCGAGCACACGACGGTGGGCATCGACGACATCGACCAGTCCGAGCTTCTGGAATGTCCGCGTGATGTGCGCTTCCACTGTGCGCTCCGCGATGTACAGGCGCGCGGCGATGCCCTGGTTGGACAGCCCTTCGGCGACGCAGGCCAGGATCTCGCGCTCTCGCTCGCTGAGCTGGGCAACCGGGTCGTCAGCACGAGGGCGCCCCATCAACCGGCTCACAATGCTTGGGTCAACCACGCTCTCGCCGTCCTGGAGCCGACGGAGGGCGTCGATGAGCACGACGACGTCGAACACCCTTTCCTTGAGCAGGTAGCCGACCCGTTCCGGCCGCTCCTGGAGAAGTTTCAGGGCGTACGCCGGTTCGACGTACTGCGACAGCACCAGGACGGCCACGGACGCGTGCCGATCGAGAATCTGCTGGGCGGCGACCAGGCCCTCGTCGGTGTGGGTGGGCGGCATCCGGATGTCCACGATGACCGCGTCCGGCTGCTGCTGATCGACCTGGTGGAGGAGTTCGACGGCGTCACCCGCTTGCCCCACGACCTCGTGCCCGGCCTCCTGCAGGAGGTGGACGATGCCCTCCCGGGTCAGCATCGTGTCCTCGGCCACAACTAGTCGCATGGGATCTCCATCCTCAGTAGTCCGTCGTCGGCATGCAGCTGACCACCCAGGGCGCTCACCCGGTCGGAGATCCGAACGTACTCACCGGGAGGCGCGCCCTCGATCGTCACGACGAGGAGTTCGCCGGCGAGTTCGAGCCTGACTCGCAGCGGCCCAACACCACCACCGTTGGCGACTGCACCCAGGGCCCAGACCACAGCGAGGTAGACCGTATGGGCGACGGGTGCAGGCAGGGCCGGAGTCATCTGGTCCTCCACGGTGAGGACCACATCCGCGCGGTCGGCGAGATCGGCGAGGGCAAGGGCGAGCCCTGCGGTGTCGATGATGGCGGGGAAGGTGCCGTGCGCGAGGTCGCGCAGCTCGGCGAGTGCTGACCGGCACTCGTCCACCGCCTCGTCCAGAGCCGCGATGTGCGCGAGGTCCCCGCGACCGCGCGCAGCGGTCGCAGCCGTCTGCAGCGAGTACATGACCGCCAGCAGGCGCTGCTGGGCGCCGTCGTGCAGGTCACGCTCCAGCTCGCGACGGGCCCGGTCCGCTGCCGCCACGATTCGTGCACGTGAGTCCGCGATCCGTCGGACGTGGTACATCTCCTCAGCCCTGAGGCGCTCGTTGTCAAACGCCAGCCGTGCCGCCGGTCCCAACGCCTCCGACAGCAGTGCTGTGGATGTGGTTTGGCCACCGCCTCTGATCAGCGCAATTGGCGTCTCCCCGCGGAGCACCGACACGTCACCCGCCATAGGCGCATCAGCCAGCAGCTGGCCATTGGCGTCCACATGCCGTCCTGCCGTGGGGAGCCAGTACGCGAGCTCGAGGTCGGGGCGCCCCGCGGCTGCGGCCAGCGCGTCCGTCAGCGAGTCGATGCCGGCTGCCTCGCTCGCCACCTCGGCCAGCCGGCTCATCGCTGCGGCACGTCGCTGTTCGCGACGCCACGTGGCCCAGGCCAGCGCGGCGGCGAGGGCGACCAGCGAGACGGCTTCTACGAGGAAAAGCGTCTGGAGCGGCTCGAGGCGGGGGTCTTCGGGAGCGGTTGAGAGCACGGAGCGGGCGGCTTGGGTCACCGCAGCGAGAGTCGCAGCAGTCACGACCGGCCAGATCAGCGACCTGTTCGCGGTCGAGCGCGCCAGGACGCGCCAGGACACCAGCAGGAGCAGGGCGGCCAGGAGCGCCGCTGCCACGCGCCACAGGAGATCGAGCGCGCCGACGAAACCCGGTGCGGCGTCTACGAGGAAGGTGCTGTCCAGGCAGTACGCCCAGCACCTGGGGTCGAGGAACGGGTCGTAGACCGCGGCCCTGACGACGACGTACACGCTCGTGACCGCGTAGCCCGACCTCACCAGCCATTTGTGCAGGGCGTCGCGGTTCCCGCGGTCCGGGAACCCGACCGCGACGTCGATGAGACAAGGGAGTAGGAGCGGAGAGAGGACCACGCCGGCGCTGCGGAGCAGCGCTGGAGCGTCCTGCCACCCGACCCACACGGGCGCCATGAAGGCGACGGCGGCGCCGAGAGTCGCCGGTCCGACAGATCCGCGTTCCTGGCCGAACCAGACGACGAGACCCGCGCCGACCAACGCCAGTGACGCGACCAGCTGGAGCGCGGCCGCCGCGGGGCGCACGGCGGCGTGCGTGGTCACGAGGTCGTTGTTGTGGGCCAGCTGGGCGGTGACTGTGCCGACCCCGACGAGCAGAACAGCCGACGTGCACAAGGTCCGTCCCGCGGGACCGCCGACGACACACACAAGAGCAGTATCGGCCAGCGCGACCGCGTCAGGCGATAGTGGACAGCCACACATCGCACGGACGCGAATACCGGGTCCGCCGCGATGTGGAGCGGGCGGCACCCGGCCTACGGTCGAGCGACACCCCCACGAAAGGCCCGGCCATGACCAGACTCTCGATCGCCGCGACGGCCATCCTCCTCGCCACTGTCACGGCAGCCAGCGGATGCAGCAACGACGAGGTCAGCAAGGCGGGCGGCTCGACACCCCCGGTCACCCTCACCATCGGCACCGATGACACCGAGGACCGGCCGGCAGGCACTCTGATCAAAGAGTTCGCGCGACAGGTCGCCGAGGCGTCCGGCGGCAGCGTCGTCGTCAAGCCAGTCTGGCGTGCGGCTGGCCCGAACCAGGCGGACTGGGACCAGAAGGTCGCCCGCCAGGTCACCTCGGGCAAGCTGGATCTGGGCATGATCCCAGCCCGGGCCTGGGACACCGAGGGCGTCTCCACGTTGCAGGCCCTGCACGCACCCCTCCTGGTCGACTCCAGTGCACTGGTCGCCACAGTGGTGGCGGATGACGTCGCCGAGGAGATGCTGGCCGGGCTGGCGAAGGCCGGGGTGACGGGCTTGGCGCTGGTGCCCGAGTCGCTGCGCCACCCGTTCTCCTTCGCGGATCCGACGCTCGAGCCAGACGACCTGGACGGACGAGCGATCCGGGCGCCGAAATCCGAACTCAGCTACTCGATCCTGAGGGCATTCGGTGCCCAGCCCACTGATGCCGCAGGGCCCGGCACCGACTTCGCTGCCGCGGTCGCGAACGGGTCGATCACCGCCGTGGAGTCGTCGTTCGACCACGCGCAGCATCTGCCCCGGCACTCAGTCGGCACCGCGAACGTCACCTTGTACCCGAAGGTGCAGTCCCTGGTCGTGAACTCGGGCGTCCTGGCCGACCTGAGCGACGGCCAGCGTGAGGCCCTCGAGGATGCGGCCGTGGCCACCCGCAGCTGGGCGATCGAAGAGATGCCCACGGACGCGGAAGCGGCCGCCGAGTTCTGCGACGCCGGCTTCAAGACCGTCCTGGCGCCGCCCAGCGCAGTCAAGGCGTGGCTGAGGGAGTCCCGGCCGGTCTACGACCAACTCCAGGCGGATCCACCCACAGCACAGATGATCGAGACGATCACGAAGCTCAAGAAGTCCGTCACCGTGGGCGAGGATGAACGCCCGGTTGCCTGCGGCGGGGTCGAAGCAGAGGAGGCCAGCCCCACGGTGCCGGACGGCGAGAACGTGATCCCGGACGGGACCTACCGTCGCGACAACAGCCTGAAAACGCTCATGGAGACCGGGCTCGACAAGACCACTGCGCAGGAGTACGTCGGTGTCCTCACGTTCACCCTGGACCAGGGTGCCTACACCGAGAAGCCCCCACCGGGAGCATCGTTCCCACCTTGCGTGGGCAGCTACTCCTCGACCGAGACTCGGCTGGAGGTGCGCTTCGAGACCAACTGCTCCGGGACACTCGCGGGCACCTGGGAGATCGACGCAGACGGGCTGCGGCTCTCCGACCTCCAGGATCTGACGAATCCCAAGGCCGAGATGTTCGTTGAGGCGATCTTCGGAGGTCGTCCGTTCACCAAGATCGAGTGACCCATCAGGAAGCAGGGTCCTCCGAGGATCCGGGACGGCCATCCGGACTCAGCGGCACCTCGCCGCTGAGTGTGGTGCCGCCTCCGGTCGCGCTGGTCACCCTCAGCGTGCCCCCGAACGCCTCGATCCGATCGCGCGCACCCCGGAGCCCGGTCCCCGCATCCGGGTCCGCCCCTCCAGTCCCGTCGTCGATCACCTCGAAGGTGAGCAGATCTCCGTCGGACGCGATGATGATGGTCGCGCGCGTGGCGAAGGAGTGCTTGGTGACGTTGGCCAGGGCCTCGGCGCAGGTGTAGAAGATCGCGGTCTCCACAGCCGGGGACGCGCGTCCGCCGGATTCGGCGATGGTCACCGGGATCTGGCTGGCGGCGGCCAGGCACTCGAGCGCCGGACCCAGACCCTTCTCCAGGTCCCGAGGATGCAGGCCCTGCTCCCACCGGCCGAGGTCTTCGAGGGTCTCGGCCACGTGGGCCGTCGCAGTGGCCACGTCGGAGGGCGGATCCGGGATGCTGCGCAGCGTGCCGAGAAGCCCGGTGAGGCGGGCTCGAGGTCCGATCCGCAGCAGCGATGCCAGATCGGCTCGCTCCTCGTCGGCGGTCTGCACGAGCCGTCGTCGCGACGCGGCCAACTCCTCGCGGCGCTGGCTGACTCGCGCGCGGAGGTCCGCGTTCGCGGTGGTCAGCCGGGTGGCGACCCCAACGGCCGCAGCGAGCCGGGGGTCACCGCGCAGCGCGGCATCGTGCACCACGAGTGCGACCGGCCTGCCGTTGGCTTGGATGTGCAGCGAGTCGCGGCCGGTCGCCGGTGACGGCGGCACCACCTCGCGACCCTCAAGATCGGTGTAGCCCCGAATGTGGTCACGCCAGTAGCCGACCTGGAGTTCCGGGTCCTCGAGCACCTCGGCCAGCGCGTCCCTCAGGGAGGAGGCCGGACCGTCGTTCAGCTCGAGTACACGGTCAGCCACGGAGTCGGAGTCGGCGGTGCTTTCGGCGGCGATGAGAACCACGGCCACCACGACCAACGTGGCCTCGTAGGCGAGGAGCGTCGGGAGTGCACCGCCACCCGGTTCTGGCGCAGCGAGCCGGATCAGTGCACTGGCCACCAGTACCAGGCAGGTCACGACCAGGCACGACTGTGCCGCGCGGGCCAGGGCCGGCCGGGCGGGCCCGCTGCCGAGGCCCGCGACGAGAGCGAGGAGCACGCATGCGAGGACGATCGTCGCGCGCTCGCCGCGCCAGACCAGCGGGGTGAGCGAGCACAGGTAGACGAGCGCCACGGTCCCGATCAACAGACGACCCCGCTTGACGAACGCCAGGCCGAGCAGGAGGTGGATGAGCAACCCCCTGTGCCAAAAGACGGTGGCTGGGGCAAAGCTGCTGACGAACCAGGTCGTCCCGACGCCCAGCGCCAGCGCGGCGACCATCGGTCGACGGTTCCAGAACCTCAGGCCCACGGCGCACCACACGAGGCCGACCACCAGGTCGGGCCCCCACAACAGGGGCTGGCGCCAGCCGTACCCGACGGCAACGGACGTCACCCCGAGCGTCACCGCCGCCGCCACCACGGCCAGACGAACAGTCCTCACGCGACCACATCGCCGAGCACTCGCCTCAGGGTGGCGCCCGACAGGTCGCTCTTCGTGATGAACCCCTTGGCGGACGACCGCTCGAGCTCCGGGCCGTAGACCCCGGCCTCGCGGCTCGACATCAGCACGACTGTGGGCGCCGGACTGAGGCAGCTGAGCTCTCGGGCCACGGCGAACCCGTCCGGGCCGGGCAGCCTGATGTCGAGCAGCACGACCCCCGGTCGCTCGCGGCGGGCCACTGTCAGTGCCTGCTCGGCGTCCGCGGCCTCCCCGACGACGGCGAAACCTTCCGCCGTCAGCAGCATCACGATCGCGGCCCGGACGTCGTCGTGGTCGTCGACCACGAGCACGCGACGCACCATGGGCTCATCGTGTCCCCTTCCACATGCGGCCGCATCGTGGTCAGCCGCACAAGACCGAGGACCTCGCATCGGCGGGCCAGCACCCACTGTGGAGGTTACGCGAAAGGATGGTTGGCTGGATCGCGCAGATGCGGTGCAGGTCGGCGACCGGCCACAGCGCGCTCAGCCGTTCTCGTTGACGTAGAAGCGGTTGCCGTCGGGGTCGCGGAAGCTGAACATCAGCGGGGCTGAATCCCAGTCCAGCAACTCGCCGACGTCCAGGCCCTTGGTGGCGAGGAGGGTGTGCGCGGCCTTGGCGTCCGGGGTGAGGAGACGGATGCCGGTGTCGATCCCCGCCGGCAGCTCGTCGCCGGCGGGGACCAGGGAGAGCGTCGTACCCCCTGGGTCGGGGAAAGCGAGCTCTATCCACCGGAAGCCGGGCTGCAGCTCCGCGTCCATCGTCGTGCGGAAGCCGAGCTCCTCGAACAGCGCCTTGGTCCGTTCCTGATCAGTCACCGGAATCGTGACTGTCTGTAGCTTCGAAAAGAGTGCAGTCATGACAGTGCGGACTTCATCCGCCACGAGGACTCATCGCAGCCGCCATAAGGCCTTCGATTCCCTTGTAGAGCAAGGGGATTCTCGGCCAGAAACTGTCAGTGGTCGCTGCTTGGATTGACTCATGAGCAGCCAGCTGATGGACCGGTCGCACCCGGTCTGCGACTTCGCCGGGCGGCTGCGCGGGCGGCTGGATCAGCTGGTCGATCTGCCGACCTCGACGATGAGTCCCGAGGAGCAGCGGCAGACGCTCACCGACCTGGCGCGGGCCGAGGCGCAGCTCGCGGCGATGCGGTTGCAGGTGCTGGCCGAAGCCGACAGGGCCGGCGCCACCACCGATCAGGGCGCTGCCTCGGCAGGGGACTGGCTGGCCGTCACCACCCGCCAGACCCGGATCGCCTGCCGCTCGGACCTCAAGCTCGCCAAGGCGCTCGAGGAGCACGACGTGCTCGCCGCGGCGATGTCCAGAGGTGCAGTCAACGAGGACCAGGGGCGGGCGATCGTGAAGTCGCTGGAGCAGCTGCCCCGCAGTGGTGAGTTCGCCGTCGACGCCGACCAGCGACGGCAGGCCGAGGAGCACCTGGTCGGGCTGGCCGCACACCACGACGCCCGCGAGCTGCGGCTCCTGGGGCGGCACCTGTTCGAGGTCGTCGCACCAGAGCTGGCCGACCGCTACCTCGGCGAGCAGCTCGAGGCCGAGGAAGCGGCCGCCGCGCGGCGTACGTCACTGGAGCTGCGCGAGGACGACCAGGGCGTGTGCCACGGGAAGTTCCGGATCCCAGCGCTGCAAGGACAGATCCTGAAGAAGTTCCTCTGGTCGCTGACCAACCCGGTGCGCTCGACCGACACCGACATCGACCCCGACCTGCCTACGTCGGTCCGCACCGGCGTCGCGTTCTGCCAGCTGCTCGAGGCGATCCCGGGGAAATGGCTGCCCAAAGCGGGTGGGACCACCGCGACGATCGTGGTCACGATGACCCTCGACCAGCTCACCGGAGCCCTGGACGCTGCGGGCGTGTGCACCCTGGACACCGGCGGCCGGATCTCCGCGGCCGAGGCCCGGCGGCTGGCCTGCGGCGCCGGCGTCATCCCTGTCGTTCTGGGCGGCAAGAGCCAGGTGCTCGACGTCGGCCGCAAGCGCCGCTTCCACACCGAGGCTCAACGGGTCGTGATGGGCATCCGGGACGGTGGCTGCACGGCCACCGACTGCGACAAGCCGCCCTCGATGTGCCACGCACACCACGACATCGCGTACGCCGAAGGGGGACCCACCGACGTCGAGCATGGCCGGCTGCTGTGCGGGCACCACCACCGTCGGATCCACGACCGGCGCTACCGGGTCGCCCGGCACCCCGACGGCAAGGTCAGCTTCCACCGGCGGACGTAGGCCGACGCTTCCATGACCTCTACTCGGTCCGCACTCCCACATCCCCGGTGAGCCGCGCCTCGACCGCCCACCCGCCCGCGCCGGTCGCCCCGGCGGTGAAATGACCACCGAGCGTCTGGACGCGTTCGCGCAGGCCGACCAGCCCTCGGCCGGTGCCGGAGAGGGAGGCCTCGTGATCTGGCACGGCGTCGTTCTCGACCCGGATGGCGAGTCCGGGCTCGGCGTCGTCGACGCTGATGACGATGCGGACGTCCGCTCCGGGCGCGTACCGCAGAGCGTTGGTCACGCTCTCCTGGACCACGCGGAAGGCGAGGTGCGCGACCGGAGGAGGGACCCGGTCGCGGTCGCCCTCGAAGCGGCAGGTGACGTTCAGGCCGCTGCGGCCGGCGCGGGTGACCACCTCGTCGACGAGCGAGAGGTCGGGTCCCCCGTCAGCGCCGACAGCGCCGTCGGGGGTCCCGCCGAGGAGCTCGATGAGTCGTTCGAGGTCCTGGGTGCCCTGTCGCGCTGACTCCGCAATCGCTGCGAACGCCTGCTTGGCGCCCGCCGGATCGGTGTCGATCAGGCGTTGCCCGGCGGCAGCCTGGATCACCATCACGCTGATCGCGTGGCCGACGATGTCGTGCAGCTCGCTGGCGATCCTCGCGCGCTCGTGGCGCAGGGCGATCTCGGCGAAGAGCTGCTGCTCGTCCTCGAGCTCCTTGGCGCGCACCGCGAGCTGGTCGGCGGTCTCCTTGCGGAGCCGCAGCACGGTGCCGGCGACGTACGGCGGCACCGAGAACATCAGTGCCGACACCCAGCTACCCCCCTCGGACAGGTAGTAGAAGGGCACGAGGTAGGCAACCGCGCACAGGCCGACCAGCCAGGCGGCGCGTCCCGACCAGCCGAGCGCGAGCACGGCGAAGGCCAGCGAGTAGATGACGATCCCTGAGTCGGGGGACTGGTGGGTGCCGAGGGCGACTGCCGCCAGGAGCAGACCGAGGGACATCACGGAGGCGACGCGCGGCTGGGTCCGCCACCACGTCAGTGCGAGTCCCGACGCCAGGAACAGGACCAGGAACAGGTTGCCGCGCAGCGTGGTCGGCCACCCGTCGAGCGCGGTCGGCAACGCCACCAGGAGGAGCACTCCCACGGCGATGGCGACGCGTTCGACCCTGACCATGCGCGGCCGTCGCTATCCCGGCATCGGGAGCTGCGCCACCGCGCGGGCCCGCCCTCGGCTGACCTTGATGTCGAGCGAGCCGCCCAGGAACTTGGCACGCTCGCGTGCCCGCGTCACTGCGGTCTTGACGTCGGCCGTCCTGTTGACCGGTCCGATGACCCGGATCTCGAGGGCGTCGTCGTCGAAGCGGACATTGACCTCGATGGGGGAGCCCTTCTGATCGGAGAGGACCTCGACGAGGTGCTCGACGATCCGGTACGCCGAGAGCTCGACCGTCGCGGGCAGCGACCGCGGGTCTCCGGTGACCGTCAGATGCGAGTCGGAGCCGGTGTGCCGGGCGAGCAGCGCATCGAGGTGGGCGACGGTGGGAGCAGGAGCCAGCGCGACGTCGCCTCCCCGCAGGAGACCGACGATCTCGCGCATCCCTTCGAGGGTGGCGCGGCTGTCGCTCTCGATGGACTCCAGCAGGACCCTGGCGCTGACCGGGTCGAGGTCCTGGCCCGAGTCCGCCGCGGCGGTGAGCTGGCTGAGCCGTTCCTGCAGCAGCCCGTCGAGCTGGCGGGAGAGTCGGACCCGGTCACTCGTGAGCTCCAGCGCGACCCGCTCGTCGCGCAACCGCTGGAGCTCCACGGTCCGGGCCCGGAGCTCCGTGCTCATGGCCGTGCGGTGCCGTACGGCGCGACCGACCACGAAGACGATCACCAGGATCAAGACCGCGAGCCCCATCGGCTCGAAGCCGGTGGTGGCGTCACGGGCCAGGACCGCCGCCGTCAGCAGCGTGCACAGGCCCAGCGACACCGCTGCCTGCGTGCGCTGCAGGGTCACTGCACCGAGGTAGGCGAGCACGAACGCCAGCGGGAGCCCGGCGCCGCACCTGGTCACCCAGCCGAAGACCACGTCGTGGAGCACCATCACGACCAGCGCGATCGCGGTGACCGCGATGACGTTGCGCCGCCACCACAGCACCGGGACCGTCGCGAGAGCGAGCACCGGCACCATGGCCCACGACTGAGAGCTGAGCTCGTGGACCATGGTTCCGTCGGCGACGGCTGCGGTCACACCCGCGTCCGTGAAGTGGATGTTCACCACCATCAGTCCGGTCGCGACCGCGGTGAGTGCCCCCGCAAGCACCCAGTCGACGGGACGGACCCCCCGGAAGATCCCGTTGAAGCCCTCGCTCATCGTTCGGCCCCTTCAGGCGTGGACGCGCTCGGTGTCCACACTAGGCGCGTCGTGCTGCTTGCGGGAGCGGGATTCGACGAGGTACCCGATGCCGTAGAAGACCGCGGCGAGCGGCAGCGAGAGCGGCAGCGCGTTCAAGCCGTCCGTCGAGGCGTCCCTGACCAGCGTGACGATCTGGAGCGCCAGGATGCCGACCAGGCCGATCAGGTGGTTCTGCCTGCTCCCGGCGAAGCGGGCGACGGCGTACGCCAGCGCGAACGACAGCGGCAACGCCCACCCGCAGCGGGTGACCCACCCGAACATCGGGATGCTCGCGGCGGTCACGACGAACGAGACGCCGATCACGGCGAGGACGTTGCGGCGGCGCCACAGGATCGGCAGCGCCGCCAGCACGAAGACTGGGATCATCAGCACCGACTGGGAGTCGAGCGGGTGCGCGATCTCGTAGTCGGGTCCCGCGAGGACGTTCTCGAGCCCGATCAGGACGGCCAGGGCGACCATCACGGCCGTCAGCACGTAGTCGAGGGGCCGGATGCCCTTGAGGATGTTGTCCATCTCTGGTTCCTTCCGATTGCGGCGTCTGACTGACCCCGGTGACCTCACAGTCGCAAGGCGAGTGGGTAGCCCGCGTCCACAGCAGGGATGAACCTGGAGCGCGACGTCATCCTCAAGGGGGACCCGCTGGCGCTCGAAGGTCGGCACAATGAGGCACGTGATCAGGGTCCTCATCGCCGATGACCAGGAGCTCGTGCGCACCGGCTTCCGGGTGATCCTGGAAGCCGAGGGCGACATCGAGGTCGTGGCTGAGGCCGACAACGGCCACGAGGCGATCCGTCAGGCGTCGCTGGTGAAGCCCGAGGTCGTGCTGATGGACATCCGGATGCCCGAGCTCGACGGTCTGGCCGCCACCGAGCAGATCCTCCAGCAGCCGGACCCACCGACGATCGTCGTGCTCACGACGTTCGACCAGAACGAGTACATCTACCGCGCGCTGCGCGCCGGCGCCGCCGGCTTCCTGCTCAAGGACGCGCCCTCCTCACGCTTGATCGCCGCGGTGCGCGCGGCCGCCACCGGCGACTCCCTCATCGAGCCCTCGATCACCCAGCGGCTGGTGGAGCGGTTCGCCGAGCCGGTGGCCGCCCCCGGCATCCCGCCCCAGCTGGAGCAGCTCACCGAGCGCGAGCTCGACGTGCTCCGGCTGATCACCCGCGGACTCTCCAACGCGGAGATCGCCGCCGACATGGTGGTGGCGGAGTCCACGGTGAAGACGCACGTCGCCCGCATCCTGTCCAAGCTGGGCGTGCGCGACCGGGTCCAGGCGGTGGTGGTCTCGTATGAGACGGGCTTCGTGGGGCGCGGCGGCGCGTAGCGGTGCTGTACGGCGGAAGGCTCAGCCTTCGAGCGCCACTTCCTCGGCGCTCTCGCCGGTGACGTCGTGGGTGGCTTGCGCATCGGCGAGGTGCGGCCCTCCCACCGGGTGGCTCACCCAGCCCTCCAGTGCCCAGGTGTCACCGGGCTGCCCTCGGAGGATACCCATGCCGGTGTTCAGGATGCTCAGCTCGACCGCGACCTCGCGCTCGAGCGCCGCCGCCAGCACGGAGAACGTCCGGATGGCGGCGCCGTGCGAGAACACCGCGACGGTGTCGTCGGGTCCGTGGGATTCGCCGATGTCACGGATGGCGTTGGCGTAGCGGGCGAGGAAGTCGTGCCCGGTCTCGCCGCCCGGCATCCGGCGGTCGAGGCCGCCCATCATCCACGCGGCCAGGCAATCGACGTACGCGTGCACGGCCTCGCGGTCGTTGCGCATCTCCAGGTCGCCTGCCGAGACCTCCTCGAGTCCGTCGGTGACGCCGACCCGCAGGCCTCGCGCGGCTGCGAGCGGCGCGGCGGTCAGCTGGGTCCGCTGCAGCGGTGAGGCGTAGACGCCGTGGATGGTCTCGCGTGCGAGGGCCTCGGGCACGGCCTCGGCCTGGAGCTGCCCGAGCGCGGTGAGTCCCGCTCCCGGGAACCCGGTGTCGAGGGCACCGGTGACGTTGTTGGGGGTCTGGCCATGACGGATCAGCATGAGACGCACCCGAGGATCCTATGGTTGCCCGCTCGGCGTCGTACGGCGGGACGTTCGTGCCCGGTCGGCGTCGTACGGCGGGACGTTCGTGCCCGGTCGGCGTCGTACGGCGGGGCGGGGCGGCGCGGCCTAGCCTTGGTGCATGTACGTGCCACCGTTCAACCGTGTCGAGGACGAGGCGGAGATCCGGGCCTTCGTGGCCGGCATCGGCTCGGCCGAGCTGGTGTCCGTGGGAGCCGACGGGTACCCGCTCGCCACCCTGCTGCCCGTGGTCTGGGAGGGGGATCGCGTGATCGCGCACTTCGCCCGCGCGAACCGGCACTGGCAACAGGTCGAGGAGGACGCGCCGGTGCTGCTGGTCTGCCGCGGGGCGCAGGCCTACGTGTCGCCGTCCTGGTACGCCGCCAAGGCCGAGCACGGCCGGGTGGTCCCGACCTGGAACTACTCCGCGGTGCAGCTCCGCGGGCGGGCCCGGATCCACCACGAGCCGGAGTGGCTGCTGGAGGCCGTCACCGTGCTCACCCGCGCGCACGAGCAGCACCGCGAGGAGGCCTGGCAGGTCAGCGACGCCCCGGACACCTACGTCCAGGGGCAGCTGCGGGGGATCGTCGGGGTGGAGGTGATGGTCGAGTCCGTCGACGCCAAGGCCAAGCTCAGCCAGAACCGCTCCGTCGCCGACCGTGAGGGTGTGGTGCGCGGGCTGGCCGAGGAGCCGGCGCCCGACGCCGCGGTGGTGGCCGCGCAGGTGCGCGAGACCCTGGCCGAGGACTGAACCAGCCCGGCAGCGGTCAGCGGTAGTCGTCGATGAACTGCGCGTAGCGAGTGGCGCCGGTGCCCTCGGCCACGTCGCCCATCCGGAGCACGGTCAGCCCGAGGTAGCCCCAGGTCTCGAAGGCGTCGTTGATCTGGTCCCAGCCGAAGTCGTACTGGACCCCACCGCTGAGGGCGTTCTCGCCCTTGAGGTCGGTGCCCACCCGGTGGGCGTAGTCGCCGATCCAGCCGACCAGGGTCTTCGCCAGGGAGTGGGGGCGCAGCCCGCTGGCGGTGTCGACGTCGCCGGGGTCGTTGTCGCCCATCTCCAGCGCGGTGAAGTGCATCACCACGTGCCGGCGGGCGATCGGGCGGGAGCCGAGCTCGATGATCCGGGCGTAGCCGTGACCGGTGCGCCAGGCGGACTCGTCCACGCTGGTCTGGATCAGGCCGGTGGTCACCTCGGTGGCTCGCGGGTACGGCGAGCCCGCGCCCATCTGCCAGTGGATGCCGGGCACCTTGTAGCCGATGTCGGCGTGGCGGAACTTCCCGCCCAGCGCCTTGATCACGGTGGTCAGCATCCGCTTGCCGTGGGCGCCCAGCGAGCCGTTGTACCAGTCCACGAAGTCGGTGCCGTAGCGCGTGCTGCGGTAGGCGCCGGTCTCGAAGAACGCGTCCGCGTCGGCCGGCGGCCGGATCTGTCGGACCGAGCGGTACTCGGTGCCCCAGGCCCGGTTGACGCCTCGCAGCGAGCGGTAGCGGTCGATCGCCCACGCCTGGAGGTCCCGGACCGCGAGCGGGGAGTAGGACTGCAGGCCGCCGCGGGTCGGGTAGCCGGTGCCCGTGTCGTGGCTGTTGTACGACGGGTACCGCAGCTCGCCCGAGGGGCCGAGCGAGACGTTGATCTCGGTGATGTCGCGGCCGAACTTCTTCGCGAAGCGACGGGTGAACGCCTTGGTGAAGTCGCGGTACTCACCGGCCACCAGCCGGTCCGCCCAGCCCTGCACCGTCTCGGCCGACCAGTTGCCCTGCTCGCTGCGGTGCTGGAGCCCCTTGGGCCCGATGCGGACCCCGTCGAGGGTGCGGCCGGCGTACTTCTTCCACAGCCAGCCCGGCAGCAGGCTGGTGTAGTCGTCGCCGACGTTGCCGCCGCACTGGTGGAAGGAGAAGATCGGCGCGATGTCGAGGCCCGCGGCGGTGATCGTCGAGAACACGCGGTCGTAGTAGCTCCAGTCGAACCGGTTGTCGGACCGTCCCTCGACGTCGCCCCACCAGACGTCGACGCTGACCGCGTCCACGCCGTACGCCTTGACCGAGGCCAGGTCGCTGCGGAAGTCGGCCCAGTCGGTCACCTTGAGCGGCGCCATCACGTTGGCGCTGAAGTCAGGGTTGCCGCGTGCCACCGGGCCCGGGGGCCGCGGGGCGTCGGCCGCCGCCGCGGGCACCGCCCACAGCGTGGCCGAGACAGCCAGGGAGACGGCCAGCGAGCTGGCCAGTGCGATGGTCGGTGCGGCGAACTTCCTGGTCCACGAGCCCATCTCCGCATGCTGCCACCACTCGCCGGGAGTCGCCAGAGGTCGCCGGGCCCCTCGCCGGTTAGACTCAGACGTTGTGCCCGACCAGGTCGGGCCCCAGCTACTCTCAGCAGCCGCTCACCAGCCCCCGACCCCCCGAAGGTGCGAGATACCCGCATGGCAACGACGAACGACCTGAAGAACGGCATGGTGCTCAAGCTCGACGGCCAGCTCTGGCAGGTCATGTGGTTCCAGCACCACAAGCCCGGCAAGGGCGGCGCGGTCGTGCGCAGCAAGCTGCGGAGCATCAGCTCGGGCAAGACCGTCGACCGCACCTTCAACGCCGACGTCAAGGTCGAGGTGGCCAGCGTCGACAAGCGGACGATGCAGTACCTCTACAACGACGGCACCTCGTTCGTGTTCATGGACACCGGCACCTACGAGCAGCTGGAGGTCTCCCCGGAGGTCGTCGGCGACGCCACCAACTTCCTGCTGGAGAACCAGGAGGCCCTGGTCGCCACCAACGAGGGCGAGGTCCTGTACATCGAGCTCCCGGCCTCGGTCGAGCTCGAGGTGCAGTACACCGAGCCGGGCCTGCAGGGCGACCGGTCCACCGGCGGCACCAAGCCGGCGACGCTGGAGACCGGCCACCAGATCTCGGTGCCGCTGTTCATCACCACCGGCGAGAAGATCAAGGTGGACACGCGCGACTCGTCCTACCTGGGCCGCGTCAGCAGCTGATGGGGTCCGCGGAATGAGCGCGCGTTCGAAGGCCCGCAAGAGGGCGCTGGACGTCCTCTTCGCCTCGGAGATGCGCAACCGCTCCACGGTGGAGGCGCTGCAGGAGCAGGCGGAGGCAGGAGCGGTCAACGAGTACACCGTCGAGCTGGTGCAGGGTGTCACCGAGCACCGCGCCCGGCTAGACGAGGTGATCGCCGGCTACGCGCAGGGCTGGACGCTGGACCGGATGCCGGCGGTGGACCGCAACGTGCTCAGGCTGGCGACCTTCGAGGTCCTGTACGTCGACGACGTGCCCGCCGCCGTGGCGGTCTCCGAGGCACTGAACCTGGTGCGCGACCTGTCCACGGACGAGTCGCCTTCGTTCGTCAACGGCGTGCTCGGCAACATCGTCCGCGACAGCGACACCCTCGCCCGGTGACGGCCGGTTCCGGCAGGATGGCCGGGTGACCCCCGACACGAAGCCTCCCGTCCCCGACGCAGCGATCACCACTCCCGACGGGTTCCCCGAGGGCTGGACCGCTCGGGTCCCGCTCCTGGAGGACCTCGAGGTCCTGGTCGCCCTGCGCGGCGCCGACCGACTCGCCCACACGGGGTCGTCCTCGGTGGACCGCGAGGCGATCGAGTCCGAGGTCGCCGGGCCGGCGTCCTGGACGCGCCGGCAGCTGCTGGCGATCAGCCCCGACGGACGCCCGGGCGCCTGGGTCGTCGTACACGACCGGGCTGCGGGCCGCACCATGGTCGCGCTGTACGTCGACCGCTCCCTCGAGGAGGCCACCGCCCTCGCCGGGGCGCTCTACAAGTGGGCCGAGGAGCAGGCCGAGGAGATCTCCAAGCTGCGCGAGGTCGACGGCACCCGCCTCGACGCGAGCCCGTTCGCGGACGACACCCTGCAGCAGCAGTGGCTGGCGGACGCGGGGTACTCCAAGCGCCGTACGTGGCCGCAGATGACCCGCCCCGTGGTGCCCGAGGAAGCGACGTCGCTGCCCGGGCCGCGGGAGGGCGTGACCCTGCGGCGGGTCGCCTCCCACGAGAACGGCCTCCCGGTCGCCAGTGACCTCCAGCTGGTGCACGAGATGCTGGAGTCCTCCTTCGAGGACCACTTCAACTCCTACCGGGAGAGCTTCCCGGAGTTCCTCCAGCGCCTGCGCGAGGACCCCGGCCACCGCTGGGACCACTGGTGGCTGGCGTTCGTCGAGGGTGACGACGGCCAGCCGCTGGCCGCGGGGGCGCTCGTGGGGACGGTGCTCCCGGAGAACGCCGAGGGCCACGAGGGCAGCTACGTCGAGTACATCGGCGTGCACCGCGACGCCCGCGGGCGCGGGGTGGCCAAGGCCCTGCTGCACGCCGTGATCGCCGACGCCGCTCGCCGGGGTCGCGACCGGGTCGGGCTCGAGGTCGACTCGGACTCACCGACCGGTGCCGACGGCCTCTACGCCTCGATGGGCTGGAAGACCAGCTACGTCCTGGAGTCGTGGTTCAAGGATCTCGACTTCTCATGACCGACGCGGGGGTGATGGGCCGCGAGGCCGAGCAGAGCGACTGGCTCGACCACGCCGTCCGGGCCGGCCTGGTGGCCTACGGAGTCGTGCACCTGCTGATCGCCTGGATCGCCGTCCAGCTCGCCCTCGGCGACCGCGAGGAGCAGGCCAGCACCCAGGGTGCGCTGCAGGAGCTGGCCAGCAAGCCGTTCGGCCAGACGATGGTCTGGGCGATCGCTGCGGGCATGTTCCTGCTCGTCGCCTGGCGCCTCCTCGAGGCGGTCTTCGGCCACCGCGACGAGGACGGCTTCGACCGGGTCCGCAAACGGGCGGTCTCCGCGGGCAAGGCATGCGTCTTCGTGGTCCTCGGCGTGAGCGCCGTACGGGTCGCGATCGGGTCCGGCGGCTCGGGTGACGGCTCCAAGGGGATCACCGCCAGGCTGATGGGGCTCCCCGCCGGGCCCTGGATCGTGGGCGCGGTCGGCCTCGCCGTGATCGGGTACGCCGTGGTGCTGGCCTGGCAGGGCTGGACGGAGAAGTTCGCGGAGCGGCTCGAGACCGAGGGCAAGCTGGGCTACAGCGGAGCGGCCTACCTGCTGCTGGGCAAGGTCGGCCACATCGCCAAGGGGATCGCCTTCGCCATCGTTGGCGGGCTGTTCTGCTACGCGGGGATCACCCACGACCCCAAGGAGTCCGGTGGGCTCGACGCGGCGCTGCTGAAGGTGCTCGAGCAGCCGTTCGGCCCCTACCTGCTCGTCGCGATCGGTCTCGGCATCGGCTGCTTCGGCGTGTTCTGCTTCGCCCAGGCCCGCCACCTCGACCGCTGAGGCACTGGTGGCGCTGGGCAGGGGCCGGCACCGGTTCACCGGCGTGATCGCCGGCGCCGGCTCGACGAGCGGCGTACGCGTCGTGGTCGGCCACTGGCGCGACTCGCCGCTGGGCAGCTTCACCGACGTGATGCTCGCCGAGCCCGACGGCACCCGGGTCCTGCTCGCCCCAGACGAGGAGGTCGCGGACTTCGTCTCCGCGACCTACCACTTCGACCGCGTCGTGACCGGGCCGGTGAGCGCCGAGGTCGGTGACCGTTCCTGGCACATGGCGGCACCGGGCCTCGACCTCACCCTGCGCGTGGGCAGCCGGACGTCGCTTGGCCGACTGCTGCGACTGGTGCCGGCCCGCGTGGCCACGGCTCCGGCGTGGGCGCGGGTGACCGACCCCGTGGCCCGGTTGCTGCTGCGCGGCGTACGCACCAGGGGTACGGCGGGCAACCGCCGCCGCGAGTTCTACGGCGCCACCGACCTCCACCGGGTCACCGGCCTCCGCGGCACGTGGCACGGAGCCGACCTCGGCGACCTCGCCCCTGTGTGCCCCGAGCCCCGCTTCGGCTTCGGCTCCACGCCCCAGCGCCCCTCGGTCACGGATCTGGTCACGACGATCGACGTGGGTTCGTCGAGTAGCTGAGCGGCTCCTCCTCGCACACGCGCGGACAGAAGTTCGAGCCGGGTGCCGGTCTCGCACCGGTTTGCACCACCCTCGACGAGGCGATCCCGAACTAGTGTCCGCGCGTATGCGGCTCGTCGCTGGAAGGGGGAGACTGTGGCGATGGCGAAGAACACATGTGACGTGGTGGTCATCGGGCTGGGGCCGGGTGGGGAGGCGACGGCGACTGCGCTGGCCAAGGCCGGTCTCTCCGTGGTCGCGGTCGAGGAGCGGCTGGTCGGGGGTGAGTGCCCGTACTACGGCTGCATCCCGAGCAAGATGATCGTCCGGGCCGCCGACGTGCTCGCGGAGGCGCGACGCGTCGAGGGACTCGCCGGAGAGGCCGACGTGCGCCCCGACTGGGGCGAGGTCCACGCCAGGATCCGTGACGAGGCCACCGACGACTGGAACGACAAGGTCGCCGTCGACCGGCTCGTCGCGGCCGGAGTCACCTTCGTCCGGGGCCGCGGGAGGCTGGTCGGCCCCCGCACCGTGCAGGTGGGAGACGACGTCTACGAGGCTGCGACCGGGGTGGTGCTCAACCCCGGTACCTCGCCCGCGGCTCCGCCGATCGAGGGCCTCGCCGAGACGCCGTACTGGACAAACCGCGACATCCTCCGGATCGAGTCACTGCCCGGCTCCCTGGCCGTCATCGGCGGCGGCCCCATCGGCGCCGAGCTCGCCCAGGCGCTGGGCCGGTTCGGCGTCCGGGTCACGGTGCTCGAGGTGGGGGAGCGAATCCTGGGGCCGGAGGAGCCGGAGTCGAGCAGGCTGCTCGCCGACGTCTTCGCCGACGAGGGCATCGAGGTGCTCACCGGGGTGAGCATCAGCTCGGTCTCCCACGACGACGGGCGCTTCCGGGTCGTGCTCGAGGACCGGGAGATCGACGCGGAGCAGCTGCTGGTCGCGGCCGGTCGCCGGCCCAACCTCGCCGACCTCGGCCTGGAGACGGTCGGCCTCGACCCGGCCGCACGGACGATCGAGGTGGACGAGCGGCTGCGTGCCGCGGACGGGCTGTGGGCGCTCGGCGACGTCGTGGGCCACGGTGCGTTCACGCACGTGTCGATGTACCAGTCCGCGATCCTGGTGCGCGACATCCTCGGCCAGGACGGTCCCGCCGCCGACTACCGGGCGCTGCCGCACGTCACCTTCACCGACCCCGAGGTCGGCTCGGTCGGGATGACGGAGAAGCAGGCGCGCGCCGCCGGGCTCGAGGTGCGGGTCGGACTCACCGACCTCGCCTCGTCCACGCGCGGCTGGATCGCCCGCACCCACGGCCTGATCAAGCTCGTCGAGGACGCCGACCGCGGCGTCCTCGTCGGTGCCACTGCGGTCGGGCCCAGCGGCGGGGAGATCCTCGGGATGCTCACCACCGCGGTGCACGCGGAGGTCCCGACGGACACGTTGCGGTCGATGATCTACGCCTACCCGACGTTCCACCGCGCGGTCGAGAGCGCGCTCGCGGACCTGTCCTGACGGGTCCGCGCACACACCCGGGGCGCCGTCAGAGCACCAGTCGCCGGGCGCGGAGCTCGTCGTACGCCGGGCGGCAGGCCTCGGCGACCGCGGCGTCGTGGTCGCTGAGCCGGAGCTCGCGTGGGCGCCACGGCTCGAAGCCGGTGGAGGCGAGGACCGCGTCGTACCAGTGGGGCGCCCAGACGCCGTCCGACTCGCGCGGGCCCGCCGGCCAGGACAGCATCCGGTCGGTGAAGTCGATCCCGAGCCAGTCGCACAGCCACCGCAGGTGCCGCTCGGGGTCGCGCAGGAAGTCGCCCGCGTCGATCACCGGTGAGTCCTCAGGCAGCGCCGCGAGCAGCGGCAGCTGCTGGAGCAGGCCGATGTCCTCGGGCTCGCACGACTCGCGCGACCGGACGTAGGAGGCCACCACCTCGGCCGGATCCCGGATCAGCAGGACGTTGCGGAAGTGGCCCACCCAGCCCAGGTCGAGGTCCGCTGGGAGGTGGTGGGTCATGTGCTTGGTGTAGTGCACCGGTGCGGAGTCGTCGGTGGTGAGCAACCTGATGACCTCGTCGGCCTCGGTCGGCTGTGACGCGATCACCTCGTCGCGGCCGGGGTGCTCGAGGCCCGTCCGGACGAGGTACTCGGCGTAGAACGGCTCGTCCACGACCACGGTGTCCGGGCGGTTCTCCCACGCCCTCATCATGGCCGTTGAAATATTTCTGGGCCCACTCCACATGGCCACCCGGACGGTCATCCGCGCGACCCCACGTCGGCGGCCACGTGCTCCTTGTAGAGCGACTGCAGCCGCTCCACGACCGGCCCGCGCTGCCTCGAGCCGATCGTGCGGCCGTCGACGGTGCGCACCGGGACCACCCCGGCGAAGGTCCCGGTCACGAACGCCTCCGCGGCGTTGTAGACGTCGGTGAGGCTGAACGTGGTCTCCCGCGCGGGGATGTCGTTGCCCCGGCAGACCTCGAGCACGTTCGCGCGGGTGATCCCGGCCAGGCAGAACCGGCCGTCGGAGGTCCACACCTCCCCGGCCCGGGTGACGATGAAGAAGTGAGTGCTGTTGCACGTGGCCACGAACCCCTGCGGATCGAGCATCAGCGCCTCGTCCGCCCCCGCCGTGTAGGCCTGGATGCACGCCTGGATGTCGTTCAGCTTGCTGTGCGCGTTCAGCTTGGGGTCCAGCGTGTCCGGCGTGGCCCGGCGGACGTGGGTGGTGAACAGGGTGATCCCCTCGGTGACGGTGGCCGGCAGGGGCTCCTTGTGCTCGGCGATGATCACCACGGTCGCGGGTCCGATGGTCACCCTCGGGTCCTGGTACGGCGTCGACTTCACCCCGCGCGTCACCATCAGCCGCACGTGCACGCCGTCGGTCATCTCGTTGGCCCGCAGCGTCGCGTAGATCGCCTCGGTCAGCTCCTCGCGGCTCATCCCGAGATCGAGCATCAGCGCCCGGGCGCCCTCCTCGAGCCGGTCGAGGTGCTGGTCGAGGAAGGCGGGGTGGCCCGAGGCGACCCGCAGCCCCTCCCAGACGCCGTCGCCGAGGACGAACCCGGAGTCGAAGACCGAGACCACCGCGCGTTCGCGGGGGAGCAGCTCCCCGTTGACCCAGATCAGGATCGAGGCGTTGCGCGGGTCGTCTGAGGAGTGCTGCGTGCCGGTGGTGGTGCTGCCCGTGGTGGTGCTGCCCGATGTCATGCGAGCACCCTAGGAGGCGGGCGGCTCCGCGAGCAGCGTGCGACACCACAGATCGGTGACCGTGGCGACGTAGTCCTGCGGTGAGCGGCCACGGGCGGTGGTGAGCAGGTAGAACTCCGGGCTGTTCGTGGTCCACACGAGGTGGGCGACCTGGTCGTCGGTGAGGTCCTCGCGGAGCTCCCCGGTCGCCCGCAGGTCGCGTGCGAGCGCCAGCATGTTGGTGGCCCGGCGCTCGTTGAGGCCCTCCCAGACCTTGCGGCACTCGGCGTCGCCCTGGGCGGCCACCCGCAGGGACTCCGCGAGCGGGACGGTGTCGGGGAAGAGCCGGCCGAGCGCCTCGGCGTACGTCGTCAGCTTGGCCCGGGCGCCGACCGCGGACCGGACCGCGCGCACGTAGTCGCGCTGCTCGGCGGGGACCGGCTCCTCGGAGCTGCCCAGCACCATGTCGTGGACGGCCAGCAGCAGCTGCGGCTTGCGTCCCACGCTCGCGTAGAGCGTGTCCACCGAGACCCCGGCCCGGCGCGCCACGTCGGCGACCGTGGTCTCCGGGTAGCCGCGCTCGGTGAACAGGTCCCGCGCGGCCAGCAGCACGGCACGGCGGGTCGCGGCTGCCTGCTCCTCGCGCCGCGGGGAGCGGTAGCGACGGGGGCCGTTGACGGGTGCGGTCACGCGGCCTACCGTAGCAATATTCGTCCGAAGTCAGTTCGGATCAACCTTGGGAGCAGCCATGGGCGACAGCGTCGTGGTGCACGCCGCAGGAGACGGGCCCGGCACCTGGGCCATGGGATCGCTGTTCGAGCACCTGGTCAGTGCGGGGGAGACCGGCGGGGGCTACGCGATGTCACTGGTGACCCAGCCACCGGGGATCGCGACGCCACTGCACCGGCACACCCAGGAGGCCGAGGCGCTGTTCGTCCTCGCGGGAGAGATCGAGTAGCGCGGGCGAGGAGACGCACCACCTCACCGGTGGGTCCTTCCTGCACCTGCCGCTGGGGACGCCGCACGCCTTCCGGATCCGGGGCGACGGGCCGGCCCGCTTCCTGAGCCTCACCGCTCCCGGAGGCCTGATGGGGCTCTACGACGAGGTGGGGTTGCCGGCCACCAGGATGGAGATCCCGGCGCCGGGAGAGGGGCGTTCCATGGAGGAGGAGATCGGCCGCTGGAACGAGGTCGCGCCCCGCTACGGGCTCGAGGTCCTCGGGCCGCCGCTCCCGGAGTAGTCCGGCCCGCCACCAGGCCGAGTCGCGTCCGGAGGTGCCCGGACGGGCTGCTAGTCTCGGTCCCGATCGACATCCTTTAACGAGCCGTCCTGTGAGGCGGAGAAGGAGGTCCGGCGCGATGGCTCCTGCCCGACCCGCACCTGTACCTACAGCAACCACAGACGCTGTCCCCGATGGACGAACCGTCCTCGACGCCCGTGACATCTCCCGGGCCCTGACCCGCATCTCGCACGAGATCCTCGAGCGCAACAAGGGTCTCGACGATCTCGTCCTCCTCGGCATCCCCACGCGTGGCGTCCACCTCGCGCGGCGCATCGCCGAGCGGATCGCGAAGGTCGAGGGCGCCGAGGTCCCGCTCGGCACACTGGACATCACGATGTACCGCGACGACCTGCGCAGGCACCCGGCGCGCGAGCCGCACCACACCCGGATGCCTCCCGGCGGCGTGGACGGCAAGGTCGTCGTGCTCGTGGACGACGTGCTCTTCTCCGGCCGCACGGTCCGCGCCGCGCTCGACGCGATGAACGACCTCGGCAGGCCCGCGACGGTGCGGCTCGCCGTACTCGTGGACCGCGGGCACCGCGAGCTCCCGATCCGCGCCGACCACGTCGGCAAGAACCTGCCCAGCTCGCGCAGCGAGCGGGTGATGGTCCGCCTCGAGGAGTCCGACGGGTACGACGAGGTCCGGATCGCCCCGATGGCGGGGCAGGTGGTGACCCCGGAGGCCGGGGCCGACGAGGGGGGACTGCCCGCATGAACAAGCACCTGCTCTCCATCGACGACCTCAGCGTGGCCGACGTCGAGGCCCTGTTCGACACCGCGGCCGAGATGCACGACGTGCAGCGCCGCTCGGTCAAGAAGCTGCCCGCGCTCCGTGGCCGGACCGTGGTCAACCTGTTCTTCGAGGACTCGACCCGCACCCGCTCCTCCTTCGAGATCGCCGGCAAGTGGCTCTCCGCGGACGTCATCAACGTCTCCGGCAAGGGATCGAGCGTGAGCAAGGGCGAGAGCCTGCGCGACACGGTGCTCACGGTCGCCGCGATGGGGGTCGACGGCCTCGTCATCCGGCACGGCGCCAGCGGTGCCGCGCAGCAGGTGAGCCAGTGGACCGACGCCGTGGTGATCAACGCCGGTGACGGGATGCACGAGCACCCCACCCAGGCGCTGCTCGACGCCTACACCCTGCGCCGCCGGCTCGGGACCCTGGAGGACCAGCACGTGGTGATCGTCGGCGACGTCACCCACAGCCGGGTCTTCCGCAGCAACGTGCTGCTGCTGACCAAGCTCGGTGCCCGTCTGACCGTGGTGGCCCCGCCGACCCTGATGCCGGCAGGAGTCACCGCCTGGTCGAAGGACGCCGGCTTCGCGACCACCTACGACCTCGACCCGGTGCTGCCCGAGGCCGACGCGGTGATGATGCTCCGCGTCCAGCGCGAGCGGATGCACGGCGCCTACTTCCCCAGCGCGCGGGAGTACACCGTGGGATACGGCCTCACCCGCGACCGGCTCGCCGTGCTCAAGCCGGACGCGCCGATCTGTCACCCCGGCCCGATGAACCGCGGGCTCGAGATCGCCGCCGACGCGGCCGACGCCGCGCAGTCCGCGGTGCTCGACCAGGTCTCGGCCGGCGTCGCGATCCGGATGTCGGTGCTCTACCACCTGCTCGCAGGAGAAGGGAGTGCGGCGTGAGTACCCCTACGCAGGCACTGATCATCAAGGGGGCCGCGCCGCTGGGCGAGCAGCCCCAGGACCTGTACGTCGCGGACGGGGTCCTCGTCGCCGAGGAGCCCGAGGGCGCTCGAGTCATCGACGCCGAAGGCCTGGTCGCACTGCCCGGACTGGTCGACCTGCACACCCACCTGCGCGAGCCGGGTCGCGAGGACGCCGAGACCGTGCTCACCGGGTCGAGGGCGGCCGCGCTGGGCGGGTTCACCGCCGTGCTGGCGATGGCCAACACCTCGCCGGTGACCGACACCGCCGAGGCCGCCGAGCGCATCCTCGACCTCGGTCGCGCTGCCGGGCTGGTCGACGTGCAGCCGGTCGGCGCGGTGACCCGCGGCCTCGCCGGGGAGGAGCTCGCCGAGCTGGGGCTGATGGCGCGGTCGCGCGCCAGGGTGCGGGTGTTCTCCGACGACGGCAAGTGCGTGCACGACCCGCGGGTGATGCGGCGTGCGCTGGAGTACGTCCGCGCGTTCGGCGGCGTCGTCTCCCAGCACTCGCAGGACCCCGACCTCGCCGGGCCCACCGCCTGCTGCCACGAAGGTGAGCTCTCCGGCCGCCTCGGGCTGCCCGGGTGGCCCGGGATCGCCGAGGAGACCATCGTGGCCCGCGACGTGATGCTCGCGCGGCACACCAACAGCCGGGTGCACGTCGCCCACGTCTCGACCGCCGGCTCGGTCGAGGTGCTCCGCTGGGCCAAGGCCCAGGGGATCGACGTGACCGCCGAGGTCACCCCGCACCACCTGATGCTGACCGCCGACCTGCTCACCGGCTACGACCCCGTCTACAAGGTGAACCCGCCGCTGCGCCCCGACGAGGACGTCGCCGCGCTGCGCGAGGCGCTCGCCGACGGCACCATCGACGCGGTCGCCACCGACCACGCGCCGCACGCCCGGCACGACAAGCAGCACGCGTTCGTCGACGCCGCCTTCGGGATGCTCGGCCTCGAGACCGCCCTGTCGGTGGTCAGCGACGTGATGGTCGCCTCCGGGGCGATGTCGTGGGCAGACGTGGCCCGGGTGATGTCGCAGAACCCCGCCCGGATCGCCGGGCTCGAGGGCCACGGCGGCACGCTGGGCGTCGGCCAGCCGGCCAACGTCACCCTGGTCGACCCGGCCGCCGTCATGGTGGTCGACGGCACGACCTCGGCCTCGCTGTCGCGCAACAACCCGTGGCACGAGCGCAAGCTCACCGGCGCCGTCGTCGCCACGGTGCTGCGCGGAGTCCCCACCGTCCTCGACGGGAGCCTGGTCTGAATGGGGCTGTTCCGCAGGCGCCCGCGCACCGACGGGCTGCCCGACCTGGTCCCGGTGCCCAAGATGGCGGACCTCCCGCCGCACAAGCTGCAGTCCCCGGCGCGCTACCTCGGCACGCTCACCGCGTCCGGCGAGAAGGTCGTCGGCAAGACGCTCTCGGCGAAGAGCTCCTCGCGGCTGCACCTGTCCGAGGAGGCCCTCGACGTGGTCCGGATGGCCGGGTCCTTCCGGATCCCGGCCGCGGCCCTGCGCGGCGCCACCTCGGCGGGGGAGTTCGACGGCACCGGCAGCGACGCGCTGCTGGTCGTCCGGTGGGAGCACGGTGAGCAGCAGTGGCGCACCGGCTTCCGGCTGGAGGCCGGCAAGGCAGGCAAGTCAGGCAAGGCCGACAAGGCACGCACCGCACCCGACGCCGACCGGTGGGTGCGCACGATCTCGAAGATGACACGCAAGTCAGCGCAGGGCCAGCACGCTGGCCAGGAAAAGGGAGAAGCATGAGCGACGCGATCCTCGTTCTCGAGGACGGACGGGTGTTCCGGGGCGAGTCCTACGGGGCCACCGGCGAGACCTTCGGCGAGGCGGTGTTCTCCACCGGGATGACCGGCTACCAGGAGACGCTCACCGACCCGTCGTACCACCGGCAGGTCGTGGTGATGACCAGCCCGCACATCGGCAACACCGGCATGAACGACGAGGACATCGAGTCGCGCCGCATCTGGGTCAGCGGGTACGTCGTCCGCGACCCCGCGCGCGTCCCGTCCAACTGGCGCTCCACGCGCTCGCTCGACGACGAGCTGCGCGAGCAGGGGGTCGTCGGGATCAGCGGGATCGACACCCGCGCCCTGACCCGCCACCTGCGCGAGCGCGGGGCGATGCGGGTGGGCATCTCCTCGGCGACCTCCGACGTCGAGTCGTTGCTCGCCAGGGTCCGCGAGTCGGGTGAGATGGCCGGCAGCGAGCTCGCCGGCGAGGTCTCCACGAAGGAGGCCTACGTGGTCCCGGCGATCGGCGAGAAGCGGTTCACCGTCGCGGCGGTCGACCTGGGCATCAAGTCGAACACCCCGCGGATGATGGCAGAGCGCGGCATCGAGGTCCACGTGCTGCCGGCGACCTCCACCCTCGAGGACGTGCAGGCGGTCGGGGAGTCCGGCCCGGACGGACTGTTCTTCTCCAACGGCCCCGGTGACCCGGCCGCGACGACCCACCAGATCGCGCTGCTCCAGGGGGCGCTGGAGGCGGGGCTGCCCTACTTCGGGATCTGCTTCGGCAACCAGCTCTTCGGCCGGGCGCTCGGCTTCGGCACCTTCAAGCTCAAGTACGGCCACCGCGGGATCAATCAGCCGGTGATGGACCGCACCACCGGCAAGGTCGAGGTCACCGCCCACAACCACGGCTTCGCCGTCGACGCCCCGCTCGACGGGTCGACCGAGACCCCCTACGGGACGGCCACGGTGAGCCACGTGTGCCTCAACGACGACGTAGTCGAGGGCCTCGAGCTGCGCGACGCCGAGGGCAACCTGAAGAGCTTCTCGGTCCAGTACCACCCCGAGGCAGCAGCCGGCCCGCACGACGCGGCGTACCTCTTCGACAGGTTCACCGACCTGATGACCGCAACCACCAGTCGGTCGAGCTCACCCACTAGCCAGTCGAGCTCACCCACTAGTCGGTCGAGCTCAGTCGAGACCACTTCACCGGAAGGTTCCATCTGATGCCGAAGCGCGAGGACATCAAGAGCGTGCTCGTGATCGGCTCCGGGCCGATCGTGATCGGGCAGGCAGCCGAGTTCGACTACTCCGGCACCCAGGCCTGCCGGGTGCTGCGCGAGGAGGGCCTGCGGGTCATCCTGGTGAACTCAAACCCGGCCACGATCATGACCGACCCCGAGTTCGCCGACGCGACCTACGTGGAGCCGATCAACGCGGAGTACGTCGAGAAGGTGATCGAGAAGGAGCGCCCCGACGCGCTGCTCGCCACGCTGGGCGGCCAGACCGCACTGAACACCGCGATGGACCTCGACCGGCTCGGCGTCCTGGAGAAGTACGGCGTGGAGCTGATCGGCGCCTCCATCGAGGCGATCAACCGCGGCGAGAACCGCGAGTCGTTCAAGAAGATCGTCGAGGAGCTCGGCGGCGAGGTGGCCCGCTCGGTGGTGTGCCACACCCTCGAGGAGTGCGTCGAGGCGTCCAAGGACCTCGGCTGGCCGATGGTGGTGCGCCCGAGCTTCACCATGGGTGGCACCGGCTCCGGGATGGCCTACAACGCGGAGGACCTGGACCGGATCGCGGGTGCGGGCCTGGCCGCCAGCCCGACCACCGAGGTGCTCCTGGAGGAGTCGATCATCGGCTGGAAGGAGTACGAGCTCGAGGTGATGCGCGACACCGCCGACAACGTGGTGATCGTGTGCTCCATCGAGAACCTCGACCCGATGGGCGTGCACACCGGTGACTCGATCACCGTGGCACCCGCGATGACGCTGACCGACCGCGAGTACCAGTACCTGCGCGACCTCTCCATCGGGATCATCCGCTCGGTGGGTGTCGACACCGGGGGCTGCAACATCCAGTTCGCGGTCAACCCCGCCGACGGCCGGGTCGTCGTGATCGAGATGAACCCGCGGGTCTCGCGCTCCAGCGCGCTGGCCTCGAAGGCCACCGGCTTCCCGATCGCGAAGATCGCCGCCAAGGTCGCGATCGGCTACACCCTGGACGAGATCCCCAACGACATCACCAAGGAGACCCCGGCCAGCTTCGAGCCGACCCTGGACTACGTCGTGGTCAAGGTCCCGCGGTTCGCGTTCGAGAAGTTCCCTGCCGCCGACCCCACGCTGACCACGCACATGAAGTCGGTCGGCGAGGCGATGGCGATCGGGCGCAACTTCACCGAGGCGCTGCAGAAGGCGCTGCGCTCGCTGGAGGCCCCGACCTCGGGCGTCGGCAAGGCGGTCTTCGACTGGAGCCACCGGCTGGTCGAGCTCGACAAGGACACCCTGCTCGAGCAGGCCAGCAGGCCGCACGACGGCCGGCTGCGCGTGGTGATGGACGCGCTGCGCGCCGGGGCGACGGCCCAGGAGGTGCACGACGCCACCGGCATCGACCCGTGGTTCGTCGACCAGCTGTGCCTGATCAACGAGATCGCCCAGGAGATCATCGCCGCCGAGGAGCTCACGCCCGCGCTCCTGCGCCGGGCCAAGCGGCACGGGTTCTCCGACGGCCAGCTCGGCAAGATCCGCGACATGAAGGAAGACGTGGTCCGCGGGGTGCGGCACGCGCTCGGCGTACGCCCCGTCTACAAGACCGTGGACACCTGCGCCGCCGAGTTCGCCGCGAAGACGCCGTACCACTACAGCTCCTACGACGAGGAGACCGAGGTGGCCCCGCGCGAGAAGCCGGCGGTGATCATCCTGGGCTCCGGGCCCAACCGGATCGGTCAGGGCATCGAGTTCGACTACTCGTGCGTGCACGCCAGCCTCGCGCTGCACGAGGCCGGCTACGAGACCGTGATGGTCAACTGCAACCCCGAGACGGTCTCCACCGACTACGACACCTCCGACCGGCTGTACTTCGAGCCGCTCACCCTCGAGGACGTGCTCGAGATCGTGCACGCCGAGTCCAAGGCGGGCCCGATCGCTGGCGTGATCTGCCAGCTCGGCGGGCAGACCCCGCTCGCCCTGGCCCAGGGGCTGGAGGACGCCGGCGTGAAGATCGTCGGCACCCCGCCGGCCGCGATCCACCTCGCGGAGGAGCGCGGCGCGTTCGGCCGGGTCCTCGCCGAGGCCGGCCTGCCAGCTCCCAAGCACGGGATGGCGACCTCGTTCCCCGAGGCGCAGCAGATCGCCGCCACGATCGGGTACCCGGTGCTGGTGCGGCCGTCGTACGTCCTGGGCGGTCGCGGCATGGAGATCGTGTACGACGACGAGTCGCTGAGCGGCTACATCCAGCGCGCGACCGAGATCAGCCCCGAGCACCCGGTGCTCGTCGACCGGTTCATCGACGACGCGGTGGAGATCGACGTCGACGCACTCTTCGACGGCACCGACCTCTACCTCGGCGGCGTGATGGAGCACATCGAGGAGGCCGGCATCCACTCCGGCGACTCCTCCTGCGCGCTCCCGCCGATCACGCTGGGCAGGGAGGAGATCGCTCGGATCCGCGAGGCCACCGAGGGGATCGCCCGCGGTGTCGGCGTCCTCGGGCTGCTGAACATCCAGTTCGCACTGGGCTCCGACGTGCTCTACGTGCTCGAGGCCAACCCGCGGGCGAGCCGCACGGTGCCGTTCGTGTCCAAGGCGACCGCCCGCCCGCTGGCCAAGGCGGCGGCGCGGATCATGCTCGGCGAGACCATCGCCGACCTGCGTGCCGAAGGCGTCCTGGCCGCCACCGGGGATGGCGGCGACCTGCCCGGCGACGCCCCGATCGCGGTCAAGGAGGCCGTGATGCCCTTCAACCGGTTCAAGACGACCGAGGGCAAGAACGTGGACGCGATCCTCGGCCCGGAGATGCGCTCGACCGGCGAGGTGATGGGCTTCGACGCCGACTTCGGCAAGGCCTTCGCGAAGGCCCAGACGGCGGCGTACGGCTCCCTGCCGCTGACCGGACGGGTGTTCGTCTCGGTGGCCAACCGCGACAAGCGCAGCATGATCTTCCCGATCAAGCGGCTCGCGGACATGGGCTACGAGATCCTGGCCACCGTGGGGACGGCCGAGGTGCTGCGGCGCAACGGCGTCTCGGCGAGCGTGGTGCGCAAGCACAGCGAGGGTGACGCCGAGGACGGCGAGAAGACGATCGTCGGCCGGATCCTCGACGGTGAGGTCGACCTGGTCGTGAACACGCCCCACGGCAGCACCAGTGGCGGCTCGCCGCGGTTGGACGGCTACGAGATCCGCACCGCGGCGATCACCAGGAACATCCCGTGCATCACCACCGTGCAGGGTCTGGGTGCCGCCGTGCAGGGCATCGAGGCGATGCGGGCCTCCGACATCGGGGTCCGCTCCCTGCAGGACTGGGCTCGGTGAGCCTGTACCGGCAGCTCTTCGACCGGGTGCTGACCAGGACCGACCCCGAGTCCGCGCACCACGTCGCCTTCCGAGCCATCCGGGCCGCCCGGCCGCTGACCCGCGTGGTCGGCGCCCGGGCGCGCCGGGGTTGGGCACCCGGGACCCACACGGTGATGGGACTGCAGTTCCCCGGGCTGCTCGGGCTCGCCGCCGGGTTCGACAAGAACGGCGAGGGATTCGACGCCCTGGCCGACCTGGGCTTCGGGTTCGTCGAGATCGGCACGGTGACCGGCGAGCCGCAGCCCGGGAACCCGCGGCCGCGACTGGCGCGGCTGCCGGCCGACAGGGCCATCGTCAACCGGATGGGCTTCAACAACCAGGGCGCCGAGGAGGTCGCACGCAGGCTCGCCTCGCGCCGCCTGGACCGCACCGGCCGCAGCGGGAGCGTTCCCCTGGGGATCAACATCGGCAAGACCAAGGTGGTGCCCGAGGACGCGGCGATCGCCGACTACGAGAAGAGCACCACGCTGCTCGCGCCGTTCGCCGACTACCTCGTGGTCAACGTCTCCTCCCCGAACACCCCGGGCCTGCGCGACCTGCAGGCCGTGGCCCGGCTCGAGCCGCTGCTGAGCGCCGTACGCCGCCGCAGCGACGACGTGTCGCCGGGGCACGTGCCGCTCCTGGTGAAGATCGCGCCCGACCTCAGCGACGAGGACGTGCTCGCGGTGGCGGACCTGGCGCTCGAGCTCGGCCTCGACGGGATCGTGGCGACCAACACCACCATCTCGCGCGCGGGCCTGGCCTCCACCCCCGCCGAGGTGGAGGCCGCCGGGGCCGGTGGCCTCTCGGGACCACCGCTGCGCGCACGGGCCGACGAGGTGATCCGGCTGCTGCGGGGCCGGGTCGGCGACCGGCTGGCGCTGATCGGCGTCGGCGGCATCAGCTCGGCCGAGGACGCCCTGGACCGACTGGCCGCCGGGGCCGACCTGGTGCAGGCCTACACCGGGTTCGTCTACGAAGGACCCTGGTGGCCCTCGAGGACGAACGCGCAGATCTCGGCGAGGATGCAGGCAACCAGAGCAGTGGGGGAGCAGCCATGACCGGTACCCGTCCGGCGCAGGACCAGCAGGCGCCCGTGCCCTTCGGTGCCCGCCTCCAGGAGGCGATGGACGGCCGCGGACCGCTGTGCGTGGGGATCGACCCCCACGTCGGCCTGCTGGACGCCTGGGGCCTGACCGACTCGGTCAACGGCCTGGAGAAGTTCGCCCTCCGCGCCGCCGAGGAGCTCGCGCCCCGGGTGGCCGCGATCAAGCCACAGTCGGCCTTCTTCGAGCGGTTCGGCGCACGGGGGATCGGCGTCCTCGAGCGGGTGGTCGAGACCTGCCGGGAGGCCGGCGCGCTGGTGGTGCTCGACGTGAAGCGCGGAGACATCGGCTCCACCGCCCAGGCCTATGCAGACGCCTACCTCGACCCCCGGTCTCCGATGGCGGTCGATGCGATCACGGCGACGCCCTATCTCGGCTTCGGCAGCCTCGCCCCGATGATCGAGACGGCGCGCGAGCACGGCACCGGGGTCTTCGTCCTGGCGCTGACCTCCAACCCGGAGGCGCCTGCGTTCCAGCGCGCCCGCACCGAGGCCGGAGCCAGCGTCGCCGGCACCGTCCTCGACGAGCTCCGCGGCCTCAACGCGGCGGCGGGCACGCTCGGGTCCTTCGGGGCTGTCGTGGGGGCGACGATCCAGGACACCGCCGAGGACCTGGCGATCAACGGGCCCCTGTTGGTGCCGGGCATCGGCGCGCAGGGCGGCACGGTCGACGACGTACGCCGCATCTTCGGCGACGTGATCGACCTGGTGCTGCCCTCGAGCTCGCGGGAGATCCTCGGCGCCGGCCCGGACGGGGCGTCGCTGGTCGCGGCCGCGGGACGCTCGCTGGACGCCTTCATCGCCCTGCGGGACGGTCGGTGAGGCGTTCCCGGGTGGCTACGGTCCTCCTGGCCCTGCTGCTCCCGCTCGTGGGCTGTGGCGGCCAGGACTACTGCGGTGCTCTGGAGTCCGACCGCAAGCAGATCGCGGAGCTGCTGGCCTCGGGGTCGCCGACCGGCCTCCTCGAGGGACTGCCGATGTGGCGCGACCTCGCCGAGAGCTCCCCGGACGACCTCACCGACGAGTGGCAGGTCTTCCTCGGTGCGCTGGAAGGGCTCGACGACGCCCTGGAGGACGCCGGGGTGGAGCCCGCGGACTTCGTGGACGGCAAGCCCCCGGCCGGGCTCGGCGCGGCCGACCAGAAGGCGATCGCGGCCGCCGCCGACCAGATCGGCACCGAGGACGTCGTCGCGGCCTCGAAGGGGATCGAGACCCAGGCCCGCGACGTCTGCAAGATCAACCTGGGGCAGTGACGCCCAGCGGGTCCGCGGCACCGCCGAGGACCGTGCAGATGCACGCGCGTGGTGACGTTGATCTCGACCCAGCCCGACCAGAGGCCCCTCGCGTTGCAGGGTCCGGCGGGCCGTGACTAGATTGCCGGGTGTCCGAGAGATCCGGGCATCCTTTCCCCCAAGCACATTCCCACTTTTTCACCCAGTCGTGTCCCACCCGCTCGAAGCAGTCGAGCAGGAAGTCGAGGAAACCGCAGTGGCCTTGCCGCCCCTCACCCCCGAGCAGCGCCAGGCTGCTCTCGACAAGGCAGCAGCTTCCCGACGGGAGCGCGCCGAGGTCAAGAACCGCCTCAAGCACTCCGGTGCCACCATCGCCGAGGTCGTCGAGGAGGCCGGCACCAACGAGGTCATCGGCAAGATGCGGGTCAAGGAGCTCCTCCAGTCCATGCCCGGCATCGGCAAGGTCCGCGCCCAGCAGGTGATGGAGAAGCTGAAGATCTCCGAGTCCCGCCGGGTGCGCGGCCTCGGCGTCAAGCAGGTCGCGGCACTGGTCGAGGAGTTCTCCTCCGAGTGATCGCGCCGACCTGGACCTGCTGGTGACTGCCTCCCGGCTCACCGTCCTCGCGGGACCCACCGCGGTGGGCAAGGGCACGCTCACCGCCTGGGTTCGCGAGCACCACCCCGAGATCTGGATCTCGGTCTCCGCGACGACCCGGCGCCGGCGTCCCGGCGAGCAGGACGGCGTGCACTACCACTTCGTCACCGACGCCGAGTTCGACCGGATGGTCGAGGACGACGAGCTGCTGGAGTGGGCCGTGGTCCACCGCGGCGCCCGTTACGGCACCCCGCGACGACCGGTCGAGGAGGCCGTCGCCGCCGGCCGGCCGGCCCTGCTGGAGATCGACCTCCAGGGTGCCCGGCAGGTGCGCGAGCGGATGCCCGAGGCACTGTTCGTCTTCCTGGCGCCCCCTTCCTGGGAGGAGCTGGTGCGCCGCCTGGTCGGCCGCGGCACCGAGGACGAGGCCGAGCGGGAGCGTCGCCTGGAGAGCGCACGGGCGGAGCTGGCGGCCGAGTCGGAGTTCGACGTCACCATCGTCAACCGCAAGATTCACGCTGCAGGCGAGGAATTGGTAGAGTTGATGCAGTCCGGGGTCCATCCCGGATCGTGACCGCCCGCCAAGTTGCCTTGGCGCGTCTGCGCAGAACCACCTCTTCGTTAGTGAGGCTCGATGAGCTTGTCCGGTGCCCAGCCAGTTGCCCCCGTCGCCGAGGGGATCACCAACCCCCCGATCGACGACCTGCTGACCAAGACCGACTCCAAGTACAAGCTGGTGCTCTACAGCGCCAAGCGTGCACGTCAGATCAACGCGTACTACTCCCAGCTCGGCGAGGGCCTGCTCGAGTACGTCGGCCCGCTCGTGGACACCCACGTGCAGGAGAAGCCGCTGTCCATCGCGCTTCGCGAGATCAACGCCGACCTGCTCACCTGTGAGGACATCGACCCCGACGAGGCTGCCGCCGAGGCGCTCGCCGCATCCGTGCCCGCTCCGCAGGCACCCGCGGCCGACCCGGCCAGCGAGTAGCAAGCAGCCCCGCGTGGAACACGCTGTGTCCCGCCCTCGCGTCGTCCTCGGCGTGAGCGGCGGGATTGCTGCGTACAAGGCCTGCGAGCTGCTGCGCCGGCTCACCGAGTCCGGCCACGACGTCACCGTCGTACCCACCGCCTCGGCCCTGGAGTTCGTCGGGGCGCCCACCTGGGCCGCGCTGTCCGGCAAGCCGGTCAGCACCACGGTGTGGGCCGACGTCCACGAGGTGCCCCACGTGCGGATCGGCCAGTCGGCCGACCTGGTCGTGGTGGCTCCGGCGACCGCCGACCTGCTCGCCAAGGCCGCGCACGGCCTGGCCGACGACCTGCTCACCAACACCTTGCTCACCGCCCGCTGCCCGGTGGTCTTCGCCCCGGCGATGCACACCGAGATGTGGGAGCACGCCGCTACCCAGGCCAACGTGGCCACGCTCCGCTCCCGTGGCGCAGTCGTGATCGAGCCCGCCGAGGGCCGGCTCACCGGCGCCGACACGGGCAAGGGCCGACTGCCGGACCCGGGCGAGATCTTCTGGGTGGCCACCGACCTGCTGGCTCGTCCTGGGCGGCAGCAGGGAGCGCCGGTCCAGGACCTGGCCGGGATGCGGGTCGTGGTCTCGGCAGGCGGCACCCGCGAGTACCTCGACCCGGTCCGGTTCATCGGCAACCGGTCCTCGGGACTGCAGGGATACGCCCTCGCCCGCACCGCGGCCGCCCGCGGGGCCGAGGTCACCCTGGTCGCGGCCAACGTGAGCCTGCCCGACCCCGCCGGGGTGAAGGTGGTCCGGGTGGAGACCACGGCCCAGCTGCGGGACCAGGTCCTCGAAGCCGCGTCGGCCGCGGACGCCGTGGTGATGGCGGCAGCGCCCGCCGACTTCCGTCCCGAGAGCAGCAGCACCTCGAAGATCAAGAAGTCCGAGGACGGCACAGCACCGGAGATCCGGCTGACCCAGAATCCCGACATCCTGGCCCACCTCGCCTCGGAGCGGCCCAACGAGCACATCGTCGTGGTCGGCTTCGCCGCCGAGACCGGCGACGAGAGCGGCAGCGTGATGGAGCACGCACGCGCCAAGCTCGCCCGCAAGGGGTGCGACCTGCTGGTCGTCAATGACGTGGGCGGGGGAGCGGTGTTCGGGTCGACCGACAACGAGGCGGTCGTGCTCGCCGCCGACGGGAGCGCGGTCACCGTCCCGCTCGGGTCGAAGGCAGCGCTGGCCCACGTGATCTGGGACCGGGTAGCGGACCTGCGCCCGTCCACGGAGTCGTCCGACACCCAGTGAGACGGGTGTCTGAGCCGTGAGACGGTCAGTTAGGCTCGGCCCGCCGAGAAGCGGCACGATCGGCTGCCACGAGTCGTGCACCCCACCGCGTAGGAGTTTGAAGTGACCGGACGACTGTTCACATCCGAGTCCGTGACCGAAGGTCACCCGGACAAGATCGCCGACGCGATCAGCGACACGGTCCTGGACTACCTGCTCGCGAACGACTCGGACACCGCGAACCTCCGCGTGGCGGTGGAGACCATGCTGACCACCGGACTGGTCGTGGTGGCGGGCGAGGTGCGCACCAACGCCTACGCGCCGGTCGCCGACCTGGTCCGCAAGAAGATCCTGGAGATCGGCTACGACTCCTCCGTCAAGGGCTTCGACGGCAAGTCCTGCGGCGTGCAGGTCGCCATCGGCGGCCAGTCCGCCGACATCGCCGCCGGCGTGGACCACGGCCACGAGTCAAGGGTGAGCGAGTCCTCCGACGAGCTCGACAAGCAGGGTGCGGGCGACCAGGGGCTGATGTTCGGCTACGCCTCCGACGACACCCCCGAGCTGATGCCGCTGCCGATCACCATCGCGCACCGCCTCGCCGAGCGGCTCACCGAGGTCCGCAAGGACGGCACGCTGGGCTACCTGCGCCCGGACGGCAAGACCCAGGTCACCATCGAGTACGACGAGAACGACCGCCCGGTCCGGGTGGACACCGTGGTGCTCTCCACCCAGCACGCGGACGACGTGACCCTGGAGCGGCTGGAGGCCGACGTCAAGGAGCACGTGATCGACCACGTGCTCGCCGGCTTCGAGATCCCCTCCGAGGACTACCGCCTGCTCGTCAACCCGACCGGCGTGTTCGTCGTCGGGGGACCGATGGGTGACGCCGGCCTGACCGGCCGCAAGATCATCGTGGACACCTACGGCGGCATGGCCCGTCACGGTGGCGGGGCGTTCTCCGGCAAGGACCCGTCCAAGGTGGACCGCTCCGCGGCGTACGCCATGCGCTGGGTGGCCAAGAACATCGTCGCCGCCGGTCTGGCCCGTCGCGCCGAGGTCCAGGTCGCCTACGCGATCGGCAAGGCGCAGCCCGTGGGCGTCTTCGTGCAGACCTTCGGCACCGGCATCGTCTCCGACGAGGTCATCCAGAAGGCCGTGCTCGAGGTCTTCGACCTGCGGCCCGCCGCGATCATCCGCGACCTCGACCTGCTCCGGCCGATCTACGCCCAGACCGCTGCCTACGGGCACTTCGGACGCGAGCTCGACGACTTCACCTGGGAGCGCACCGACCGCGCCGAGAAGCTCAAGGCCGCCGCGGGCGCCTGAGCCTGCTGCCCGGGCTGGCTTCGGGTTCCTCGGGCTGCCTCGGGTTGGGCCCGCCGGTTTCCCAGGTCTAGAACCCGGGAAACCGGACCCGCGCGCGCTATATCTCTCCGCACCCGCGCGGTGCTAGTTTCGCGGGCATCGAGCGCCGGGTACCCGGCCTCGTCACCCCGGAGGTCCCGCATGCGTCGGTCCCGTCTCGTCCTGCCCACCCTGCTGGCCGTGTCGCTGGCCCTGGTGGGACTCTCCGCTCCGGGCGCGACGGCCACGAGGAAGTTGCCGCCGAAGGCGCACACCCCGACCAAGGTGGTCGTCATCGTGGTCGACGGGCTGAACCGCGAGATCGTCGAGAAGTACAAGATGCGCAACGTGCAGGCGTTGATGCGCACCGGCGCGGACGCGCCGAACTCCTACCTCGGGCACCTCGGTGCGGTCACCGTGGTCACCCACAACGTGATCACCACCGGGGCGCTGCCCAAGAACATGGGTTGGGCCGACGAGGGCTACCGCGACGTCGACGGGGTGCTCCCCGACAACCCGGACAGACCCGGCAACATGTGGCTGACCAGCAACTTCTCCGAGAAGGAGATCTTCCCGCTGCAGGAGCACGCGGGCTACCCGAAGCTCGCGGAGTACCTCCACGCCAAGCGCCCCGGCTCCACCGTGGTCGCGATCAGCCCGAAGTCGTACGCCGCCTGGGGACTCGGCGGCGCGCACGCGGACAGGACGATCACGTTCTCGGGCCGGTCCTACAACTGCGACGGCGCGGCGGCGAACAACTGGCGCGGCCCCGCCGGCATCGGTGTGCCCGCCTACCTCTCCGCCCCCGAGTGCGGCCGCTTCTACGTCAACTCGCCGTCCTCGCTGAAGTACGACACCGACGTCTCGCCGGCCTGGATGTACCCCCTGGACGGGGACCGGTACACGGTCGGCACCGACCCGGCCCACCAGGGCGGGGACGTGTGGGCGGCCGACGCGGCGATCGCCACGATGAAGAACGAGCGCAAGTGGAGCGGCGTGTTCGTCACGCTCCCGGGCGTGGACAAGGCGGCGCACATGTGGGGCGCCATGGACGACCCGGGCGGCCCCGTCCCGATGACGCACATGGACGCGTCCACCCAGGTCGCCGACCAGCAGGTCGGCAAGATCATGAGCCACCTGCGCAGCACCGGCGAGATCGAGGACACCCTGGTCGTGCTGACCTCCGACCACGGCTCGGTCCCCGGCCGGCACTTCCACGGCAAGGACGCCGCCGGCCAGGGCTACTACAACTGGTACTACGGCAGCCTGGAGAACGACGAGTACCTCGACCCGCAGGACGCTCTGAAGCCGCTGGTGGCCACCGGCAACGTGGCGATGACCTACTCCGACTCGATGGTCCGCGCCTGGCTGAAGGACCAGTCCCCGGCGAAGGTCAAGCAGGCCGCGGCCGTGATGGCGAAGATGCCGGGCGTCTCCGCGGTGTGGAAGCGGCACGGGGGCCACTTCGACCGGGTGACCCCGGTGCGCTGGGACCGGATGCCCTCGAAGGGGGAGCGGGCCTGGTTCAAGAGCAAGGCTCAGGAGCTGCTGAACACCACCGCGGCCGACCACGGCGCCGACGTGATCGCCACGCTGGTCGACGACACGACGTACTCGGTCAAGGGCGACCACGGCGGCATCCAGCGCCGCTCCCAGCAGATCCCGATCCTCTTCGCCGGGGCCAACGTGGGGTCCAAGGACCTCAAGGGTGGCGTCCGGTCGGTCGACATCGTGCCGACGATCCTCAAGGCGATGAAGATCAAGCCCACGCACCGCCTCGACGGCCGGGCCTACGAGCTGCCGAAGCGCTGAGCGCCGGGGTGCGCGGCACCTGTCACTCCCGGGTGAAAGCATGCGCGTGTGACCACAGGAGACGAGGAGCAGCCGGCGCTGCTCCCGGCGCCTGAACGGGTCAAGGCGGTCGCTCGCAAGGCCAAGCCGCCCAAGGAGCGCAAGCCGGTCCCGGTGGCCGCGGTGGACCCGGTCGCCCGGGTCCTGGTCGACGTGGCACTCGCCCACCTCGACCGGCCCTTCGACTACGCCGTGCCCGAGACGATGTCCGCCGTCGCCCAGCCCGGGGTGCGGGTCAAGGTGAGGTTCGCGGGCCAGGACGTCGACGGGTTCGTGATCGAGCGCGCCGCCACCACCGAGCACACCGGTCGGCTGCAGCCCCTGCGCCGCGTCGTCGGTGCCGAACCGGTGCTCAGCCCCGACGTCGCCGCGCTCACCGGTGCCGTCGCCAAGCGGTACGCCGGGACCCGCTCCGACGTGCTCCGCCTCGCGGTGCCGCCCCGGCACGCGACCGTGGAGAAGGAGACCTCCGAGCCGGCACCCCCGGTCAGCGTCGAGCCGCGGCCGGAGCTGACCGCGCACTACCCCGAGGCCGCCGGGGTCCTGGAGGCGCTGGCGCAGGGCCGGTCCCCCCGGGTGGTGTGGACGGTCGTGCCCGGCGACGACTGGGCCGAGCTGCTCGCCGAGTCCGTCGCGCTGACGGCGGCCGCGGGCCGCGGGGCGCTGGTGTGCCTGCCGGACCGCCGCGACGTGGACCGTCTCGACGCCGCACTGACCGCGCGCCTGGGCGCGGGGAGACACGTCGTGCTGGCGGCCGACTCCGGACCGGCCAAGCGCTACCGCGCGTTCCTCGCGATCCGCCGCGGGGCGGTCCGGGTCGTCATCGGCACCCGCGCCGCTGCGTTCGCGCCGGTGCAGGACCTCGGGCTGGTGGCGGTCTGGGACGACGGGGACGACCTCCACGAGGAGCCGCGGGCGCCGTACCCGCACGTTCGTGAGGTGCTGCTCATGCGTGCTCAGGAGACGGGGGCCGCCGCGATCCTGGCGGCGCACGCGCGCAGCGTGGAGGCGGAGTACCTCCTGCGCACCGGGTGGGCCACCGAGGTGGTGGCGCCGCGCGACGTCGTACGCCGCCGCATCTCGGTGGGCCTGACCGGCGACTCCGAGCACGACCTCGCCCGCGACCCGGGAGCGCGCTCGGCCAGGCTGCCCAGCGAGGCACTCACCCTGCTGCGGGAGTCGGTGCGCCGGGGGCCGGTGCTCGTGCAGACCCCACGCGCGGGCTACGCGACCAGGCTGTCCTGCGACCGCTGTCGCACTCCGGCGCTGTGCCCGGCGTGCCACGGCCCGCTCCGGCTGCGTGGGCCCGCGCGACCACCCGAGTGCGCCTGGTGCGCAACGGCCGTGCCGGCCTGGCGCTGCGGCGAGTGCGGGGGACACGGGCTGCGTGCGCCCGTCCTGGGGGACGCCCGCACCGCGGAGGAGCTCGGCCGGGCGATCCCGGGGGTGCCGGTCCGCGTCTCGTCCTCGGGGGACCGCGTCCTGGCGGAGGTGGAGAGCACGCCCGCGATCGTGGTCGCGACCCCGGGCGCCGAGCCGATCGCGCCGGGCGGCTACGAGGCCGTCGTGCTGATGGACACCTGGCTGCTGCTGGCGCGCTCGGACCTGCGGGCGACCGAGGAGGCGGTGCGCCGCTGGGCCAACGCCGCCGCCCTGGTGCGCCCGGCGAGCGAGGGGGGCCGCGTGCTCGCGATCGGAGAGTCCTCCCACCCGGGGCTGCAGGCCCTGCTGCGGTGGGACCCGGGTGGCCTGGCCCGGCGCGAGATCGAGGAGCGACAGTCCGCCCACCTGCCGCCGGCGTCGCGGGTCGCCACGATCACCGGGGAGCCCGACGACCTCGAGCAGGCCGTGGCCGCCCTGCAGCTGCCACCGGGGGCTGAGGTGCTGGGCCCGGTGCCGGTGCCGGGCACCAGGGACTCCGTGCGGGACCTGCCCATCGGCGCCGGCGACGAGGCCGCGGTGCGCTACGTGGTGCGGGTCCCCAGGAGCGCCGGACCCGCGCTCTCGGCCGCCCTCGGAGCCCTCCAGGCGCAGCGCTCCACCCGCAAGCTGGCCCACGTGCGGGTCGAGGTCGACCCCGCCGAGCTCGGCTGAGGGCCCGGCCGGGCCTGCCACGGGGACGGTCGGGCGACGGCCCGGGCTGACCTGTGACCCCGCCGCTCCTAGACTTGCCGCCGACCCACCAGCAGAGGAGCACGCGTGTCCATCAGACCCATCCGTCTTTTCGGTGACCCCGTGCTGCGCACTCCCGCGCAGCCGGTCGTCGACTTCGACAAGGAGCTGCGGACCCTGGTCGCGGACCTCACCGACACCATGCTCGAGGCGCCGGGGGCCGGACTCGCCGCGCCCCAGCTCGGCGTCGGGCTGCGGGTGTTCACCTGGAACGTGGACGGCGAGCTCGGCCACCTGGTGAACCCGCAGCTGCGGCTCTCCGAGGAGATCCAGGACGGCCCCGAGGGATGCCTGTCGATCCCCGGGCTCACCATCGACTGCAAGCGGGCCCTCTCGGTCGTCGCCCACGGCTTCGACATGCACGGCGAGCCGGTGGTCGTCGAGGGCAGCGAGATGCTCGCGCGGGCGATCCAGCACGAGACCGACCACCTCGACGGCATCATCTTCGTGGACCGCCTCGACCGGGAGGCCCGGCGCGAGGCGATGCGGTTCATCCGCGAGGCGGAGTGGTTCGGCGCCAACGCGCCGCAGGTGAAGTTCTCGCCGCACGCCACCAACGGGCTCGGCATCTAGTGCGGGTCGTCTTCGCCGGCACCCCCGAGGTCGCCGTACCCGCGCTGGAGGCGGTGGCAGCCAGCCGGCACGAGCTCGTCGGCGTCGTCACCCGGCCCGACGCCCCGGCCGGCCGCGGGCGCAAGCTGGTCGCCTCCCCGGTCGGGCTGCGGGCGGCCGAGCTCGGAGTCCCCGTCCTGAAGCCGGAGCACCCGCGCGACCCCGCCTTCCAGGAGGAGCTGCGGGCGCTGCGACCCGACTGCTGCCCGGTGGTCGCGTACGGCGCGCTGCTCCCGCAGTCCGCGCTGGACATCCCGGAGCACGGCTGGGTCAACCTGCACTTCTCGGTGCTGCCCTCCTGGCGCGGCGCGGCGCCGGTGCAGCACGCCATCTGGGCCGGTGACGAGGTCACCGGGGCCACCACCTTCCGGATCGTCAAGGAGCTCGACGCCGGTCCCACCTTCGGGCTGATGACCCAGACGATCCGTCCCGAGGACACCGCCGGCGACCTCCTCGACCGCCTCGCCGAGGGCGGTGCCGGCCTGCTGGTGCAGACCCTTGACGGCATCGAGGACGGCACCCTGGAGGCGCGTGAGCAGCCCGAGGACTGGATCAGCTTCGCCCCGAAGATCACCGTCGAGGACGCGGAGGTCGACTGGTCCGAGCCGGCCGTCGCGGTGGACCGCCGGGTCCGGGCGATGACCCCGGCGCCGGGCGCCTGGTCGACGTTCGAGGGGGAGCGGATCAAGCTCGGCCCCGTGCTCCACGTCGACCGCGACCTGCTCGAGCCGGGTCGTCTCGAGGTCACCAAGAACGCCGTGTTCGTGGGCACCGGCACCGAGCCGGTCCGGCTCGGCCGGGTCAAGCCGTTCGGGAAGAAGGAGATGGACGCCGCCGACTGGGCGCGCGGTGTCCGGCTGGAGTCCGGTGCCCGGCTCGGCGGGTAGCGTCGGCGCCATGCCAAGCCAGTCGTCCACCCCGTCGCCACCGGCCCGGCCCGAGGACGTCGACGAGATCTGCCGCGGCCTGCCACAGACCTGGTTCGGCACCTCCTGGGGCGACGTCCCCACGTGGCTGGTGCCGCTGCGGGAGAAGGGCGACAAGGGCCGCGGGTTCGTGCTCTACCGCAAGCCGCACCGGTCGGCCATCGACCCGGCGACGGGTGCGGAGTACGACGACCTCCTCGTGATCCGCACCGCGAACCCGGACGACAAGGACGCGCTCGTCGAGGCCGCCGGGCCGTTCTTCACCATCGACCACTTCAAGGGGAACAACGCAGTGCTGGTGCAACAGTCCCGTCTCGGGGAGATCACCCGGGACGAGCTCGCCGAGGTCATCACCGATGCCTGGCTGGCGACGGCTCCCAAGAAGCTGGTCCGCGAGTTCCTGGCATGAGCGGCACCCCAGGCAAGCGCACGCCCGGCAAGCCGGCTCCCGGCAGGGCCCAGGAGAAGAAGACGGCCCAGGGCAAGAGGCTCCCGGACAAGCCGAAGGTGGACGCTTCCCGGCTGGCGGCGTACGACGTGCTGGTGGCCGTGCGTGAGGACGACGCCTACGCCAACCTGGTGCTGCCGCAGGTGCTCCGCGAGCGCGAGATCACCGGACGCGACGCAGCCTTCACCACCGAGCTCGTGGGCGGCACGCTGCGCGGGCTGGGCAGCTACGACGCGGTGATCGACCACCTGGCCGGTCGCGCTCCCGACCCGGCCGTGCGCGACGCGCTGCGCCTCGGCGCCCACCAGCTGCTCGGGATGCGCGTGCCCGACCACGCCGCGGTGACCAGCACCGTGGAGCTGGTGCGTGCGCGCATCGGCCACAAGCCCGCCGGGTTCACCAACGCGGTGATGCGCAAGCTGGCCGGTCACGACCTCGAGTCCTGGATGGACCTCCTGGACGCGTCCCCGGCGGTGCGGCACTCCCACCCGGAGTGGATCGTGGCTGCCCTGGCGACCGCGCTGGACCGGCCCGACGAGCTCGAGGACCTGCTGCGCGCCGACAACGAGCGGCCGCTGGTGACCCTGGCCGCGCGACCGGGACTCTCCACGGTCGAGGAGCTCGCGGCGGCGGGCTCGCAGGAGCCGTCCATCTCCCCGCTCGGGGTGACGCTGGACTCCGGCGACCCGGGGGAGATACCTGCTGTCCGTGAGGGGCGGGCCGGGGTGCAGGACGCCGGGTCGCAGCTGGTCGCCCTCGCCCTGGCCAGGGCCGGCGTCCAGGGCCGCGACGAGCACTGGCTGGACCTGTGCGCCGGGCCGGGTGGCAAGGCGGTGCTGCTGGCAGCCCTGGCCGACGAACGAGGCGCCCGGCTGCTGGCCAACGAGCGGGCCCCGCACCGGGCCAAGCTCGTCGCCCAGGCGATGCGGCTGACCCCGGGCGACGTGGTCACCGGGGACGGCCTCGTGCCGCCCTGGTCGCCGGCCACCTTCGACCGGGTCCTGGTCGACGCGCCCTGCTCCGGGCTCGGCGCCCTGCGCCGCCGTCCGGAGAGTCGCTGGCGGCGTACCCGCGCCGACGTCGAGGACCTGGCGCCCCTCCAGACTGCACTGCTCACCAGCGCGCTGGACTCAGTGCGGCCCGGCGGCGTCGTCCTCTACGCCACCTGCTCACCGGTGGTCGAGGAGACCGCCGCGGTGGCCCGGTCGGTGCTCGGGCAGCGTGACGACGCCCGGCTCGAGGACGCCCTGTCGCTGGTGCCGGAGGCCACCGACGCGGAGTCGGCCCACCTGCCGGGCGCGGTCCAGCTGTGGCCGCACCGGCACGGCACCGATGCGATGTTCATGGCGCTGCTGCGCCGCACCTAGGATCGGAGCCACCATGAGCATCCAGATCACCCCGAGCATCCTGAACGCCGACCTGTCCCGCCTCGCCGACGAGGTCGCGCGGATCCCGAGCGCCGACTGGGTGCACGTGGACGTGATGGACAACCACTTCGTGCCCAACCTGACTCTCGGGCTGCCGGTCTTCGAGAGCCTGGCCAAGGCGACCGACCTGCCGCTGGACGCGCACCTGATGATCGAGGACCCCGACCGGTGGGCGCCGGCGTACGCCGAGGCGGGAGCCGGCTCGGTCACCTTCCACGCCGAGGCCGCAGCGGCCCCGGTTCGCCTCGCCCGGGAGCTGCGCGCCAAGGGGGCCCGTGCCTCGATGGCGCTCAAGCCGGCCACCCCGGTGGAGCCGTTCGCGGACATGCTCGGCGAGCTCGACATGCTCCTGCTGATGACCGTGGAGCCGGGGTTCGGCGGCCAGAAGTTCCTGGACCTGTGCCTGCCGAAGATCCGGCGCGCGCGTGAGCTGATCTCCGCCGCCGGCCTCGAGGTCTGGCTCCAGGTCGACGGCGGCGTCTCGCTGGAGACGATCGAGCGCTGCGCCGAGGCCGGCGCCGACGTGTTCGTCGCCGGGTCAGCCGTCTACTCGGCCGAGGACCCCGACGCGATGGTCGCCCAGCTGCGCGAGCGGGCCTCCGCTCACTGAGCCTGCGGGCCGCTCGGCTGGTGCAGCCCAACCCGGTCCCAGTCGCCCCAGGTGAGCCGGTCCACCCGGTGGTCGGAGACGTCGACGTCGCTGAGCTGCTCGACCGTCTCGGCCTCCGCGCCCGCGAGGCGGCTGCGCACCTCCGCGGTCCCGTCGGGACCGAACGCGTAGGAGCGGTAGGCCTGCGCCCTGCTCATGCTGTGGAAGCCCGTGTCGTCGGGATAGAGCCACTCACTGACGTCGGAGAGGAAGAGCGCGGCCGGGTCGTCGGGCAGCACCCGGTAGTGCAGCCGTGCGGCGACGGATCCTCCCTCGGTGAACCTCGTGACCACGACGTCCTCGGCGCCCGCGCTCAGCTCGAGGGTGTACGCCGGGACCTCACCGGACTCGGGCAGGGCGATCACGCCGAGCTGCGGACCGGTCTCGAAGGTGGCCCTCGCCTGGTCCTCGGTCAGCTCGTCGACGACCCGCTGCTTGCGGGGATTCCACTTCCAGCCGTACAGGTGCTGCATGGTCTCCTCGTTCTCCGGATCGGTCATGGGTGGGGTCACGGGGCCTGGGTGTAGAAGTGCCCGTTGAGGTCACGGATGAAGATGTCGCGGTCCTCGGCGTACTCGATGATCTCGCGGGGGATCCTGCCACCGGCCTGGGGAGGTATCTCCAGGATCATGTCGCCGTCGAGGGGACGACCGTTGATCCCGAGCTCACGCGTCTTGGGGGTGTCGGCGATCCGGGTGCCGGCCGGGTACTTGCGCACGAACTCGTCGATGTAGCTCTTCGCCGTCTGCTCGCTGATCTCCCCGAACTGGGTCAGCTTCCGCGACACGATCACGTCGCCGGGGGTGTAGCTGTCGAGGCGGAACGGCCGCTGGTTGCCGGTGGTCAGCGGGATCTCGTTGTAGCGGTAGCGCGGGTTGAGGAAGTGGTTGAACCGGTTGCCCGCGATCACCTTGCGCATGAACTCGCGGCTGCCGCTCCAGCGCGCGAGCTCGTCGGGGGAGAGGAACCGGTCGGCGGCGAAGCTCTCCGGCAGCCGCAGGTCCGCGGCGCTGTCGAGGAGCCTGCCGTCCTTGGCGAAGATGCGGATGTTCTCACCGTTCTCGGCCAGCCGGGTGAGTCGGGCGACCTCCTCGGCGCCGAGGGCGTGCCTGGTCCACTTGCCGCCGGTGGCCGCCCAGCCGGCGAAGGGGATCAGGGCACCCATCGAGAGGGACCCGTTGATCACGTCGCCGTCGGCGTAGTACCAGACGCCGTTGACGAAGTCGACGGGTTCGCCGATCACCGGGATCATCCCGAGGACGTCGAGCAGGCCGTGCCCGATCTGCTTCCACAGCGGGCCCGCCTCCTCGGCGGCCACGTCGGCCTCGTGCTGGAGCGCGTCCCCGATGTTCTTCAGGTCGTTGGCCAGCAGCGGCTGGAACGCGGTGGTGCCCTCCACCGGCGGGCTCCCGATCGCGGACGCCATCGCGTTCATGAACGCCTCGGCGGCGTCGTCGCTCATCCCGCTGCGGTGTCGCAGGAAGTCGAAGAGCTCCTTGTTGACCGCGACGCTGTCGTCGTCGCTGATGTCGACCTCGGTGGTGTCACCGGTGGTGAACAGCTCGCGGACGGCCCCGGGGTTGTGCTGCATCGCCTTGAAGACGCCATACATCGGGTCGTCGATGATCCGTGCGCCCGGCGAGCGCTCCAGGTCGGGGTCGAAGACCAGGTCCATGCTGGCCCAGACCTCGGGACCGTCGTCGCCCTCGATCTCGCGCATGGAGCGGTAGATGCCGGTGATGAACTCGTCGGACCACTGGCCGCGGCCGAAGACCAGGCTGAGCCGCTTGATGCTGCCGGTGCGCATCCCCCCGTGCGCGTCGACGAACTCGGTCCAGGTGGCGGTCATCGCGGGTACGCCGACCTCGCCAGTGCCCCTGCTGGCCAGGCTGAGCGTCTCGCCGAGGCCGCGGAGCAGCTGCTCGTAGCGCGCGTCGAAGTCCTTGGTGGCCTCCTCGCCCTCGGAGAACATGTTCTGGCGCTTCTGGTTCACCACGTTGAGGTAGCGGTCGAGCCCCTCGGGAGAGAGCCGCTCGGCCAGCAGCTTGGCGAAATAGGGGTCCAGCGAGTTCTCCACGAGCAGGTCGACCAGCTCCTGGTCGACGTCGCGCATGCTGTAGTCGTCGTCGTCGACCTCCAGCAGCTCCATCGCCCGGTCCACCCGGCGGCGTACCTCGGTGTCGCTGGCGGTGGAGAGCACGGAGTCGTCGAAGGTGACCACCGACATCCCCGGCGTGCTCTGCTGGATGATCCGCGCCAGCGCGAGCCGGCGGTTGAGGTCGCGCACGGCCGAGCTGATCTCGCCCTCGAGCGCGTCCACCGGCGAGAGCGGACCCGTGGAGAGCCAGACGCCGGTCAGGTTCCCCCGGATCGAGCCGGAGGCACCTGCCAGGTCGGCCTTCGCCGAACCGAGGCTCGAGACGAGGTCGGCCAGGGCGTCGATGTCGATGGAGACCTCGGCCATCAGATCGGTCCGAGGTTGCGCCAGCGGACCTGCCACGCGTTGCGCTCGACCATCTCCGGCTGCGCGGCGATCGCGTCGTCGAACTCCTGCAGCGCGCCGCTCGACGCATGCCGGGCGGTGGAGCGCCAGCCGGACAGGCTCCCGGCGAAGCTGTCGGCGCGTCCGCCCACCCAGGCCCCGGACTCCATCGCGGCCACGGCGGCGTCCAGCGCTGTGTCCAGCGTCTGCGCGGGGCCGGTGCTGCGCCCGCGAGCCGCGCGGATCGCGCCCAGATAGGGGTTGGGCACCTTCGGCTCAGCGGTCTCCCCCATGCGGCCCCCCGTCGTACCGGCTCCGACGCGCCGAGGCTATCAGCGCCCGGCGCCGCGAAGACGGGTCACATGGCGCCGAGCTTCTCCGGGTTGCGGATGCCGTGCAGCGTGGTGATCCGGTCGTCCTGCACGGTCACGAAGTAGACCCCGTCGAGCTCGCCGTCCAGCGTCACCACGATCGCGAGCTCGCCGTTGACCGGTCGCAGGGCGAACTCGGCGCCCGCGCTCTCCGGCTTGGAGAGCACCCCGGCGAGGAAGCGCAGCACCTTGTCGGCGCCCTGGATCGGCCGGAGCGCCGACGTCCTCCTGCCGCCACCGTCGGTGACCAGGACGACGTCGGGGGCCAGGAGCTCCAGCAGCTCGGGCACGTCACCGCCCGCCGCGGCGGCGAGGAACCGCTCGGTGACCTCGCGGTGCCGGTCCCCGGAGACGACCTGGCGGGGCTGGCGTGCGGCCACGTGCGAGCGCGCGCGGTGGACGAGCTGGCGGACCGCCGCGGGACTCCGGTCGAGCGCCCGGCCCACCTCGGCAGCAGGCATCGCGAACACCTCGGTGAGCACGAACGCGGCCCGCTCGAGCGGGCTCAGCGACTCGAGCACGATCAGCATCGCCATGGACACCTCGTCGGCGAGCTGCGCTGCCGCGGCGCCGTCGACGCGTGGGTCCGGCTCGCTGGCGACCGGCTCGGGCAGCCACGGCCCGACGTAGCTCTCCCGCCGGGTGGCCAGGTCGCGGACCCGGTTCAGGGCGAGCCGGCTGGTGACGGTGAGCAGGTAGGCGCGGGGCTCCGCGACGTCCCGGTGCTCGACCCGGGACCAGCGGATCCACGCCTCCTGGACGACGTCCTCGGCCTCGACGTGGCTGCCGAGGATGCGGTACGCCGCGCCGACCAGCACCGGGCGGTGCTGCTCGAACAGCGACGCCGCGTCCGTGGGCACCGGATCGCTGGTCATCGGCTCACCTCTGAGGAAGGTCGCACTGGCTCTTGAACCCCTGGCTGGTCAAGCCCAGGGCGGAGTTGGTCCGCGAGCGGAGGTTCTCCACCGAGATGATCTCAGTCAGCTCGACCAGCTGGGCGTCGGTCAGCTCGCTGCGCAGGCCGGCGACCATCTCGTCGGTCACCTGCGGGGGAGTGGCGGTCATCGACTCGGCGTACTCCAGGACCCTGCGCTCCAGCGGGGTGTAGACGGTGCTGGAGCGCCAGTCCGCGACCTGCTCCAGCTTCGCGGCGTCGGTGCCGTTGCCGTGCGAGAGGTAGTAGCCGAAGTCGATGCACCAGCTGCAGCCGATCTGCGAGGCCACGGCGAGGCAGGCGAGGTCCTTGAGCCCGTCGTCGAGGGCGGACCACTTCGCGACCCGTAGCTCGAAGCGGGCGACCGCCGTCGTCACCCTGCGGTGGTGCAGCAGCGCGAGCATCGGCTCCATCTCCTGGCCGTAGCTGCGGCGGGTCCAGAAGCGGAGCAGCCGGGCGAGCCCGCTGCCGGGGTGCTCGAGGGGCAACCGCGCGCGGTTGGTGGTGGTGGTCATGGGTGCGTCGGTGGTCATGGCATCTCCTGGGTCTGCTGGCTTTCCTGGGTCTGCTGGGCTTTATGGGTGGACCCGGCCGCTGCCGGGGATGTGACATCGGGTGAGCGAGGTCACCGGAGCCGGCCCCCGGCCGCTGTGGCAGACTTGGCCCCGACGAGTGAAGACTCGCGTGCTCTGGGGGCGGTGAAACTCCGCACCGGCGGTGACAGTCCGCGACCCGGTGGCCTCACGGCGATCGGTTGACCAGGTGGAACTCCTGGACCGACGGTCAAAGTCCGGATGAGAAGTGCACGCAGGAGGCCCGCGGCGACGCCGCGAGCCGTCTGAGGTCCCCCGGTGCCCGCAAGGACCAGTGAGGACAGTCAGGCGATGGGATTCTCCCCGGCGGAGCAGCACGCGATGCGTCGCGCGCTGGAGCTGGCGAGCACTCCCGGCGTACCCCACGGACCCAACCCGCGGGTCGGCTGCGTGCTGCTCAGCAGCGACGCGGCCGGGTCCTCGCAAGTTGTTGCAGAGGGCTACCACCGCGGTGCCGGTACGCCGCACGCGGAGGCGGCCGCGCTGGCCGAGGCCGGCCCCCAGGCCCGCGGCGCGACCGCCGTGGTGACCCTGGAGCCGTGCAACCACACCGGTCGCACGGGCCCCTGCTCGCGCGCCCTGATCGAGGCCGGGGTCTCCCGCGTGGTCTTCGCGCAGCCGGACCCGAACGAGGTCGCGGCCGGTGGCGAGGCGGCGCTGGTCGAGGCCGGCATCTCGGTGGAGTACGGCCTGATGGAGCACGAGGCGCGTGCGCTCAACCGCGCCTGGACGTTCGCGATGGAGCACCACCGCCCGTTCGTCACCTGGAAGTTCGCGAGCACGCTGGACGGCCGCAGCGCCGCGGCCGACGGGTCGAGCCGGTGGATCACCTCGCGCGCCGCGCGGGTCGACAGCCACCGCCTGCGCGCGGAGTGCGACGTGATGCTCGTCGGCACCGGGACCGTGGAGCAGGACGACCCCGAGCTCACCGTGCGCGACGAGTACGACGACCTCCTGCCGCACCAGCCGCTGCGCGCGGTGATGGGCCTGCGGCCCGTCGACCCGCAGCGACGGGTGCTCAACGACCGCGCCGAGACCGTCGTGCTGGCGACCCGCGACCCGCGGGAGGCACTCGAGCTGCTGCACGCCCGCGACCGGCAGCACGTGTTCCTCGAGGGCGGGCCCACCCTGGCCGCAGCCTTCCTCGAGGCCGGCCTGGTCGACGAGGTGGTGGCCTACCTCGCCCCCGCCCTGCTCGGCGCCGGCACCCCGGCCGTCGCGGACCTCGGCATCACCACGATCGCCGACGCCCGCCGGTTCTCGATCACCGACGTGGCCACGATCGGCACCGGCGCCGAGACCAACGTGCGGATCACGATGAGCGGGCGGGTGAGCGGCCCCGCCCCACAAATGTTGGATCCGAACGCCGAAACGACCGATCAGGACGTCACAACCCAACATTTGTTGGGTCGCGGCGCCCCCGAGGAAGGACGCTGACATGTTCACCGGCATCGTGGAGGAGCTCGGCACCGTGGCCGCCCTGGAGGACCAGGGCGACGCGATCCGGCTCACCGTGCACGGCCCCCTGGTCACCGGCGACGCCGCGCTCGGGGACTCGATCTCGGTCAACGGTTGTTGCCTCACCGTGGCCACCCGTGAGGACGACTCGTTCACCGCCGACGTGATGCACGAGACCCTGGCGAAGACCTCCCTTGGCTCGCTGGCCCCCGGTGCCCGGGTGAACCTCGAGCGCGCGGTCACGCCGGCCACCCGGCTCGGCGGGCACATCGTGCAGGGCCACGTCGACGGCACCGGGACCGTGCTGCGGCGTACCCCCAGCGAGCACTGGGAGCTGGTCGAGGTATCGCTCCCCGAGGGGCTGGACCGCTACCTCGTCGACAAGGGGTCGATCACCGTCGACGGGATCTCGCTGACGGTGGTGGAGGTTTCGACGAGCTCGACCACCGCGAGCTTCACGGTCAGCCTGATCCCCGAGACCCTGGCCCGCACCACCCTGGGCTTCAAGCAACCCGGCGATGTCGTCAACCTCGAGGTGGACGTGATCGCGAAGTACGTCGAGAAGATGGTGAAGCAGTGACTGAGAACCAACGGGCCCACGAGCAGGCCCAGATCCGCCTCGACACGGTGGAGGAGGCGATCGCGTCGATCGCCGCCGGACAGGCCGTGGTCGTGGTCGACGACGAGGACCGCGAGAACGAGGGCGACATCATCTTCGCCGCCTCCAAGGCGACGCCGGAGCTGATGGCGTTCACGATCCGGCACTCCAGCGGAGTCATCTGCGTGCCGATGCCGGGCCGGATGCTCGACCGGCTGGAGATCCCGCTGATGACGCCGCACAACAAGGACAAGCTCCGCACGGCGTACACCCTCTCGGTGGACGCGCGCGACGGCGTCAGCACCGGCATCTCGGCCGCGGACCGGGCGCACACCGCGCGGGTCCTGGCCGACTCCGCGACCGAGCCCTGGGAGCTCACCCGGCCGGGCCACGTGTTCCCGCTGCGCTACACCGAGGGCGGGGTGCTGGTCCGTCGTGGGCACACCGAGGCGGCCGTGGACCTCGCCAAGATGGCCGGGCTGACCCCGGCGGGCGTGCTGGTCGAGGTCGTCAACGACGACGGGACGATGAAGCGGGCTCCCGAGCTGCGCGAGTTCTGCGACGAGCACGGGCTGAAGATGATCTCGATCGAGCAGATGGTGCACTACCGCCGCCGGCACGAGAGCCACGTCGAGCGGCTGGCGAAGACCGCGCTGCCCACGCGCCACGGTGCGTTCACCGCGTTCGGCTACCGGATCACGATCGACGACTCCGAGCACGTCGCGCTGGTGTACGGCGACCCCGAGGACCTCCGCGGAGGCGAGCCGGTGCTGACCCGGGTGCACAGCGAGTGCCTCACCGGCGACGTCTTCGGCTCCGAGCGCTGCGACTGCGGCCCGCAGCTCGAGGAGGCGATGGAGCTGATTGTCAAGGAGGGCAGGGGGGTGGTGATCTACCTGCGCGGCCACGAGGGCCGTGGCATCGGCCTGCTCGCCAAGCTGCAGGCCTACGAGCTCCAGGACGGCGGGCGGGACACCGTCGACGCCAACCTCGACCTCGGGCTCCCGGCCGACGCGCGGCACTACGGGACCGCCACCCAGATCCTGCGTGACCTCGGTGTGGGGTCCGTGCGCCTGCTGACGAACAACCCCGCCAAGACCTCCGGACTGGAGTCCTACGGGATCGCGGTCGCGGAGCGGGTGGCGCTCACGCCCCGGCCCAACGACCACAACCTCGCCTACCTGTTGACCAAGCGCGACCGGATGGGCCACCAGCTCGACGGCCTCGACGGGTTCGACCCCGAGGCGCTCGGCCTGCCGGGGAAGACGGTGCTGTCATGAGCGGCGACGGCAGCCCCGCCGACGTCCCCGTCGACTGCAGCGACCTCCGGGTGGCCGTGGTGGCGGCGAGCTGGCACGAGCAGGTGATGGACGGTCTCCTCGCCGGTGCCCGGGAGGCGCTGGAGCGCTACCGGGTCGGCGAGTCCACGGTGGTCCGGGTGCCCGGGTCCTTCGAGCTCCCCGTGGTGGCCCAGGCCCTCGCCCGGCAGGGGTACGACGCCGTGGTCACCCTGGGCGTCGTGATCCGTGGCGGCACTCCGCACTTCGAGTTCGTCTGCTCGGCCGCGACCGACGGCCTGAACCGGATCGCGCTGGACACCGGCGTGCCGATCGGCTTCGGGCTGCTCACCTGCGACACCGAGCAGCAGGCACTCGACCGGGCCGGGCTGGAGGGCAGCAGCGAGAGCAAGGGCTACGAGGCCACCTCCGCGGCGCTGCTCACCGCGCGCACCCTGCGCGAGATCGCCGGCTGAGACCAGCATGGCCCCCGCTGTCTCCGAGAGCTCCCTGGGCGCCTGGCTGGTGAAGGCCAGCCCGGCCAGCCTGCAGGTCGGCGAGGTGCTGCGGACCCGGTTCAGCACCATCACCAGCCGGTGCGTGCGTCCGTCGTACCGCGCCGAGCTGATCCGCGCCGGCCAGCCGGTGCTGCTGTGGGTCAGCGGCAGTGACCGCGAGCACCCCGCGGGGATCTATGCGACCGGCCGCACCACCGGTCCCGTGGAGCGCGGGGAGGACCTCGCGATGCCGGTGCGCCTCGAGCCGCTGGAGCCGTTCGTCGCCAGGGACGAGATCCTCGCCGAGCCCACCCTGATGACCCTCGAGGTGATCCGGATGCCGGCCGGCAGCAACCCGTCGTACCTCGACACCGCGCAGTACCGCGCGCTCCGCGAGGCCTTCCCGCAGCTGGGCCGGGCGTAGGGTGCAGCGGCCCGGGCCACGGGCGGCTGCCTGCCGCGGTCGCCTTGCACATAGGCTGGGCGCGTGAAGACGTTCGAGGGGCTCTGGGCCGAGCTGAGCGAGAAGGCGGCGACCCGCCCCGAGGGTTCCGGGACGGTCGCGGCGCTCGACGCCGGGGTGCACACGATCGGCAAGAAGCTGGTCGAGGAGGCAGCCGAGTCCTGGATGGCGGCCGAGTTCGAGGGCCATGAGCGGGCGGCCGAGGAGATCAGCCAGCTGCTCTACCACGCACAGGTGCTGATGCTCGCCGCCGGAATCTCCCTCGACGACGTCTACGCCCACCTGTAAGAGGACCCCATGAGCGACACCCCTGCACCACTGCTGAAGATCGCGATCCCCAACAAGGGCTCGCTGTCCACGGCCGCCTCCGAGATCCTGCGCGAAGCCGGCTACCGCCAGCGCACGGACTCCAAGGAGCTGAGCCTGCTCGACCCCGCCAACGGCGTGGAGTTCTTCTACCTGCGCCCGCGCGACATCGCGCTGTACGTCGGCGCGGGGACCCTGGACATCGGCATCACCGGCCGTGACCTGCTGCTCGACTCCGGCGCCAAGGCCCACGAGGCCCGCCAGCTCGGGTTCGGCCGCTCACGGTTCCGGTTCGCCGCGCGTCCCGGCACGCTGTCCTCGCTGGAAGACCTCGCCGGCAAGCGCATCGCCACGTCGTACGTCGGAGTGGTGCGCCGCTACCTCGAGCAGATGAGCATCGACACCAGCGGCATCGAGGTGATCCGCCTCGACGGCGCCGTGGAGACCAGCATCCAGCTCGGCGTGGCCGACGTGATCGCCGACGTCGTGGAGACCGGGAGCACCCTGAAGGCGGCCGGGCTCGAGATCGTCGGCGAGGTGATCCTCGACTCCGAGGCGGTGCTGATCACCCGCGCCGACGCGCCGGAGCCGACCGGCTTCGAGGTCTTCAAGCGGCGGCTCGACGGCGTCCTGGTGGCGCGGACCTACGTGATGATGGACTACGACTGCCCCCAGGCCTCGGTCGAGGCGGCCGTCGCCCTGACCCCGGGCCTGGAGGGCCCGACGATGTCGCCGTTGCATCGCGAGGGCTGGGTTGCCGTCCGGGCGATGGTGCCGCGCGACGGGGCCCAGAAGCTGATGGACGACCTCTACCGGGTCGGCGCGCGCGCGATCCTGCTGACCGACATCCATGCCTGCCGGCTCTGAGCGGGAGACGACGGCCCCCAGCCTGCCGCACACGTGGCGGCCCCTCGGGGTCCGCATCGCGGTGTGGGCGCTGGGCGTGCTGCTGCTCGTCCTGGTCGGTGCGGTGTGGGTCTTCCTCCCCGAGGACACCCGCTCCCAGTTCACCCCCTTCCAGCGCGGCACCCTCGTGGTCCTGGGCATGCTGCTGTTCGGCTGCTGGTTCGCGCTGGTGCGCTCACGGGTGACGGCCACCGCCGAGGGGCTGACCGTGGTCAACGGCTTCCGCAAGCGCCACTACGAGTGGTCGCAGGTGATCTCGGTGTCGATGCGCCGGGGAGCGCCGTGGGGGACGATCGATCTCTCCGACGGCACCACCGTGTCCATGGTCGGGGTGCAGGGCTCCGACGGTGAGCGGGCGCGCAGGGCAGTGCGCGAGATCCGGGCGACCGTGGAGGCGAACACCCCCGGCACCGCCCCCTCCTGAGCGGACGAACCGTCACCGGGTCCCGTCGAGGACCAGGTCGGCACGCTCCCGGGTCCGCTCCCGGGCGAACACCAGCGCCTCGTCGCGGGCCCACTGCTCCCAGTGGGGCGCGAAGGCCTCGCCGTCACGTGCCAGGCCCCGCTCCAGGCGCATGTCGTGCGGCGCCTCCACCCAGGCCAGCACGGTGACCAGCGCCCCGAACCGGGAGGCTCCGCTCCCGACGCCCTCGAGCACCAGCAGCGGTCCCGGCTCCACGGCCACGGTCTCGGCGAACCGGCCCGCGACCCAGTCGTAGCGACGGTAGCGGCCGGTCGCGCCTGCGGAGAGCGGGGTGAGCAGCCCGTCGAGCTGGGTCTCGACCTCGGCGAGGCCGGACCAGCCGGGGTAGAGGTCGTCCATGTGGACCACCGGGCAGCCGGTCAGCGCGCCCACGGCGGCCGCGAGGGTGGTCTTGCCCGAGCCGGCGGGACCGTCGATGCACACCAGCCGCCCGGCGCCCAGGGTCGCCGGCCGGGCCAGCGCCAGGTCCACCACGGCAGCCGCGTCGGACGCGGGGGTCGGGCCGGTGCTCACCAGGCCAGGCCGAGGCCCCGGTAGGAGGGCACGCGATCGACGAACGAGTCACCGCTGAGCAGGTGCACGGTGTTCGTGTGCTCGGCAAGCTCACCGGACTTCGCGTGCCGGAACCACACCCAGTCGCCGATCTGCAGCAGCCCGGCTCCCTTCCCGATCAGCGGCGTCTGCACCTCACCGGCGCCCTCGAGGCCGGTCAGCGCCAGGCCGGGTGGTGCCCAGGGCAGCGGGGCGCGGTCCTTGCCGGTGGCCCCGCTCGCGACGAAGCCGCCGCCTGCGACCGTGGCCACACCGGCGGCGGGGCGGCGTACGACCTGGACGCCGAAGAAGGCCGCGGGGCGGGGGTCGAAGCTCGCGTAGTGGTCGAAGAGGCCCGGCACGAGCAGCCCGGACCCGGCGGCGACCTCGGTGACCACGGGGTCGGCCACGGTCGTCTCCACGCTGCCGGAGCCGCCCGCGTTCCAGAACTCGAGCTCGGCCAGGTCGGCGAGGGCGTCGGCGATCGTGCGCCTGCGGTCGGCCAGCTGCGTGATCGAGGCAGACTTGAGCCGGCGTACGACGAGCGAGCGCGCCTTCTGCGTGGGCACGGCGTCGGGTACGCCGGCCACCTGGCCCTCGTAGGTCATCACCCCGACGAGCGCGAAGCCGCGCCGGACCACCTGCTCGGCGAACGCAGCCACCTCGCCGGCGTCGTGGAGGGGGGAGCGCTTCGGCCCGACGTGGGAGGGCCCGAGCCGCAGCCCGGCGTCGATGTCGATCGCGACCCGCACGCCTCGGGCGTCCCCGCAGGCCTCGATCAGGGACAGGTGGGCGGGGTCGTCGACCATCAGGGTGATCGTCGCGCGCGCCCGGGGGTCGGCCAGGAGCGTCCGGAGGGCGCCGCGGTCGACCGAGGGGTAGCCCATCACCACGTCGTCGGTGAATCCCTCGCGCACCAGCCACAGGGCCTCGCGCAAGGTGTAGGCGAGCACCCCGCTGAACTCGGGGCGGGCCAGGGCGCGCTCGACCAGCGCCGGGATCCGCAGCGACTTCGATGCCACCCGCACCGGCTTGCCGGCGGCGCGACGGCCCAGGTCTGCGGCGTTGGCGTCGAACGCGTCGAGGTCGATCACGACCATCGGGGTCGAGGGGTCCTCGAGGTGGGCGACCGCGGCGTCCAGGCGTCGGGCAAGCTGCGTGCGGGCAGCGTCGCTGCCGAAGGCTCCACGGGGCACGGCTAGATGCCGTGCCGCTTCAGGATGGCCTCGATGTCGTCCATGCCCTCGATGTCGTCGTCGGCGGCCTTGCCGCGCTTGGGTGCGCGCTTCGCGGGGGCCTTCTCGACTGCTGCCGGCCCGGCCTTGGCCTCGGGCACGCTCCTCGCGGGTGCGCGGGTCCCGACGCCGCGGGAGCGCAGCAGGCCGGAGACGAGCCACAGCACCACGGCGACGCCGGCCACGGAGATGCCGGCCCACACGGTGGGGGAGAACACCAGCCGGGTGGCCCAGTTGACGACGTCGTTGGCGATGTTCGCGGCCAGCTTCAGGGTGCCGGTGAGCCAGGCCGCGACGGGCAGCAGGGTCCAGGCCAGGCCGCGCAGGCCGGCCGCGACGCCGCGACGGCGCCAGGCGACCCAGGAGAGGGCGGCGCCGAGGAAGGTCAGCACGAGGGCGAGCGCGGCCCAGGTGGTGGAGTCCACGGTGACGTCGGTGGCCAGGGGCATGGCCCCAGCCTACGGAATCGGCGAGCGATCGGTCTGGCAGGATCGCGATGATGCGCACCATTCCCGATCCGGGCTTCGCCGGCGACGACGGCCGCCCCGCCCCCGAGGTCACCTCCGCCCTGGCGGCGTACGACGCGGCGCCGGGCGCCGAGCAGCACCTCGCCACGCTGGCGGTGCTGCAGGACTCGCGGGTGCTCGTCCCCGTGGTGGCCGTGCTCGGCGAGGTCGAGTACGACGAGCAGGGCCTGGCCCACGACAAGACCAGCGACATGGCCGCGGTGCTGATCACCGGCCGCGACGGACGCACGGCGCTGCTCGGGTTCACCGGGACCCAGCCTCTCCAGCGCTGGGCGCAGACCCAGCCCGGCAGCGACCCGCGACCGGTGCCGGTGACGTTGCGGGAGGCGGCCCGGTCGGCGATCCAGGACGAGGCGTCGGCGCTGCTCCTCGACCTCGCGGGACCGGTGATGTTCGTGATCGACTCCGAGGAGCTCGCCGCCCTGGCCCAGGGCCACCGGCTGGTCCGCGACGCGGAAGGCTGGGCCTGGGTGCTCGGCTGATGTGCATTACCGGGCCCCGCCTAGTAGAGTTGTCTGTGACCGATCAGTCCTGCCCGTGAGGGTGGGGCCGATCTGACAAGCGGAGGCCTTCTCCCACCCGCATCGACCGTTCTCCACCAGGTCGTCGGGTTCTGGTCAACGAGTTGGGTGACGCCTGTCGCCGATCAGCTCGACGACTGAGGCTCCCGTGCGTCACGCCGGGAGCCTTCTTCCATGTCGGGGCAGAAATGCGCCGCAGCGGATGTTCTCCCGGGGTCAACCATGAAGACCACCACAGGAGGACCCATCAGCACCGAGCTGCGAATCAACGATCGGATCCGGGTACCGGAAGTCCGGCTCGTTGGACCCAACGGCGAAACCGTCGGCATCGTCTCCACGAGCGATGCCCTACGGCTGGCCCAGGAGGCGGACCTCGACCTCGTCGAGATCGCGCCGATGGGGCGACCCCCGGTCTGCAAGCTCATGGACTACGGCAAGTTCAAGTACGAGAACGCCCAGAAGGCCCGTGAAGCCCGGCGTAACCAGACCAACACGGTCATCAAGGAGATGAAGCTCCGACCGAAGATCGACGCGCACGACTACGAGACCAAGAAGGGTCACGTCGTACGGTTCCTTCGCTCGGGCGACAAGGTCAAGATCACGATCATGTTCCGCGGTCGCGAGCAGCACCGTCCCGAGCTGGGATACCGGTTGCTGCAGCGTCTGGCCGAGGACGTGAGTGACCTCGGCTTCGTCGAGTCCTCGCCCAAGCAGGACGGCCGCAACATGACCATGGTGATCGGCCCGCACAAGAAGAAGTCCGAGGCCAAGGCCGAGGTGAAGGCCGAGCGCGACGCACGAGCTGCCGAGCGCACGGCCGAGCGGGAGGCGGAGCGTGCCGAGATCAAGGCAGCGCACCCGGTTCCCTCTCCGAAGAAGGAGCGCGGTCGCTCCGAGAACCTCGACCCCGAGATCGAAGCGTAACGAGAAAAGGAATAGACACAGATGCCGAAGAACAAGACGCACTCCGGTGCGAAGAAGCGCTTCCGCGTGACGGGCTCCGGCAAGATCCGTCGCCAGAAGACGGGCCTGCGCCACAACCTCGAGAAGAAGTCCTCCAAGGTGACTCGCCGCATGTCGGGCACCGCCGAGGTGGCCAAGGCCGACGTGAAGCGCGCCAAGAAGCTGCTCGGCCTGTAAGTCACCCCGCTCACCCCCTGACACACCGGGTGCACACCCGGGTGGTCGCGACCAGCGGACCACGAAGAATCTCAAAGGAGTACTGAAATGGCACGCGTCAAGCGGGCAGTAAACGCCCACAAGAAGCGCCGGGTCGTCCTCGAGCGCGCCTCCGGCTACCGGGGTCAGCGTTCGCGGCTCTACCGCAAGGCCAAGGAGCAGGTCACCCACTCGCTGGTCTACAGCTACAACGACCGCAAGAAGCGCAAGGGTGACTTCCGCAAGCTCTGGATCCAGCGGATCAACGCTGGCGCCCGCGCCAACGGCCTCACCTACAACCGCTTCATCCAGGGCCTCAAGGCCGCGGGTGTCGAGGTCGACCGCAAGATCCTGGCCGACCTGGCCGTCAACGACCTCCCGGCCTTCGTCGCCCTCGTCGAGACCGCCAAGGCCAACCTGCCCGAGGACGTCAACGCGCCCGTCTCGGCGTGACCTGACGCTCGTCCAGTTTCCCAGGTTATGAACCCGTACTGCCTCTTCACACACACCACCCCGTGTGTGAAGAGGCAGTTTTGGTTCATGACCTGGGAAACTGCCGCCGCCGACGCAACCACCCAGGCAACCCAGTGACCCCACCCGAGCGGCCGCTGTCGGCGAAGAGCGGGCGGGTCAAGGCGGTACGCCGGCTCACGCGGCGCAGTGCGCGGGCCGAGGAGCGGCTGTTCCTCGCCGAGGGGGCCAAGGCGCTCACCGAGGCGCTGCACCTGCCCGGCGGGGTGGTCGAGGTCTATGCGACCGAGGCCGCGACCGAGCAGTACGCCGCGCTGCGCAAGGCCGTCGACGACCTCGGGGTCCCGTGGCGGGAGGCGGACGAGGGAGCCGTCGCCGCCCTGAGCGGAGCGGTCACGCCCCAGGGGATCGTGGCGGTGTGCCGGTTCCTCGACGTCGAGCTCGACCTCCTCCTCGACGCCAGCGGGCCGAGCCCCGAGGTCGAGGCGCCCACGCTCGTGATCTGTGCCGACGTACGAGACCCGGGCAACGCCGGCACCGTGATCCGCACCGCGGACGCGGCGGGAGCGCGGGGGGTGGTGCTCGCCGGGAACAGCGTGGACCCCTACAACGACAAGACCGTCCGGGCGAGCGTCGGCAGCCTGTGGCACCTCCCGATCGCCCGGGCCGAGAGCCCCGCCGAGTGCGTGGGTGCCGCGCAGGCAGCGGGCTTCACCGTGCTTGCCGCTGACGGGGCAGGGGAGACCGACCTGTTCGAGGCTGAGTCCTCCGGCCTGCTCCGGCAGCCGGTCGCCTGGCTGTTCGGCAACGAGGCCTGGGGCCTGCCCGAGGACCTCGCCGCGCTGGCCGACCACCGCGTCTCGATCCCGATCCTGGGGCGCGCCGAGAGCCTCAACCTCTCCACCGCAGCCGCGATCTGCCTCTATGCGAGCGCGCGCGCTCTGCGCTAGCGTTCGCCGCCGGCACCAGGTCCAGGGTCCTCGAACCTGCCGCCCGGCCGCGCGCCTGGGCCATGGCTGGTCGTGATCCCAGCTGCGCCGCCGATCTCGCACAGCAGCCCGTCAGCGAACTACACCAAGAAGGTGGGACGACCATCAACACTCTCGCGCGCGTCGCGGCTGCCCTGTCCACGATCACGCTGCTGGCTGGGTGTGGAGGAACCCCCGCCCAGGACAAGCCAGCTCCGGCGGCATCACCGAGTCAACCGGTGGCGACGTCTGCTGCTCCGGCCACCGAGAGGGACTACACCCTCCAGGAGCTGAAGGCGACCCTGCCGTCCAGGGCGGACGTTCCGGGGGCCAGGAAGATTCTGATCGTCTGCCCGAAGAAGGACAGCCCGATGTGCCCTGAGCGCGACGAGGGTGCCTCCGTCAGCGTGAGCTTCGCGCTCGAGCTCCCGGGCAGCCCGAAGGGCGCCGACCTCGAACGCGCGGCCGCTGAGGCCGTCATCGAGGACGACGCGAGCATCGACGTGTGGCGGCACGCGAGTCCAGGAGCAGCGCAGAGGAATGTGCGGACCGCGAAGGATGCAGTCGCCGTCTACGCCGGGAAGTACTCCATCAAGGAGGCTCGGAAGGACGACTACATCATCCCGGGAGAACGAGGTACCGGCGTCAACGAGGACCTGTCCCTGGACGGTTGGGAGGGCTTCATCAGCTCTCGCTCGGGCTCCTTCGGTTTCGACGGCAGGACCATGCAGCGCCAGTCCGTGAACCTGCGTGTGGCCAAGGGCCGCGTGACCATCACCGTCAACGTGGGCTCCGACGACGACGGTCACCCAGCCGGGCACGCCGAGGACCTCGCCCGCAAGCTGCTCACCGACTACGTGGCACGCCTGCCGTAGGCGTCCCGGCCCCACTACGCATCACCGGGCGGCCGGGACCGCGCGATCTGCACACAACCTTCACGTTGCGCGCACACCTCCCGACCACCGGCGCTCCTACGCTCCTGACATGGACCCGGAGAACCCCACGACCGTGCTGGTCGTCGAGGACGAGCCGCTGATCAACCAGGCCGTGGGGGACCGGCTCCGGGCGGAGGGGCACCGTGTCGTCTCGGCGTACGACGGCCCTGGCGCGGTCGCCGCCTTCGAGGAGCACCACCCCGACCTGGTGGTGCTCGACGTGATGCTGCCGGGCTTCGACGGCCTCGAGGTGTGCCGGCGGATCCAGCAGCGCCGTCCCGTCCCGGTGCTGATGCTCACCGCCCGCGACGACGAGGCCGACGTGCTCGTCGGGCTCGGGGTCGGGGCCGACGACTACCTGACCAAGCCGTTCCGGATGCGCGAGCTGGTCGCCCGGGTCGCCGCCCTGCTGCGCAGGGTGGGCCGCGCCCAGCAGCTGGTGGACCAGGCAGCGGCGAGCCCGCCCCGGAGCATGGAGGTCGGCGCCCTGCGGATCGACCCCGGCGCCCGGCGTACCTGGCTGCAGGGCGTGGAGCTGCACCTGACCCCCACCGAGTTCGACCTGCTCGGCGCCCTGGCCAGCAAGCCGGGCCAGGTCCTGACCCGGGAGCGGCTGCTGGCCGACGTCTGGGGCTGGGACGGCGGTGCCGGCGCCACCCGCACGGTGGACAGCCACGTGAAGGCGCTGCGCTCGAAGATCGGCGCGGAGCGGGTGCGCACGGTGCACGGCGTCGGGTACGCGCTCGAGGCCTGCTGATGTCGGCTCCGGCCCCTCGCGAGCCGCTGCGCCAGCTCACCTCGATCAAGGTGAAGCTCGGTCTGCTCGTGGCCGTCAGCGTGCTGGTCGCCGCGGTCCTGGCGACCCTGGGCGCAGGGACGGTGCCCGCGGCGCTGAGCATCCCGGTGACGGTGCTGCTCGCACTGGGCGTCACCCAGCTCCTCGCCGTGGGGATGACCTCCCCGCTGCGGCAGATGACCGAGGCGGCCCGGCGGATGGCCGCCGGCGACTACGACGTGCGGGTGCAGACCTCCTCGAACGACGAGGTGGGGGAGCTGGCGCGTGCCTTCAACCGGATGGCCGCCGACCTGGCCGGGGTCGACCGGCAGCGCCGCGACCTGGTCGCGAACGTCTCCCACGAGCTGCGTACGCCGCTGACGGCGCTCGTCGCCGTCCTGGAGAACCTCGACGACGGGGTCAGCGAGCCCGACCCGGCCACGATCCGGGTCGCGCTCGGCCAGGCGGAGCGCTTGAGCAACCTGGTCGCCGACCTCCTCGACCTCTCCCGCGTCGATGCCGGCGTGGTGCCCCTGGACCGCACCGAGGTGCCGGTGGCCGAGCTGGTCGCCGAGGCCGTGGGGGAGGCGGGTGCCCCGGCGCGAGAGGTGCGGTTCGACGTACGTGTCGAGCCGGCCGACCTGGTCGTGCACGCCGACCGCTCGCGACTGCACCAGCTGCTGGCCAACCTGCTGGACAACGCCGTGCGGCACAGCCCTGCCGGCGCGACCGTGCGGGTGCACGCGAGCCGGGTCGGCGAGCTGGTGCGCATGGAGGTGTCGGACGAGGGATCGGGAATCGCGCCGGAGGACCGGGAACGGGTCTTCGAGCGGTTCGGCACGTTGCACGACCCGCTGGGTGGCGGGACCGGTCTGGGACTGGCCATCGCCCGGTGGGTGACGCATCTGCACGGGGGGCAGATCCGGCTGGTGGAGCCCGGGGCCGGTGAGGCCGGCGCCCGGTTCCGCGTCGAGCTGCCGGCGCACGCCACGCCCACCGCACCCCCCGGAAACCACGAGAGGAACCCCACGATGACCCCACCTCCCACGGCCCCGGGGCCTGCGTCCCCGCCAGTGGTGCGACCGCTGCCGCCGCGTCCGATGCCTGAGGGCGTCCTGGACTCCCTGTTCGGCCAGGTGTGGCCGGACCGCGGCGTGCCGCCGAGGCGCGGGGTGCTGCTCGCCTGCCTGGCGATCGGGGTCTTCGCCGGGCTCGCGCTCCCGTTCGCGGCCCTGGGCCTGGGGGCGTCGCTGGTGATGCTGGCCTCCGGCCTGGTGGTGCTCTGGGTCAGCCGGCGGCGGCGTACGCCGTTCGCCTGGGCGTGCGCCGCGTTGGCCACCGGCTTCGCCCTGCTGCCCACGTTCCGTGACGCCGGGTGGCTCACGGCGCTCGGCGTCCTGGTCTCCGTCGTGCTGGTCACCGCGGCCGTGACCGGCGCCAGGTCGGCCTGGGGGATGGTGCTCGCGGCGATCGCCTGGCCGTTCGCCGGGCTGCGCGGACTGCCCTGGCTGGGCCGCACCATGCGGGTCCTCGCCGGCGGCAGCAACAGCGCGGCCGTGGCCAGGACGGTCGCGCTCTCCGTGCTGGGCGTGCTCGTCTTCGGCGTCCTGTTCGCCAGCGGGGACGCGATCTTCGGCCACTGGGTCAACACGGTCGTCCCCGACGTGCGGGACAGCGTGCTCCTGCGGGTGTTCGTGACCGTGGCGGTCGGCGGGGTGGTGCTCGCGGCGGCGTACCTCGCCATCAACCCGCCGGCCGTCGAGTCTCCCGTCGTACGCCGACCGGCCCAGCACCGCTTCGAGTGGCTGGCGCCGGTGCTGCTCGTCGACGCGGTGTTCGTGCTCTTCCTCGCGGCGCAGGCCGCCGCGTTCCTCGGCGGGCACGACTACGTGCGCCGGGTCACGGGACTGACCTACGCGCAGTACGTGCACCAGGGGTTCGGCCAGCTCACGGTCGCCACCGCGCTCACCCTGCTGGTGGTGTGGGTGGCATCGCGCAAGGCGGGCACGACCCCCGCCGACCAGTGGTGGTTGCGAGGGTCGCTGGGGGTGCTGTGCCTGCTCACCCTGGTGGTCGTGGTCTCCGCGCTGCACCGGATGGACCTCTACCAGGACGCCTACGGCTTCACCCGGCTTCGGCTGCTCGTCGACGTGTTCGAGCTCTGGCTGGGGCTGGTGGTGGTCGCGGTCGTGGTGGCGGGCATCCGGCTGCGCGGCTGGTGGCTGCCCCGGATGGCGCTGCTCTCCGGCGCCGCGATGCTGCTGGGCCTGGCGGTCGCCAACCCGGACGCGTGGATCGCGCGGCACAACCTCGAGCGGTACGAGGCCACCGGCAAGGTCGACTGGGGCTACCTGCGCGGGCTGAGCGCGGACGCGGTGCCCACCCTCGCCGAGCTCCCGCCCGAGCAGGCAGCATGCGCGCTCCGGGGGTTCCGTCCCGCCGAGGACTCCTGGCAGGGCTGGAACCTGTCCCGGGCCCGGGCCGACGACACGTGGGCGAGGCTGGTCCTGCCCGGACCCGGGACGCCGGTCGGCAGGCAGAGCTGCCCGTAGCCCGCCGAAGGTCCACCTGTGCAGGTCAGGCGTGCCCTGCTGTACTGAAGTGATGGAGATCACTCCTGTGCCTCGGATCCGCAGGTCGCGGCGCAGTGCGTGTGCGCGGCTGCTGGGAAGGACCTTCCTGGTGGCGGCGGTGCTCTGCGGCGGGCTGTGGACCGCCACCCACGGCGTCGCCCACGTGGGGTGGGGCGAGGTCGCCGCGATCCTGCGGGGTGTCTCTGCCGAGCAGCTCCTCGTGCTGACCACGATCTGGCTCGGCGGGCTGGCCGTCTACTGCCTGGTGCTCTCCGCAGCGCTTCCCGGCCTCGGCGTCTCCCGCAGCCTGCTGCTCAACCTCAGCGGCAGCGCCGTGGCCAACGTGGTGCCGCTCGGCGGGGCCGTCGGTACGGCGCTGAACTGGCGGATGGTGACCCGGTGGGGGCACAGCAACCATGCGTTCGCGGCGTACTGCCTGCTCACCAACGCGCTGGACGCGCTCACCAAGCTGGTGCTGCCGCTGGTGGCGGTGGCCGGGCTGGTCCTGGTCTCCGCGCAGGTGCCGACCACCGTCTGGGCGATGGCCGCCTGCTGTGCGGTGGCCCTGTTGGTGGCGGCGCTGCTGGTGCCAGCGCTGCGCCGGCTCAGCCCCGGCACGAGCAGCCGGGTCGTGGTGCTCGGACGGCTGCGGCAGCAGACGGTGGAGTGCTGGTCCCGGGTCCGCGGGCTGCTCCGCGCCGGGGCACCGCGGCTGCTCCTCGCCAGCGTCGGCTACATCGCGGCCCAGGTGGCGCTGCTCGACGTCAGCCTGCGCGCGGTCGGTCTCCAGGCCCCGGTGACAGTCGTGCTGATGGCCGCGGCGATCGAGCGGCTCGGCACTCTGGTCCCGATCACGCCCGGGGGCGCGGGGGTCGCCGAGGTGGGCGCCATCGCCTGGCTGGTCGGGTCCGGTCTCTCGCCGGTCCAGGCCGTGGCCGGGGTGCTGCTGTGCCGCGTCTTCCTGGTGGTGATGGAGATCCCGCTCGGCGGCGCCATGCTCGCGGGCTGGCTGTGGTGCCAGCGAGGGACGCGCTCCCGGGCCGGGGCGGCCGCATGAGGATCCTGCACCTGACCGACCACTACCCCCCGGTGGTCGGCGGCATCGAGGCGCACGTCGCCTGCCTGGCGCTGCAGCAGGCGCTCGACGGTGCCCGCGTCACCGTGCTCACCTCCAGCCCCCGCACCGCGGAGACCGTGACCAGCGCGGACGCCGGACCGGTGCAGGTGATCCGGGCGCGGTCGCTGGCCCAGGGCCTCCGGGTCCGCGCCGAGGACTTCGACCTGGTGCACGCCCACGTCTCGGTGGTCGCACCGTTCACCGCTCCGCTGGCCGGGGTGCTGGCCCGCCGCGGGGTGCCCACGGTGGTGACGGTGCACTCGCTGTGGAGCGGGATGGGACCGGTCCCGGCGCTGGCCGCGGCACTGAGCGGGCTGCGCTCGGCGCCAGTCACCTGGACGGCGGTGAGCGGGGTGGCGGCGGGCGAGGTACGCCGCCGGCTGCCCGTCGGCACCCGGGTACAGGTGATCCCGAACGCGGTCGACGCCGCACCCCGCGCGCGCACGCCGGCCGAGGGCCAGGAGGTCCGGCTGGTGAGCACCATGCGGGTCGCCCACCGCAAGCGCCCCTTGGAGCTGCTGCGGGTCTTCGCGGCAGTCGGCGAGGCGACCAGCCGACCGGTCCGGCTCACCGTCGTCGGGGACGGTCCGCAGCGGCGCGGGCTGGAGCGGCTCGCGCGACGGCTGCACGTCGCGGACCGGGTGCGGGTCACCGGCCGGCTCGACCCCGAGGGAGTGCTGGAGGAGCTGGCGCACTCCGAGGTCTACGTCGCCCCGGCGGTCCTGGAGTCCTTCGGACTGGCTGCGCTCGAGGCACGTGCGGTGGGGCTGCCGGTCGTGGGGCGGCGCGGCACGGGCCTGGTGGAGTTCATCGAGGACGGTGTCGACGGGCTGCTCGGCGTCGACGACACCGGCCTGGGGCGTGCCCTTGTCCGCCTCGTCGAGGACGCGCCGCTGCGCCAGGAGATCTCCGAGCACAACCGCACCGTCGCGCACGGCCTCTCCTGGGAGCGGTCCCTGGGGACCCACGAGCGCGTCTACGCCGAGGCGCGGGGCGCGGCACCACGCGTGGAGCAGTCGCGATGAGCGGGCAGCGATTCACGATGGTCTCCTTCCACGCCCATCCCGACGACGAGGCCCTGCTGACCGGCGGACTGCTCGCCCGGGCGGCGGCGCAGGGGCACCGCGTCGTCCTGGTCACGGCGACCGCGGGGGAGCGCGGGCTGGCCGGTGAGCGGGACGGCTCCGGCGACACCCTCGCCGGCGTACGGATGACCGAGCTCGCCACCTCCGCACGGATCCTGGGCTGTGCCCGGGTGGTGGGGCTGGGCCACGCCGACTCCGGGCTGGATTCTGGGCTGGATTCCGGGCTGGATTCTGGGCCCGACCATGGGCTGGGTGGGCCTGAGTCGTTCAGCCGCGCCGACGCCGACCGGTGCGCGGCCGACCTGGCCGCGGTGCTGCACGAGGAGCAGGCCGACGTGCTCACGATCTACGACCCCAACGGCGGCTACGGGCATCCCGACCACGTCCAGGTGCACCGGGTGGGCGTGCTCGCTGCTCGGCTGGCGGGGACGCCGGTCGTGCTGGAGGCGACGGTCCCGGGGCGGCTGTTCTCCACCGGGTTGCGGTTGCTCGCCCTGCTCGGCCACCCGCTCGGCGCCCCGCCGGTGGCGACCACCCGGGTCTTCGCCGACCCCGGGACGATCACCCACCGGGTCGGGGTGCGGGGGGCGCTGCGCCAGAAGCGGGCAGCGATCGCGGCACACGGCTCGCAGCGGCGGGGTGGAGGAGGTGTCCGGGCGCTCGACCGGTTCGCGCGGCTACCGCTGCCGCTGTTCTGGGTGGTCTTCGGCCGGGAGTGGTACGTCGAGCACGGCCGCCGGGCCCCCGACCGGCTCGAGGACGTGTTCGCCTCGCTACGCGACTGAGGCCGGCCGCCCACCGGACGGCGCCGCGAGACAGACCCGACCAGACCCCTCCAGACCAGGACAGGACAAACGACCAGGGAGGCGCAGATGCAGCACAGCGCAGGGTCGCCGCTCGGTGGGCCGCCGGGGTGGATGTTGCGGCTGTGGGCCGTGGTCGCCGTGTTCGCCGCGATCACCCTGGTGCGCTCGGCGCAGGTCGGCATCCCGGTGCGGGACCCCCACGGGGGCTTCTTCTGGGGCCGCGGGGCCGAGTTGCTGTGGATCCTGGTCGTGCTGGTGCTGCTCGACGGCTGGGTCCGGGCCGGTCGCGCCGGCGGACGGCGTACGCCCCGCGCGGCCTGGGGAGCGGCGCGGGCGCGGTGGACCTGGCTGCGGCTGGCCGGGGCCGGCAGCCTGCTGCTGGCCTACCAGCTGGTCTACCTGTGCTACCACAACCTGAAGAGCTGGGACGTGTTCAACCGGCCCCGCGACGACCTGCTCCTGGCCGCGGACCGCTGGCTGCTCGGTGGGCACAGCCCGGCGGTGCTGCTGCACGACCTGCTGGGCGAGCACGTTGCCGCCTACGTGCTGATGGTCGTCTACGAGTCGTTCTCCTCGCTGGTCTCGGTGGCGCTGGTCGCCGCGGTGGTGCTCACCGAGCGGCTCCGTGAGGGCGCTGTCTACGTCGCCTCGATGGTGTGGGTGTGGATCCTCGGCGTCGCCTGCTACTACGCGATCCCGTCACTGGGCCCGTTCTGGTCGGCCCCCCAGGAGTTCGCCGGCCTGCCGCACACGATGATCCAGGACACCCAGGCCCGCTACCTGGCCCAGCGCGCCCACCTGCTCGCGGACCCGGGGGCGCCGGACGCCTTCGCGCAGGTCTCCGCTTTCGCCAGCCTGCACGTGGGCGTGACCGCGGTGATCGTGCTGATGGCGGCGTACTACGGCCTGCGCCGCACCGCCCGCGTGCTCGCCGTCTACCTGGTCGCCACGATCGTGGCGACCGTCTACCTGGGCTGGCACTTCGCCCTCGACGACGTGGCCGGCCTGCTCATCGCCTGGGTCAGCGTGCGGCTCGGCCGGTGGACCGTCTCGCCCCGGGTGTCCGACCGCGGGGCCGTGGCTGCTCCCGTTCGGTGAGCCGGTGCGATGAGGCCCGTGCGTTGAGGCCCGTGCGTTGAGCGCTGGTCGGGAGAAGCGCCTTCTCGGCGGCAGCGCGTCGGCCGTCGAGACGGCGCCCGCACCCTAGGCTGACGCCCGTGGACCAGGAGGAGCCCAGCGCCAGTGTCGTCGACCAGCTGCCAGACGGGGTCGTGATCGCGGACGCCGACGGCGTGGTCACCGTGGTGAACGCGGTCGCGAAGCGGCTGCTCGGCCGTAGTGCTAAACCCGGTCAGCACCTCCGCGACGTGATGGCGCTGCAGGACCAGGAGAGCCACGACTGGTACTCCGTGAACAACCCCTTCGACGGGCTCGGCAGCCGGGTCGGCCTCACCGAGCAGTCCTGGTTGACCTCTGCCGGCGTCGAGGTCCTGGTCACCGGACGGATCAACCGAGTGGGCCGGTTCGGCCCCGTCGGCAGCGTCGGCCTGGTGATCCGCTCCGGTCGCGGGCGGGCCCGGCTGGACCGGGACCGCTCCGACCTGGTGGCCACCGTCGCGCACGAGCTGCGCTCCCCGCTGACCGGGGTCAAGGGGTTCGTCTCCACCCTGCTCAGCAAGTGGGACCGGCTCAACGACGAGCAGAAGAAGCTGATGCTGCACACGGTGCACTCCGACGCCGAGCGACTGTCCCGGCTGATCACCGAGCTCCTCGACGTGGCCCGCATCGACACCGGGCGGCTCCCGCTCTACCCCCGGCCGGTGGACCCGCAGGCCCTGGTGGAGCGGTGCGTGGAGTCGCTGCGGGTCGGTACGCACCGCACCATCGAGTCGGCGTACGACGACGACCTCCCGCAGGTGTCCGCGGACCCCGACAAGTGCACCCAGGTCGTGACCAACCTCGTCGACAACGCCCTGCGCCACGGGGAGGGCACCGTCCAGGTCAGCGTCTCGGCGATCACCGAGCCCTTCGCCGGCGTGCGGATCCGCGTCGACGACGAGGGCGAGGGCATCGCCGAGCCCATCCGTGCACGGGTGTTCACCAAGTTCTGGAAGCACGGCGTCCGCGGGGGCAGCGGCCTGGGGATGTACATCGTCAACGGCCTCGTCCGGGTCCACGGCGGCGAGGTCGAGATCACCGACTCCGACTCCGGCGGCGCCCGGATCGAGGTCCGCTGGCCCTGCGAGGACCTGCGGAGCTAGCCGCAGGCGGTACCGGCTGGCCGGTGGGTTGGCCGGTCGGTTCGCCGGTCCGGGCTCCGACTTCCTAGACTGGCAGGCGCACTGTTCCGTGTGAGTCCAGCGAGAGGCAACGATGTCGGGCCCCAACTCCGAGTACGACCCGGTCCAGGTGACCCCGCTGGAGGAGGAGCAGGTGGACGCGATGCGGGAGAGCGCCCTCGCGGCGATCGCCGCGGCCACCGACCTCGAGAGCTTCAAGCAGGTGCGGACCGAGCACGCCGGGGACCGGTCGCCGCTGGCGCTGGCGAACCGGGAGATCGGGGCGCTGCCCCCGCAGGCGCGCAAGGACGCCGGCCGCCGGGTCGGGCAGGCACGCGGCGCGGTCAACCAGGCGCTCGCGAAGAAGCAGGCCGAGCTCGAGGCCGAGGCCGAGGCCCGGATGCTCGTCGAGGAGGCCGTCGACGTCACGCTGCCCTGGGACCGGGCCACCAAGGGCGCCCGGCACCCGATCACGACGCTGTCCGAGCGGATCGCCGACGTGTTCGTGGCGATGGGCTGGGAGGTCGCCGAGGGCCCGCTCGTCGAGGCCGAGTGGCTCAACTTCGACGCGCTCAACCTCGGCCCGGACCACCCGGCGCGGACGATGCAGGACACGTTCTGGGCCGACCCGCCCGAGGACCACCTGGTGCTGCGTACGCACACTTCCCCGGTGCAGGCGCGCACGATGCTGACCCGCGAGCCCCCGATCTACGTCGTCTGCCCGGGCCGCGTGTTCCGCACCGACGAGTACGACGCCACGCACAGCCCGATGTTCCACCAGGTCGAGGGACTCGTGATCGACCGCGGGATCACGATGGCCCACCTGAAGGGGTCGCTGGACCACTTCTCCGAGTCGATCTTCGGCGCCGGGATCACGACCCGGTTCCGGCCGTCGTACTTCCCGTTCACCGAGCCGAGCGCCGAGGTCGACCTGCGCTGCTTCGTGTGCCGCGGCCAGTCGCCCGCCGTGGAGGACTGCCGCACCTGCAAGGGCGAGGGCTGGATCGAGTGGGGCGGCTGCGGCGTGGTGAACCCGCGGGTGCTCACCGCCTGCGGCGTCGACCCGGCGCGCTACACCGGCTTCGCCTTCGGCATGGGCATCGACCGCACCCTGATGTTCCGTCACGGAGTCGCCGACATGCGCGACATGTTCGAGGGTGACGTCCGCTTCTCCAACGCTTTCGGATCGGATCTGTCATGAAGGCCCCCGTCTCCTGGATCCGCGAGTACGCCGACCTCCCGGCCGACGTCTCCGTCGACGAGCTCGCCGCTCGGCTGACCGCGCTCGGCCTCAAGCTCGAGGCGATCGAGCGCCCCGGCCACGACATCACCGGCCCGCTGGTGATCGGCCGCGTGCTGACGATGGAGCCCGAGCCGCAGAAGAACGGCAAGACCATCAACTGGTGCACCGTGGACGTCGGTGCGGCCAACGGGACCGGTGAGCCCCAGGGGATCGTCTGCGGCGCGCACAACTTCGCCCCCGGCGACCTGGTGGTGGTCGTGCTCCCGGGCGGCGTGCTGCCCGGTGGGTTCGAGATCTCCGCGCGCAAGACCTACGGGCACCTCTCCGCCGGGATGATCTGCTCCACCCGCGAGCTCGGCCTCGGCGACGACCACGACGGCATCCTGGTGCTCCCCGCCGACGCGGGGGAGCCGGGCGACGACGTCTTCGAGCTGCTGAAGCTGCGCGAGGAGGTGATCGAGTTCGAGATCAACCCCGACCGTGCCTACGCGCTGTCGCTGCGCGGCGTCGCCCGCGAGGCGGCGCTCGCCCACGGAGTCGCGTTCCACGACCCCGCCGACCGGAAGACCCCGGCGCCGAACGCGGACGGCTACCCGGTCGTCGTCGACGACGCCGAGGGCTGCCCGGTCTTCGTCGCCCGCACCGTCTCCGGCTTCGACCCGAGCGCGCCGACCCCGGACTGGATGGCCCGGCGCCTGCTGCTCGTCGGGCAGCGGCCGATCTCCCTGGCCGTCGACGTCACCAACTACGTGATGTTCGAGCTGGGGCGCCCGATCCACGGCTACGACGCCGACAAGCTCGCCGGCCCGATCCGGGTACGCCGCGCCACCGAAGGCGAGCACCTGACCACGCTCGACGGCAACGACCGCACCCTGTCACCGGAGGACCTGGTGGTGACCGACGACTCGGGCATCATCGGCCTCGGCGGGGTGATGGGCGGCCAGACCACGGAGATGTCCGAGACCACCACTCGCGTGCTGATCGAGGCGGCCCACTGGGACGCGCGCTCGATGTTCCGCACCGGCCGGCGCCACAAGCTGACCTCGGAGGCCGGCAAGCGCAACGAGCGCGGCGTCGACCCGACGATCTGCGAGGCCGCGGCCGACCGGGTCGCCGAGCTGCTTGCGGAGTACGGCGGCGGCACCATCGAGGACGGCGTGACCGTCGTCGGCGAGCCGCCCGTGCAGCCCTCGATCACGATCCCGATCGACCTGCCTGCCCGCGTCACCGGGATGGACATCGCCTCGCACACCTCGATCGCGAACCTCGAGGCGGTCGGCTGCGAGGTCGAGGCGGCGGCGGACACGCTGACCGCGACGGTGCCGCCGTGGCGTCCCGACCTCAACGACCCCTTCGACCTCGTCGAGGAGGTCGCCCGGATCGTCGGGTACGACGACATCCCCAGCGTGCTCCCGCAGGCGCCGCCCGGACGCGGCCTCACCGTTGAGCAGTCCCTGCGCCGCCGCGTGGGTCGCACGCTCGCGGGCCAGGGGTACGTCGAGGTGCTGAACTTCCCGTTCGTCGGGGAGGCCGACCTCGACCGGCTCGGGCTCGAGGCCGACGACGCCCGGCGTACGACGCTGCGGCTGGCGAACCCGCTGAGCAGCGAGGAGCCGCTGATGACCACGACGCTGCTGCCCGGGCTGCTGCGCACCGTGGCCCGCAACGTCAGCCGCGGCGCGAACGACCTGGCCCTGTTCGAGGCGTCCCCGGTCACGCTCCCGCGCGGAGGCGGCGCACCGATCCTGCCTGTCGACCGCCGCCCGAGCGAGCAGGAGTGGGAGGCGCTGAACCGAGCCGTCCCGCACCAGCCGCTCCACCTCGCGTTCGCCGTGTGCGGTGAGCGCGACCGTGGTGGCTGGTGGGGCAAGGGCCGGGCAGCCGGCTGGAGCGACGTCATCGAGACCGCGCGGGTCCTCGCGGAGGCGCTCGGTCTCGAGCTCACCGTGAGGTCGGCGGCTGTTGCGCCGTGGCACCCGGGTCGCTGCGCCGAGCTGCTCGTCGGCGAGATCTCGGTCGGCCACGCCGGTGAGCTGCACCCGCACGTGTGCCGGGACTTCGGGGTTCCGCCGCGCACCTCGGTCGCCGAGCTGGACCTGGAGGCGCTGCTGTCCCGCGCGGACGTCGTACCGGCCGCGCCCGACTTCTCGACCTACCCGGTCGCCAAGGAGGACGTCGCCCTCGTGGTGGCAGCCGACCTGCCGGCCGAGGAGCTCGCGGCGACGCTGCGCGAGGGAGCGGGGACGTTGTGCGAGTCGGTGCGTCTCTTCGACGTCTACACCGGGCAGCAGGTGGGTGAGGGCCGCAAGTCACTGGCGTTCGCGCTGCGCTTCCGGGCACCGGACCGGACGCTGACCGAGCCGGAGACCTCGGCCGCCCGTGACGCAGCGGTGGCGCTGGCGGTCGAGCGGCACGGGGCCGAGCGGCGCGCCTGATCTCCTCCCGAACTCCGGCGAGGCTCTCGGAGAGCCACTGGGGTGCGGCCACCGGCTCTCGCTGTGGCTGGTGCGCGGGGACGACGACTGGAGGATCGGGCACTTCCACGGCTCGGTCCCCGACGCCTGAGCCGGGTCAGCGGGTGGCCTCGTCGAGGACCTCGAGGACATGGCGGTACTCCTGGCCGGTGGCGCGGTGCATCCCGAGCTCGCAGGTCCGGTTGCTGGAGACGTACGCCGTCCCGGCCGGTGTCGCGAGTCCGGCGATCTCGGCCGCCTCGGGGGCGGTGGCCGACGCGGTGAGCTCGGGGTGGAGCAGCCCCCGGTCGCCGGCGAACCCGCAGCACCCCCAGCTGGCCGGGACGACGACCTCCTCGGAGAGGAAGCCGGCGATCCGCACGAGCGCGTCGGTGCTGCCCAGGGCGGTGCTCGCGCAGGTCGGGTGCACCACCACCGCCGGCACCGGCGTGCTGACCCGCAGGCCGGGCAGCACCCGGTCGGCGACGAAGTCGGTGGCGTCGCGCACCTCGACCCCGGAGGGGGCGAGCATCTGCACCAGCCCCTCGGTGCACGAGCTGGCGTCCGCGATCACCGGCAGCCGGCCCCCGTCGGTGGCGGCCAGCACCGACGCGCGCACGCGGTCGGCCATCCGGGCGTAGCCGTCGAGGTGGCCCTTGGACTTCCACGGGGTCCCGCAGCACAGCCCGTCGAGGTCGTCGGGGGTTCGCAGGACCACCCCGGCGCGCTCGCACACCCGGCGCAGCGCGGCGGTGCTCCCGCCGCCGAACATCGTCCCCACACAGGCGGCGAACAGGACCGCCTCCGGCTCGCCCTGCGATGCGGTGGGAGCAGCGGACGGGCCGGGGGAGCGGGCGCTGCCGCCCCGGGGCAGGCCCGGGTCGTAGAGCGGCACCTGCTCGGCACCGGCGACCTCGCGACCGAGCCGGGAGAGCGCCACCGGCACCGGGGCCGGGAGCCGGTCGGCGACGGTGAGCGCGGCGGCGGCCCCGCGGGTGGCCGCGGACCAGTGCCCGGCCGCGAACGACCAGGCCCGGCGCTCCCGGGGGCTCTCGGTGGCGGCCCGCAACCGGCGGACCAGGTCGCCGGTGTTGATCAGCACCGGGCAGGCGGTGGCGCACATCCCGTCCACCGCACAGGTCTGGATGCCGTCGTACTCGAAGTCGCGGCGCAGCTCCAGGACCAGGTCGTCGTCCCCGCGGGCCTCGGCGAGCGCCATCTCCCGGCGCAGCACGATCCGCTGCCGGGGCGTGGTGGTCAGCGACCGGGAGGGACACACCGGCTCGCAGAAGCCGCACTCCACGCAGCGGTCGACCTCCTCCTCGACCCGGGTGCTGGGCTTGAGGTCGCTCAGCCAGCCGCGCGGGTCGTCGGTGAGCACCGAGCCGGGGTTCAGCGTCTGCGCCGGGTCGACCAGCCGCTTGAGGTCGCGCATCACCGCGGTGAGGTCGGCGCCGTACTGCCGCTCCACGAAGGGCGCCATGATCCGCCCGGTGCCGTGCTCGGCCTTGAGGGTGCCGCCGAGCCCGAGGACCAGGTCGACCATCTCGTGGGTGAACGCCTCGTAGCGCTCCAGCAGCCGCTGGTCGTCGAAGCGCTCGTTGAGCATGAAGTGCAGGTTGCCGTCGCGCGCGTGCCCGAAGATCACGGAGTCCTCGTAGCCGTGGGCGTCCATCATCGTGGTCAGCCCCCGGCACATCTCCTCGAGGCTGGCCACCGGCACGGCGACGTCCTCCAGCAGCGCGCTCATCCCCTGGGGGCGTGCTCCGGCGACGGCGCTGTAGAGGCCCTTGCGGGTGCGCCACAGGCTGGCCCGCTCCCGGGGCTCCGCGGTCATCTCGGCCGGCATCGACAGCGGCAGCCGGCCGACGGCGGGCTCGGCGTCCGCGCGCAGCCCGGCGAGCTCCTCGGTCGTGCGCGCCTGGAACTCCACCAGCAGCGCCGCGTGCTGGCGTACGTCGAGCCGCAGGATCTGCGAGGGGCAGCCGGGGTCCTGCTGGGCCACCCGCAAGGATGCCGCGTCGAGCAGCTCCGCGGTCGCGACCCCGGTGGCCAGGACGTCGGGGACCGACCTCGACGCCTGGGTGAGGTCGTCGAAGACGTAGAGCCCGGTCGCGGCCCGGGGGAGCACCTCGACGGTGCGGAAGACCGCGGAGGCGACGAAGCCCAGCGTGCCCTCGCTGCCCACCATCAGGTGGACGAGGATCTCCAGCGGGTCGTCGTGGTCGAGGAACGCGTTCAGCCCGTAGCCCATCGTGTTCTTCAGGCTGAACAGCCGCTCCAGGGTCGCCACCGAGCGCGGGTCGCGGCGGACCCGGTCGCGCAGCTCGGCCAGCCCCCGGTGCAGCTCGGGCTCGGCCTGGGCGAAGTGGCGGGCGGCGTCGGCCGCACCGGAGTCGACGACCGTGCCCGAGGGCAGCACGACGACCATCGACTCCAGGGTGTTGTAGGTGTTCAGCTCGGTGCCGCACTGCATCCCCGAGGAGTTGTTGGCGATCACGCCGCCGACCGTGCAGGCGATCTCGCTGGCCGGGTCCGGGCCGAGCCGGGTCCCGTGCGGGGCCAGCCGTGCGTTCACCGACCGCACGGTGGCACCCGGACCCACCCGCACCCGGTCCCCGCCGTCGAGCACCTCGATCTGCCGGAACCCCTCGCGGGTGTCGACCAGCACGGAGTCGCTCAGCGCCTGGCCCGAGAGCGAGGTGCCGCCGCCGCGGAAGGTGAGCGGCACGCCGAGGCGACCGCAGACGCGCATCACCTCGGCGACGTCCGGGACCCCCGTGGGCGTCACCAGCACCTGCGGGTGGAGCAGGTAGTGCGAGGCGTCGTGGGCATGGGCGAGCAGGTCGATCGCGCGTCCGCTCACGGTGCACGCAGAGGCACCGAGCTCGCGTTCGAGGGAGGACGCGAGCCCGGTGCCGGCTTCTGCGTGCCGGGTGCTCAGGAGCCCGCTCCGGCCAGCCGGTCCGCGATGTGCTCGGCCTGGCGGATCGCCAGCGCGACGATCGTCAGCGTCGGGTTGGCCGCGGCGCCGGTGGTCATCACCGAGCCGTCGCTGACGAACAGCCCCGGCACGTCGTGCGCCTCACCCCACTTGTCGACCACCCCGTCCTGCGGACGCTCGCTCATCCGGCAGGTGCCGAGGTTGTGCGTCGACGGGTACGGCGGCGTGTGGTGGGTGCCGAGCGCGCCGACTGCCTCGTAGAGCATGTCCGCGCGGGAGAAGGCGTGCTCGCGCATCGCGACGTCGTTGGGGTGGTCCTCGAAGTTCACGTCGGGCACGGGGAGGCCCCACTGGTCCTGCACGGCCGGGTTGAGGGTCACGCGGTTCCTCTCCTGGGGCATGTCCTCACCGACGATCCACAGCCCTGCGGTGTTCTCGTAGGCGTCGAGCAGCTGGGTCAGCTCCGGACCCCATGCTCCCGGCTCGACGAACGAGGCGAGGAAGGCCGGGCCGAGGGAGAGGGTCTCGAAGTAGTATCCACCGGCGAAGCCGCGGGAGGTGTCGAGCCGCGCCTCGTCGGCGACGATGCCGGCCATGGTCTCGCCGCGGTACATGTGCACCGGCTCCTCGAACCGTGCGTAGACCGAGCCGGTGGTGTGGCGCATGTAGTTGCGCCCCAGCTGGCCCGAGGAGTTCGCGAGACCGTCGGGGTGCATCGAGCTCGCGCTCATCAGCAGCAGCCGGGTGGACTCGATCGAGTTGCCGGCCACGCACACCACCTTCGCCGCCTGGCGGTGCAGGTTGCCGTCCTTGTCGAGGTAGAGCACGCCGTCGGCGCGGCCGGTGGCGTCGTGGGTGACCTGGACGGCCTGGGACTCGGGCCGCAGCTCGCACAGCCCGGTCGCCACGGCCCGTGGGATCTCGCGCACGGCGGTGCTCCACTTCGAGGACTGCTTGTCCCCCTGGAAGTTGAACCCGTCCTGGACCGACCCGGGCCGGCCGTCGTACGGCTCGGAGTTGGTGCCGTAGGGGCCGGTCGCGAAGAACTTGTAGCCGACCTTCTCGGCGCCGTTGGCCAGCACCTTGTAGTTGTTGTTGGCCGGCATCGGGGGACGGCCGTGCCGGTGGCTGGAGCCGATCGCCCGCTCCGCGCGGTCGTAGTACGGCGCGAGGTCGGCCAGGCTGATCGGCCAGTCCAGCAGGTTCGCGCCTTCGATGCCGTCGTAGTGGGTGGCGGTGCGGAACTCGTAGTCGCGGAACCGCGGGGTCGCCCCGGCCCAGTGGGTGGTCGTCCCACCGACCGCCTTGATCAGCCAGGCGGGCAGGTTGGGGAAGTCGCGCGCGACCTGGAACGAGCCCGACGCCGTGCGGTTGTCCAGCCAGGCCATCTGGTTGAACGCCGCCCACTCGTCGTTCTCGTAGTCCTCCGGGAGCAGGTGCGGGCCTGCCTCGAGGACCACGCACGGGACTCCCCGCGCGGTGAGCTCGTAGGCGACGGTGCCGCCGCCGGCTCCCGAGCCGACGACAACCACGACCTCCTCGTCGTGGCCGATCGGCTTGCCGTGGTCGCGGCCCAGGGAGAGGCCGGGGTCCTGGGTGCTCATCGTGCGGCCTCCGTCGTCAGGGGCGTCGTCAGCGTCGTGGTCACGGGCGTGGGCGCTGCCGGGTCGACGGCCGGCAGCTCGTCGGGCTGGTCATCGGGGGCGACCTCGACCAGCTGATCGGGCCCGTCGTACTCCTCGATCCGCGCCGGCGGCAGCCAGGCGAGGTCGTCGAAGCCGCGGTGCAGGTAGCCGCCCTGGTCGAAGGACGGCCCCTCGTAGCCGAGGAGCTCCCAGGTCTCGTGGTCGTTGTAGAGGAAGACCACGGCGACGCTGCGCACGAAGGTGAAGAACTCCGCGTCCTCCATCCCCCGGAGCAGCCCCAGTGCCGCCGTGTCGTCCAGGCCGGCGAAGTCGCCACCGGCGGCGGCGTCGAGCGATGCCAGGCCCTGGGTCAGCGTGAGCCGGTGCCACAGCGACTCGTCGAGCTGCCTGATCACCTCCGCGGCGGTCCGCTCGTAGGGACCGTCGGGGAAGCTGGGGTGCGGATAGGCCACGCGGAGCAGGCGCACCAGGGAGGCCCGGGCGCTGTCGGTGATGGCGGGTGTGGTCGAGGCGTCGGCCATGGGGTTGCTCCAAGGGTGGTGGGGCGGTGTGACCCTCGCCACACTAGGAACCGCCACCTCGCCCGGCCAGCCGCCTTATCGGCCGATGAGAACCCCGGTGCCGGGGAGCCGCTCAGCCCTCCTGGGTGCGCCCGGACCGGTAGAACCGGCTCACCCTCGACGCGGTCGTGCGCAGGGCTGCCTCCACCTCGGCGGGGGCCACCTGCATCCGCGCGTCCGGTCCGGAGAGCGCCACCGAGCCGATCAGGACCCCGTCGCCGCTGCGCACCGCAGCGGCGACGCAGGTCGCCCCGGCCTGGAACTCGTCGTTCTCCCAGGCGAGGTCCCGCCCGGCGACGACGTCGAGCTGGTCGGCCAGCTCCCGGTGGCTGGTGATGGTGCCGGGCGCGAACCGTGGCATCGGCTCCTCGTCGAGGAGCAGCGCCCGGTGGTCGGGGTCCATGTTGGCCAGCAGGATCTTGCCCAGGGCGGTCGCGTGCGGCGCCTCGTGGAACCCGAAGTCGATCCGCCGCAGCCGGGGACAGGCAGGGGAGTCGGCGGTGAACACCACCGCGATCTGGGAGCCGCGGTGGACCGCGAAGTACGCCGCGAGCCCGAGCCGCTCGTGAAGCGCGGTCACCTCGGCCCGCACCTCGCGGGGCACCCCGATCTGCTGGTGCAGCGAGACGCCGAGCTGGTGGAGCTTGTAGCCGAGCTCGAAGCGCTTCTCCTCCCGGATGTGCACCAGGTAGTCGCTGTCGAGCAGCTCGCGCGCGAGCCGGTAGACGGTGGGCAGTGGCAGACCGGTCGCGTCCGCGATCTCCTTGGCGCTGGCCCCGCCGCGGGCGGCGACGACCTCGAGGATGTCCAGGGTCCGGTGCACCGAACCGGGTCGGGCGCTGTGCTCGGCCCGACCAGACGTCATGGCCTCACAGTAGGGAACAGCGCAACCCTTCTCAGCCGCCGACAACGCGGCTGGTTGCCCACGCGGCGGGCGTGGCAGCATCGCGGGCCCAGGAGAGCACTCACCGAGCACCCCGAACGACAAGGAGCCAACATGATCTTCATCTGCGTCAAGTGGAAGGTGAAGCCGGAGTACGCCGACCAGTGGGTCGAGCTCAGCCGCGAGTTCACCGAGGCCACCCGGGCCGAGGACGGCAACCTGTTCTTCGAGTGGTCCCGCAGCGTGGAGGACCCGAACCAGTACGTGCTGATCGAGGCGTTCAAGGACGACGCCGCGGAGGCGCACGTGGGCAGCGACCACTTCAAGAAGGCGCAGCAGGACCTGCCGCAGTACGTCCAGGAGACCCCACAGGTCCGGAACGTGCTGATGGAGGGTGACCACTGGGACGAGCTGGCGGAGTTCCAGGTCGGCTAGGTCACACCCACTGGTGCGCTCACATGCGCATCACTGTATAGTCATGCACATGTCGTCAACGCGTGTCGCCGTCGCCGGAGCCAGTGGGTACGCCGGGGGCGAGGTGCTGCGGATCCTGCTCTCCCACCCCGAGGTCGAGATCGGCGCCCTCACCGGCGGCTCGAACGCCGGCGAGAGCCTGGCCAAGCTGCAGCCCCACCTGGTCCCGCTCGCCGACCGCGTCCTGGAGAAGACCACGCCGGAGACCCTCGCGGGTCACGACGTGGTCTTCCTGGCGCTCCCGCACGGCCAGTCCGGCGCGGTCGCCGAGCAGCTGGCCGAGTCCTCGCCCGAGACGGTGGTGATCGACTGCGGTGCCGACTTCCGGCTCACCGACGAGTCGCTGTGGACGAAGTTCTACGACGCCGCGGGCGACACCCCCTGGGCCGGTTCCTGGCCCTACGGCCTCCCCGAGCTCCCCGGGCAGCGGGAGGTCCTGGCCGGCGCGCGTCGGATCGCCGTTCCCGGCTGCTACCCCACGATCTCCACGCTGGTGCTGGCACCGGCCGTGGCGGCGGGCCTGGTGGACACCGACGAGCTCGTGGTGGTCGCCGTGTCCGGCACGAGCGGTGCCGGCAAGGCCGCGAAGACCAACCTGCTCGGCAGCGAGGTGATGGGCTCGGCCTCGGCGTACGGCGTCGGCGGAGTGCACCGGCACACGCCCGAGATCCTGCAGAACCTCGGCGGCCTCACCGAGGAGTCCGTCAAGGTGAGCTTCACCCCGGTCCTCGTGCCGATGCCGCGCGGCATCCTGGCCACGGCCAGTGCACCGGTCAAGGACGGGGTCACCGCGGACGACCTGCGCGCCTGCTACGCCAAGGCGTACGCCGACGAGCCGTTCGTCCACGTGCTGCCAGAGGGGCAGTGGCCCGCCACCAAGTCGGTCACCGGCTCCAACAGCGTGCACCTGCAGGTGACGCTGGACCCCGACGGCGGGGGAGACTCGGGCCGGATGGTCGTGGTCGGTGCCGTGGACAACCTGGCCAAGGGCACCGGCGGAGCGGCGGTGCAGTGCATGAACCTCGCGCTGGGACTGCCCGAGCAGACCGGCCTCACCACCGTAGGGCTGGCGCCGTGAGCGGCGAGTCCGGCGAGGCCGCCGAGACCGCTGGGTCCGGCGACCCGCTCGACGTGAGCGACCTCGTCTCGACCTTCACCCTCGAGCAGTTCCCCGAGAAGCTCGCCGTCGTACGCCTGGGTGCCGGCGCCGAGGTGCCGAGCTGGGCCGAGTCGTCGTCGCTGTTCTCGGTGACCGCGACAGCGCTGGAGACCAGCGTGGTCTGCGCGATGCGCAGCGTGCCCCGGAAGGCCAAGCACGCGGGGCCGTTCACCGCCTTCGCCGTGCAGGGCCCGCTCGACCTCGCCAAGACCGGCGTCCTCTCCACACTGCTGCTGCCCCTGGCGGCAGCCGAGATCAGCGTGTTCACCATCTCCACCTTCGACACCGACTGGATCCTGGTGCCGATCAACGACGCCGAGCGCGCCGCCGAGGAATGGCGACGATCGGGCCACGAGGTCGTCGTCGCCGTGCCGGTGAAGCCGGAGCGGCCCGATCGACCCGACCGTGACCAGTCGCGATCCAAGACCCAGGAGAAGAAGAGCAGATGAGCGTCACCCACCCCGCCGGCTTCACCGCAGCCGGCGTCGAAGCAGGCCTGAAGAGCAGCGGCGGCAAGGACCTGGCCCTGGTGGTCAACACCGGGCCCCAGCACGACTCCGCCTCGGTGTTCACCGCCAACCGGTGCAAGGCCAACCCGATCCTGTGGAGCCAGGAGGTGGTCAAGGACGGCATCGTGCGCGCTGTCGTGCTGAACTCCGGCGGTGCCAACTGCTACACCGGCGCCGAGGGCTTCCAGACCACCCACGCGGTCGCCGAGCAGGTCGCGGCGGGACTCGGCATCGGCGCCCTTGACGTGGTGGTGTGCTCCACCGGCCTGATCGGGTTGAGCAACCCGCGCGAGAACCTCCTCAAGGGCGTCGACGAGTGCCTCTCCACGCTCAGTGAGGACGGCGGCACCGCTGCCGCCGAGGCGATCATGACGACCGACTCGGTGAGCAAGCAGGTGGTCGTCGAGGGGCCCGGCGGTGGTGGCTGGTCGATCGGCGGGATGGCGAAGGGCGCCGGCATGCTGGCCCCGCAGCTGGCGACCATGCTCGTCGTACTCACCACCGACGCAGTGGTCCCCGCAGCCGACCTCGACAAGGCCCTGCGCACGGCCACCCGGCTCACCTTCGACCGGCTCGACTCCGACGGCTGCATGTCCACCAACGACACCGTGACGCTGATGGCGAGCGGTGCCAGCGGCGTGACCCCGCCCCTCGACGACTTCACCGAGGCGCTGACCCAGGCCTGCACCGACCTCGCGATGCAGCTGGTCAAGGACGCCGAGGGCGCCGACCACGAGATCGCCATCACCGTGCTGCACGCCGCCTCCGAGGAGGACGCGCTCGAGGTCGGCCGCAGCGTGGCCCGCAGCAACCTGTTCAAGGCAGCCGTCTTCGGCAAGGACCCCAACTGGGGCCGCGTGCTGGCCAGCATCGGCACCACCGAGGCCGCCTTCGACCCCGCAGACCTCGACGTCGCGATGAACGGTGTCTGGGTGTGCCGGGAGTCCACTCCCGCCGAGGACCCCGCGGGTGTCGACCTCGAGGACCGGGAGGTCAGCGTGACGATCGACCTCAAGTCCGGCACCGAGCGGGCGACGATCTGGACCAACGACCTCACCCACGCCTACGTCCACGAGAACAGCGCGTACTCCTCATGAGCACTCCGAGCAACAGCCGGCCCTACTCCACCCGTCCCGCCGAGGTCCTCGCCGGCGCCCTGCCGTGGCTGATGAAGTACCACGACAAGGTCGTCGTGGTGAAGTACGGCGGCAACGCGATGATCGACGACGAGCTGAAGAAGGCCTTCGCCGAGGACATCGCGTTCCTGCGCTTCGCCGGGTTCAGGCCAGTCGTCGTGCACGGCGGCGGCCCGCAGATCTCCACGATGCTCGACAAGCTCGGCATCGAGTCGGAGTTCAAGGGCGGCCTGCGCGTCACCACGCCCGAGGCCATGGACGTCGTCCGGATGGTCCTGGTGGGCAAGGTGCAGCGCGAGCTCGTCGGGCTGATCAACCACCACGGCCACATCGCCGTCGGCCTCTCCGGGGAGGACGCGGGCCTGTTCACCGCCCGGGCGACCAACACCGTCATCGACGGCGAGAGCGTCGACCTCGGCCTGGTCGGTGAGGTCGAGCACGTGCGTCCCGAGGCCGTCCTCGATCTCGTCGAGGCAGGACGGATCCCGGTGATCTCCAGCGTCGCCCCCGACCTGGACGGCGTGGTGCTCAACGTCAACGCGGACACGGCCGCCGCGGCCCTGGCCATCGCGCTGAAGGCCGAGAAGCTGATGGTGCTCACCGATGTGGAGGGCCTCTACCGCGACTGGCCCAACAGCGACGACGTGATCCAGGAGATCAGCCCGGAGGCACTGGCCGAGCTGATGCCGAGCCTGGACAGCGGCATGGTCCCGAAGATGCAGGCCTGCTACGACGCGGTCACCGGGGGAGTCCCCCGCGCCACGGTCGTGGACGGACGCGAGCCGCACTCCGTGCTCCTCGAGCTGTTCACCGCCGAGGGCGTCGGCACCCAGGTCCTCCCCGGGATCGAGACCCGCCTGCGCAAGGCCTACGCGAGCGGCCAGCCGAAGGACTCCAAGTCATGAGCGAGCTGCAGGCGCGCTACTCCGACGCGCTGATGAACACCTTCGGTCCTCCCAAGCTGGTGCTCGCCCGCGGCGAGGGTGCGCACGTGTGGGACGACGCGGGGAAGCAGTACCTCGACCTGCTCGGGGGCATCGCGGTGAACTCGCTCGGCCACGCCCACCCGGCCCTGGTCGAGGCCGTCACCACGCAGCTGCAGACCCTGGGCCATGTCTCGAACTTCTTCGCGACCGAGCCGCAGGTGCGCCTGGCCGAGCGGCTCCTGGAGCTGCTCGCCGGCAACAGCTGGTCGAGCAGCGAGCGAAGCGAGCGGTCAGTCGAGACCAGTCACGGGGCCTCGGGCAAGGTCTTCTTCACCAACTCCGGCGCCGAGGCCAACGAGGCCGCCTTCAAGCTCACCCGCCGCACCGGGCGCACGCACGTCGTCGCGACCGAGGGCGGCTTCCACGGCCGCACGATGGGTGCCCTCGCGCTGACCTCCAAGGCCGCCTACCGCGAGCCGTTCGAGCCGCTGCCCGGCGGCGTCACGTTCGTGCCGTACGGCGACGCCGACGCGCTCGCCGCGGCCGTGACCGACGAGACCGCAGCCGTGCTCCTCGAGCCGCTGCAGGGCGAGGCCGGGGTGGTCGCGCCGGGGCTGGACTACCTCCGCCGTGCCCGCGAGATCACCCGGGAGCACGGGGCGCTGCTGTGGCTCGACGAGATCCAGACCGGGATCGGCCGCACCGGCAGCTGGTTCGCCCACCACGACCCCGCCGTCGCCGCACCCCTGGACGGTCACGCCGACATCGTCACGCTGGCCAAGGGCCTCGCCGGTGGCTTCCCCATCGGTGCCTGCATCGCCACGGGTGCCGCAGCCGACCTGCTCCAGCCCGGCAACCACGGGACCACCTTCGGCGGCAACCCGGTCGCGTGTGCGGCCGCGCTGGCGGTCCTCGAGGTGATCGAGAAGGAGAACCTGCTCGCCGAGGTGACCGAGCGCGGGCAGCACCTGCGCGAGGGCCTCGCGGCCGACGACCGCGTCACCGAGGTGCGCGGAGCCGGGCTGCTGATCGGGCTCGACCTCAGCGAGCCCCGCTCCGCGGAGGTCACCGCGGCTGCCCTGGACGCCGGGTTCATCATCAACAACCCGACCCCCGAGCGGATCCGGCTGGCGCCGCCGCTGGTGCTCACCGGTGCCCAGGCCGACTCGTTCCTCGCCGCGTGGCCGGGCATCCTCGACGCCGGCTACGGGAGCTCGTCGTGACGCGGCACTTCCTGCGCGACGACGACCTGGACCCCACCCAGCAGGCCCGTGTGCTCGCCCTCGCGGGTGCGTTCAAGGCCGCGCCGTACGACGCGAAGCCGCTGGCGGGCCCCCGCACGGTCGCGGTGCTCTTCGACAAGCCGACCCTGCGCACCCAGGCCTCGTTCGCCTCGGGCATCGCGGAGCTCGGCGGGTTCCCGATGATCATCGACGGCTCCCTGGCGCAGATCGGCGTGCGGGAGTCGATCGCCGACACCGCCCGCGTCCTCGGTCGCCAGGCCTCGGTCGTGGTGTGGCGCACGCACGAGCAGGCGCGGCTCGAGGAGATGGCCGAGCACGCCGGAGTGCCGGTCGTGAACGCGCTCACCGACGAGTTCCACCCGTGCCAGACGCTCGCCGACCTGCTCACGATCAAGGAGCACCGCGGCGAGCTGGCCGGGCAGCTGCTCACCTTCGTCGGTGACGCCGCCTGCAACATGGGGCACAGCTATCTGCTCGCCGGCGTCACCGCCGGGATGCACGTGCGGGTCAGCGGACCCGACGCCTACCGGCCCGCCGAGTCGGTGCTGGCCCGAGCCCAGGAGATCGCCCGCGGCACCGGCGGTTCCGCGGAGTTCGTCGCGGACCCGGTCAAGGCCGCGACCGACGCCGACGTGCTCGCCACCGACACCTGGCTCTCCATGGGCCGCGAGGCCGAGGCCGAGGCACGGGCCGAGGCGTTCGCCCCGTGGCAGCTCAACGCCGAGCTGCTCGCTGCGGCGGCCGACGACGCGATCGTGCTGCACTGCCTGCCGGCCTACCGTGGCAAGGAGATCACCGCCGAGGTGATCGACGGCCCGCGCAGCGTCGTGTGGGACGAGGCGGAGAACCGCCGTCACGTGCAGAAGGCGGTCCTTGCCTGGCTGCTCGAGCGAGAGGAGGCCTGATGAGTGAGCACGCCCATTTCCCGGGCACCAAGAGCGCCCGGCAGCAGCGCATCGTCGAGCTCCTGGAGACCGGTCAGGTCCGTTCGCAGACCGATCTCGCGGAGGGGTTGATCGCCGACGGCTTCTCGGTGACCCAGGCGACGCTCTCGCGTGACCTCGTCGAGCTCGGTGCCTTCAAGGTGCGCACCGCCAGCGGCGCGCTGGTCTACGCCGTACCTGCCGAGGGTGGGGACCGCACCCCGGTGCTGCGCGACTCCGCGGCCACCGAGGCCCGGCTCTCCAAGCTCTGCGCCGAGCTGCTCGTCTCGGCCGAGTCGACCGCCAACATGGTGGTGCTGCGCACCCCGCCCGGCGCCGCGAACTTCCTGGCCGCGGCGATGGACCGGGCCGAGCTCGGCGACGTGCTGGGCACGATCGCGGGCGACGACACCGTGCTGGTGATCTCCCGGGACCCGCAGGGGGGAGCGGTGCTCCAGCAACGCTTCCTGGACCTCGCCAACGGGACCAGCCGAATCTCGCCGCCTCCGGCGGCCGCCCCGTAGATCGACCCAGCAGACCAGACAACGGTGCTCGGGCCGCGAGCCGCTGAGTGCGCGCAGCCGACCACCCACCAAAGACTTCGAGGAGCAACGCATGAGCAAGGTCCTGACCTCACTTCCCACCGGCGAGAGGGTCGGCATCGCCTTCTCCGGCGGCCTGGACACCTCCGTGGCCGTGGCCTGGATGCGGGAGAACGGTGCGGTCCCGTGCACCTACACCGCGGACATCGGCCAGTACGACGAGCCTGACATCGCCGGCGTACCCGGCCGTGCGGCGCTCTACGGCGCCGAGATCTCGCGCCTGGTCGACTGCCGCCAGGCACTGGTCGAGGAGGGGCTCGCGGCGCTGGCCTGCGGCGCCTTCCACATCCGCTCCGGCGGCCGCGTCTACTTCAACACCACCCCGCTCGGCAGGGCCGTCACCGGCACGATGCTGGTGCGCGCGATGCACGAGGACGGCGTTGACATCTGGGGTGACGGCTCCACGTTCAAGGGCAACGACATCGAGCGGTTCTACCGCTACGGGCTGATGGCGAACCCCGAGCTGCGGATCTACAAGCCCTGGCTCGACGCCGACTTCGTCGACCAGCTCGGCGGCCGTGCGGAGATGAGCCAGTGGCTCACCGAGCACGACCTGCCCTACCGCGACAGCAAGGAGAAGGCGTACTCCACCGACGCCAACATCTGGGGCGCCACCCACGAGGCCAAGATGCTCGAGCACCTCGACGTCTCCCTGGAGACCGTTGAGCCGATCATGGGCGTGAAGTTCTGGGACCCCTCGGTGGCCATCGAGACCGAGGACGTCACGATCCGCTTCGAGGCCGGCCGTCCCGTGGAGATCAACGGCACCAAGTACGACGACGCGGTGCAGCTGGTGATGAAGGCCAACGAGATCGGCGGGCGTCACGGTCTCGGGATGAGTGACCAGATCGAGAACCGGATCATCGAGGCCAAGTCGCGTGGCATCTACGAGGCCCCGGGCATGGCGCTGCTGTGGATCGCCTACGAGCGGCTCCTGAACGCCGTACACAACGAGGACACGATCGCCAGCTACCACGAGCAGGGCCGCAACCTGGGCCGGCTGCTCTACGAAGGCCGCTGGCTGGACCCGCAGGCGCTGATGCAGCGGGAGGCGATCCAGCGCTGGATCGCGTCGCTGGTCACCGGCGAGGTCACGGTGCGGCTGCGTCGCGGCGAGGACTACACCGTGCTCGCCACCAGCGGGGAGAACTTCTCCTACCACCCGGACAAGCTCTCGATGGAGCGCACCGAGCACGCGGCCTTCGGCCCGACCGACCGGATCGGCCAGCTCACCATGCGCAACCTCGACATCGCCGACTCCCGGGCCAAGCTGGAGCTCTACGCAGCCCAGCCGCTCGACCAGGGCCAGGTGCTCGTCGAGAACGGGACGCTGTACGGCGAGCTCGAGCCCGGCGGCGCCGACCGCATCTCCCGCAACCCCGCCGCCGAGGCCGACGCCAGCGACCGCGTCCTCGACGACGTGGCGATGGAGATGGGCACCGACTGAGGGTCCCCCCAACCGCACAATTGTTGGATTGGGACGTCGAGAACGGTCCGCGGGACGTCACAAGCCAACATTTGTGGGGCTCCGCCCCCGCGCGACCGCCCCACCCCGTCCCGCCACCCACCTGACCTGCTACGAAGGACACCATGAGCGACACGAACACCGGCAAGTTGTGGGGCGGCCGGTTCGCCGGTGGGCCGAGTCCCGAGCTCGAGGCGCTCTCGCGCAGCACCCACTTCGACTGGCGGCTGGCGAGCTATGACCTCGACGGGTCGCGGGCGCACGCGCGGGCGCTGCACCAGGCAGGGCTGCTCAGCGACGAGGAGCTCGACGGCCTCCTCGACGGCATCGACGAGCTGGACCGCCGGGTGCGGGCCGGTGAGCTGGTGCCGCAGCCCTCGGACGAGGACGTCCACGGCGCGCTCGAGGGGGCGCTGGTGGAGCTGCTCGGTCCCGACCTCGGCGGCAAGCTGCGCGCCGGGCGCAGCCGCAACGACCAGATCGCGACCCTGTTCAAGGTGTTCCTGCGCGACCACGGCCGGGTGATCGCCGGTCTGGTCCTGGACCTGGTCGACGCGATCGCGGCGCAGGCCGAACGGCACCACGGCGCGATCATGCCGGGGCGCACGCACCTCCAGCACGCCCAGCCGGTGCTGCTCAGCCATCACCTGATGGCGCACGCGTGGCCGCTGGTGCGCGACGTCGCGCGGCTGCGCGACTGGGACGCACGGGTCGCGGCGGACTCGCCGTACGGCTCCGGCGCCCTGGCCGGCTCCAGCCTGGGGCTCGACCCGGAGGTGGTCGCCCGCGACCTCGGGTTCACCGGCAGCACGCCCAACTCGATCGACGGGACCGCCGCGCGCGACTTCGTCGCGGAGTTCGCGTTCGTGACCGCGATGATCGGCGTCGACGTGAGTCGCCAGGCCGAGGAGATCATCGTCTGGGCCACCCGCGAGTTCGGGTTCGTCGCGCTCGACGACGCCTTCTCCACCGGGTCCAGCATCATGCCGCAGAAGAAGAACCCCGACATCGCCGAGCTCGCGCGCGGCAAGTCGGGCCGGCTGATCGGCAACCTGACCGGCCTGCTCGCCACGCTCAAGGCGCTGCCGCTGGCCTACAACCGTGACCTGCAGGAGGACAAGGAGCCGGTCTTCGACTCCGTGGACACCCTGGAGGTGCTGCTGCCGGCCTTCACCGGCCAGGTGGCCACGCTGCGCTACGACACCGAGCGGATGGCCGAGCTGGCCCCGCAGGGGTTCTCGCTGGCCACCGACATCGCCGAGTGGCTGGTCCGCGAGGGCGTCCCCTTCCGGGTCGCCCACGAGCTCGCGGGTGCGTGCGTACGCCGCTGCGAGGAGCTCGGCGTCGAGCTCGACGAGCTCACCGACGAGCAGTTCGCGCAGATCGACCCGCGGCTCACGCCGGAGGTCCGTGACGTGCTCACCACGCAGGGCTCGGTCGCCTCGCGCACCGGCCGCGGCGGGACCGCGCCCCAGCGGGTCGCCGAGCAGCTCGACGAGCTCCGGGCGGCGGTGGCGGAGCACCGCAGCTGGCTGCGATGAGCGCCGGGGGCGGGCTGCTCGACGTACTGACCAGACCGGTCCTCGAGGCAGCACCCCGCCTGCTCGGCGCCACCTTCACCCACGGCGGCGTCAGCATCCGGCTCACCGAGGTCGAGGCGTACGACGGGACCAGCGACCCCGGCTCGCACGCGCACCGCGGGATGACCGACCGCAACGCGGTGATGTTCGGGCCGGCCGGTCGGCTCTACGTCTACTTCACCTACGGGATGCACCACTGCTGCAACGTCGCCTGCGGGCCGGACGGCGAGGCCAGTGCGGTGCTGCTCCGGGCAGGGGAGGTGGTGGACGGGATCGAGCTCGCACGCGAGCGCCGGCCGGGCTCCACCGACCGCGACCTGGCCCGCGGGCCGGGGCGACTGTGCAAGGCCATGGGGATCACTCGCGATGACAACGGGATCGACCTGCGTGACAGCCTGCGGCCGGGACCACCGGTGGAGTCGGTCTCCACAGGCCCCCGCGTCGGCCTGCGTCTTGCCGCCGACCGTCCCTGGCGCTTCTGGGTGAGCGGCGACCCGACGGTGAGCCGCTACGTGGCGGCCAAGCCCCGGGCACGCGAGGTCACCGAGCGCTGAGCAGCGCCCCGCTCAGTGGTACAGCTGCCTCGCGTTCGCCGGGATGTCGGTGATCACGCCGTCCACCCGCATGTCCCACAGCGACTTCAGCTGCGTCTGGCTCGCAGCCGTCCAGGCCCACACCGCGAGGCCGGCGGCACGGAACGCCGCCACCCTGGCCGCGGTCAGCCCCGACTGGTTGGGCCCGGCGATGGTGGCTCCGCTCGCCCTCACCGAGGCCGGTGTGGCCGAGGAGCTCACCAGGAACACGAAGGTCAGCCGGCCCTCGAGGGCCCGCAGGCGGGGGAAGAGCGCGGGGAAGAACGACTGCACGAAGGTGCGCGAGACCATGTCGTTGACCTGCAGCGTCGTCACGAGGCCGCCGAGGTGCTCGTCGGTGAGGCGCGCGTTGTTGAGCCCGCTGTCCTTGACCTCCGGGGCGATGGGCTTGCCGATGCCGGCGGCGTACTCCACCGCCTCGGTGAAGCTGGGGACGCGCTGGGCACCGATGTCGGTCAGGCACAGGGCCTGGATCTGCGCCAGCTCCCAGTCGGCGACCCGGCCGGCGCAGTTGGTCGTCCGGTCCAGGGTGCCGTCGTGCATCAGCACGAACTGCCCGTCGGCGGTCAGCTGCAGGTCGAACTCGAGGATGTCGGCGGTGAGGGCGGCGTAGCGCATCGACGCCATCGTGTTCTCCGGGACGTTCGCGACCCGGGCGCCGCGGTGGCCCAGGATGACCGGTGGGGGAGCCGGTGCGACCACCCTCGGCGTGGGCGGCGGCTTCGGTTTGGGCTTCGGCTTGTTCCGCCGTACGACCTCGCGGTAGATGAGGTTCCAGGTGCGCATGTTGACGCGGCCGTTGGCCCGCAGCCCCATCTGGCGTTGGAACCGCTTCACCGCCCGCACCGTGGGGGCGCGGTAGCGCCGGTCCACCTGCTTTCGCGGCAGCAGGTGGAGCTGGTTCAGCCGCACCTCCAGGGTGCGCACCTTCGCACCCTTGCTGCCGCGGTGGAGGTTCCACGAGCCGGCCGTCGCCGGGGGCGCCGCCCAGGCGACGGCACACAGCACCGTGGTGATGACTGCGGCAGCGCGCAAGTACTTCTTCATGGTGCCCTCGCGAATCCCGAGACTTTAGGTCTCCAGCGTAGGCGGCGGGTGGTCCTCACGTGGGCTGATCGCTCGGTTGATGCCTCGGGTGGGTAACGTGACCCTGACTCCGTTGCCCGACGAAAGGCGTCCCCGATGCCCACCCGCGAACACCTCTACAGCGTCGTCGCCACCCTCCAACCCGTGGTCTACGGGGTGTCGGCCCAGGAGATGGAGGCGCCCACCCCGTGCACCGAGTACGACGTGCGCACGGTCGCCAACCACATGCTGGGCACGGTCGAGGCGATGCGTCGCGTGGGGGCGGCGGAGCCGCTCGACCCGGAGGACCCCTGGGGCGTCAACGGCGACAACGTGCGGGAGCAGTGGCGCGACGACCTCAGCCAGAAGCTCACCGACTTCGCCAACGCGTGGAGCCAGCCCGAGGCCTGGGAGGGCGACGCCATGGACGGCGCGATGCCGCGGCAGCTGGTCGGCGACATGGGCTTCGTCGAGGTGATGCTGCACGGCTGGGACCTCGCGAAGGGGTCGGGCCAGGAGGTCGAGTACGACGACGGCGCGGTCGAGCGGGCCCTGGAGATCCTCGAGGTGATCGGTGGCCAGGGACGCGAGGGCGGCGCCTTCGGTCCCGAGGTGGAGGTCGCCGACGACGCGCCCACCTTCGCGAAGGTGCTGGCGAAGTCCGGTCGTGATCCCGAGTGGACCCGGTGAGCTCCGACTCCGTGAACCTCGACCCGCACCTGCTGGACGACCTCGTCTGGCGCGGCCTGATCGCGCACTCCACCGATCTCGACGCGCTGCGAGAGCTGCTGACCGAGCAGTCCGTGCGCTTCTACGTCGGGTTCGACCCGACCGCGCCCAGCCTGCACATGGGCAACCTGGTCCAGCTGCTCACGGCCAAGCGCCTCCAGCTCGCCGGGCACACGCCGTACGCCCTGGTGGGTGGGGCGACCGGCATGATCGGCGACCCCCGTGACTCCGGCGAGCGCACGCTCAACTCGCTGGACACCGTCAAGGAGTGGGTGGAGAAGGTCCACCGCCAGATCGAGCCGTTCCTCGACTTCGAGGGGCCCAACGCGGCCACGATGGTGAACAACTACGACTGGACCGCGAGCCTGTCCACGATCGACTTCCTGCGCGACATCGGCAAGCACTTCCCGGTCAACCGGATGCTGGCCCGCGACGTGGTGAAGAGCCGGCTCGAGGCGGGGATCAGCTTCACCGAGTTCAGCTACGTCCTGCTGCAGTCGATGGACTTTCTCAACCTCTACCGCGACCACGGCGTGCGGCTGCAGTTCGGCGGCAGCGACCAGTGGGGGAACCTCACCGGCGGGGTGGAGCTGATCCGTCGCCACGACGGTGGCAAGGCCCACGCCTTCGCGACACCACTGGTCACCAAGGCCGACGGCACCAAGTACGGCAAGACCGAGGGCGGTGCCCTCTGGCTGGACCCGCAGATGCTCTCGCCGTACGCCTTCCACCAGTTCTGGCTCAACGTCGAGGACGAGAAGGTCGGCGAGCTGCTGCGCATCTTCACCTTCCTCCCGCGGGAGGAGATCGAGGCGCTGGAGGCCCTGACGGCCGAGAAGCCGTTCCTGCGCGCAGGCCAGAAGGCGCTTGCGGACGCGGTCACGACCGAGGTGCACGGAGCGGGGGAGACCGAGAACGCGAAGGCTGCTGCGGCGGCGCTGTTCGGTGGCGGCGACCTGCGCGAGCTGAGTGACGAGACCCTGGCCGCAGCGCTGCGCGAGGCCGGGGCGACCCAGGTGCCCCGGGGGACCTCGGTGGTGGACCTGCTGGTCGGGTCCGGGCTGGTCAAGAGCAAGGGCGAGGCCCGCAGGACGATCTCCGAGGGCGGGGCCTACCTGAACAACGAGCGGATCACCGACGTCGACCAGGTCCCCGGCGACGAGGACCTGATCGCCGGCAGCTGGCTGGTGCTGCGGCGGGGCAAGAAGAACCTCGCCGGCGTGGAGATGCGCTGACGGCGATGACGGCGCTCCACCGATGACGACGACGACGCCCCTGCGATGACGACGGGGGCGGGTCGCTGGCTCGACCAGGTGGAGGACCTTGCCCGGGAGAGGCTCCCCGAGCCGATCCTGCGCTACGTCGCCGAGGGCGCCCGGGCCGAGATCACGCTCCACGAGGCCGTCGCGGCCTGGGACTCGATCCGGGTCGCACCGCGGGTGCTGCGCGACGTACGCCGGATCGACACCACCGCTGATCTGCTCGGTACCCGCTTCCGGCTGCCCCTGGGTGTCGCCCCGATGACCCTGCAGCGCGCCGCCCACCCCGAGGGGGAGGTCGCGATGGCGCGGGCCGCGGCCGCGGCCGGGGCGCCCGTCGTGGTCTCGAGCAACGCCGGAAGCACCTTCGCGCAGATCCAGGAGACGGGTGCCGTGTGGTGGCTGCAGGCCTACCTCACCCAGGACCGCCGCGAGATGCTGCAGCTGCTCGACGCCGCGACCCTCGCCGGCGCCGCCGCGGTGGTGCTCACGGTGGACACCCCGGTGGTGGGCACCCGTTACCCGGGCGCGGGAGCCCAGCGCGTGTGGGAGGTGGCCGACCCGACGTGGGTGGGCGCGAACGCGCCGGGTGGCGCCGCGCTCGAACCAGGGGACCGTGCCAAGGCGATGGACCTCGGGCCGCGGGACCTCGCGTGGCTGCGGGAGGTGACCGGACTCCCCGTGGTGGTCAAGGGCGTCCTGCGGGGAGACGACGCGCAGCTGTGCGCCGAGGCCGGGGTGGACGCGGTGTGGGTCTCCAACCACGGAGGCCGGCAGCTCGACCAGACCGTGGCGACGGCGCACGCCCTGGCCGGGGTGCGGTCCGCCGTCGGGGACGGCGTCGAGGTGTACGTCGACGGGGGAGTGCGCTCGGGACTGCACGCGATGCTGGCTCTGGCCCTGGGAGCCGACGCAGTCTTCCTCGGCCGGCCGTTGTTCCTCGCGCTCGCCGCCGACGGCCAGGCGGGAGTGGCCCGCGCACTGGCCGAGCTGGAGACGGAACTGGTCGAGTCGCTGCGCCTCGCCGGGTGTGCGGACGCCGCCCAGACGCGGGGAATCGTCAGCCCTGCAAGGGCATCTGCCCCCCGAAGCGGCCTTGACCTGCGTGAACAGAGGCTGTGACGGGGGCCACTTCCTCTCGATTTGTCAGCACGGTGGACGGGCACTAATGTTCTTCTTGTTGGGCCGGAGAGTGCAGGACGCAGACCGCGAGGTCGAGCGGCCGGATCCGGACCAAAACCCCACATGGTTCACCTCAGCTGAGGTGGTTCGAGTGCGCGCAACTGCGGCCTCG
>NZ_JBZAJE010000004.1:0-3387 GCF_058215695.1 Nocardioides sp. Z38_18
GGGTCCACTTGTGGGTTCGGTGAGTGTGGAAAGTCGAAGGTTGAGTGGGGGAGTTTTCCAGGCACACTGTTGGGTCCTGAGGGATCGAGTTTATCTCGGTTTCTTTTGGGCCGCACTTCTCCGAACTGCCGGGCCGCATCTGTGAGGATGTTTGGCTGGTAAGCGGGGGTGATGGTGTTGGTACCGCCCGTAATTTGAGAACTACACAGTGGACGCGAGCATCTTTGTAGCAAGACAAGCTACTAAGGGCACATGGTGGATGCCTTGGCACCAAGAGCCGATGAAGGACGTAGGAGCCTGCGATAAGCCCCGGGAAGTTGGCAACCAAGCGTTGATCCGGGGATTTCCGAATGGGGAAACCCAGCTGGAGTCATGTCCAGTTACCTGCACCTGAATATATAGGGTGTTTGGAGGGAACGTGGGGAAGTGAAACATCTCAGTACCCACAGGAAGAGAAAACAAAAGTGATTCCGAGAGTAGTGGCGAGCGAAATCGGATGAGGCCAAACTTAACTAGTGTGATAGCCGGCAGGCGTTGCTAGTTGAGGGTTGTGGGGCCGCTTTGTTGGTTCTGCCGAACTGACACAGAGTAAGAAACCATCGTTGAAGTCGAAGCGGACTGGAAAGTCCCGGCATAGAGGGTGATACCCCCGTATACGTAAGACGATGGCTCTGAAGCGTCACCCCAAGTAACACGGAACCCCTGAAATTCCGTGTGAATCTGGCGGGACCACCCGTTAAGCCTAAATACTCCTTGGTGACCGATAGCGGACAAGTACCGTGAGGGAAAGGTGAAAAGTACCCCTGGCGGGGAGTGAAATAGTACCTGAAACCATGTGCCTACAATCCGTTGGAGCGAGACCTTTGGTCTTGTGACAGCGTGCCTTTTGAAGAATGAGCCTGCGAGTTTGCGTTGTGTCGCGAGGTTAACCCGTGTGGGGAAGCCGTAGCGAAAGCGAGTCCTAATAGGGCGTTTGAGTGGCACGACCAAGACCCGAAGCGAAGTGATCTATCCATGGGCAGGTTGAAGCGCGGGTAAGACCGCGTGGAGGACCGAACCCACTTAGGTTGAAAACTGAGGGGATGACCTGTGGATAGGGGTGAAAGGCCAATCAAACTTCGTGATAGCTGGTTCTCCCCGAAATGCATTTAGGTGCAGCGTCGCGTGTTTCTTGCCGGAGGTAGAGCACTGGATAGTCTAGGGGGCCCAAAAGCTTACCGAAATTAACCAAACTCCGAATGCCGGTAAGTGAGAGCGCGGCAGTGAGACAGTGGGGGATAAGCTCCATTGTCGAGAGGGAAACAGCCCAGACCATCAGCTAAGGTCCCTAAGCGATAACTAAGTGGAAAAGGATGTGGAGTCGCAGAGACAACCAGGAGGTTGGCTTAGAAGCAGCCATCCTTGAAAGAGTGCGTAATAGCTCACTGGTCAAGTGATTCCGCGCCGACAATGTAGCGGGGCTCAAGTTATCCACCGAAGCTATGGCATTCATGCGTAAAGCTAGGCCTTCGTGGTCCAGGTGCATGGATGGGTAGGGGAGCGTCGTGTGGCGGGTGAAGCAGCGGTGTGAACCAGTTGTGGACGCCACACGAGTGAGAATGCAGGCATGAGTAGCGAATGAAGAGTGAGAAACTCTTCCGCCGAATGATCAAGGGTTCCAGGGTCAAGCTAATCTGCCCTGGGTAAGTCGGGACCTAAGGCGAGGCCGACAGGCGTAGTCGATGGACAACGGGTTGATATTCCCGTACCGGCAAAATAGCGCCCATGACGAACCCGGTGATGCTAAGTGCCCGAAACTCATCTGATCCTTCGGGACGTGATGAGCAGAGCGCATGACCCGAACCGGTAGTAGTCAAGCGATGGGGTGACGCAGGAAGGTAGTCCAACCGTGGCGATGGTAGACCACGGCTAAGGGTGTAGGACGCGAGGTAGGCAAATCCGCCTCGCATGTGTCTGAGACCTGATGGGGAGTCCGTATGGACGAAGTGGATGATCCTATGCTGTCGAGAAAAACCTCTAGCGAGCTATGCGCCGCCCGTACCCCAAACCGACTCAGGTGATCAGGTAGAGAATACTAAGGCGATCGAGTGAACCACGGTTAAGGAACTCGGCAAAATGCCCCCGTAACTTCGGGAGAAGGGGGGCCGGATGCGTTAGCAGACTTGCTCTGTGAAGCGTTGATGGCCGCAGAGACCAGGCCCAAGCGACTGTTTACTAAAAACACAGGTCCGTGCGAAGTCGTAAGACGATGTATACGGACTGACTCCTGCCCGGTGCTGGAAGGTTAAGGGGACCTGTTAGCTAACTTGTTAGCGAAGCGGAGAACTTAAGCCCCAGTAAACGGCGGTGGTAACTATAACCATCCTAAGGTAGCGAAATTCCTTGTCGGGTAAGTTCCGACCTGCACGAATGGAGTAACGACTTGGGCGCTGTCTCAACCGTGGACTCGGCGAAATTGCACTACGAGTAAAGATGCTCGTTACGCGCGGCAGGACGGAAAGACCCCGGGACCTTTACTATAGTTTGGTATTGGTGTTTGGTTCGACTTGTGTAGGATAGGTGGGAGACTTTGAAGCTTGGACGCCAGTTCAGGTGGAGTCATCGTTGAAATACCACTCTGGTCGTATTAGACATCTAACCTAGGTCCATTATCTGGATCAGGGACAGTGCCTGATGGGTAGTTTAACTGGGGCGGTTGCCTCCTAAAATGTAACGGAGGCGCTCAAAGGTTCCCTCAGCCTGGTTGGCAATCAGGTTTCGAGTGTAAGTGCACAAGGGAGCTTGACTGTGAGAGTGACATCTCGAGCAGGGACGAAAGTCGGAACTAGTGATCCGGCGCTGGCATGTGGAAGCGGCGTCGCTCAACGGATAAAAGGTACCCCGGGGATAACAGGCTGATCTTCCCCAAGAGTCCATATCGACGGGATGGTTTGGCACCTCGATGTCGGCTCGTCGCATCCTGGGGCTGGAGTAGGTCCCAAGGGTTGGGCTGTTCGCCCATTAAAGCGGCACGCGAGCTGGGTTTAGAACGTCGTGAGACAGTTCGGTCCCTATCCGCCGCGCGCGCAGGAAACTTGAGAAAGGCTGTCCCTAGTACGAGAGGACCGGGATGGACGAACCTCTGGTGTGCCAGTTGTTCCGCCAGGAGCACGGCTGGTTAGCTACGTTCGGAAGTGATAACCGCTGAAAGCATCTAAGCGGGAAGCACGTTTCAAGATGAGGTTTCCCACCGGGTTAACCGGGTAAGGCCCCCAGTAGACGACTGGGTTGATAGGCCGGAGGTGTACAGGAGTAATCCCTAGCCGACCGGTACTAATAGGCCGAGGGCTTGTCCCTCAAAGATGTTGCGCGTCCACTGTGTGGTTCCCGAGTTACGGTCGGGAGCCT